>NZ_JBEGED010000001.1:527417-733437 GCF_040202885.1 Xanthomonas sp. WHRI 1810A
TCGGCCAGAATCAAAAGCCTGGGGGCACGCGGATCTGCTTCTGCCCGGAGGGCGTGGGAGCGTGGCTTGCCCGCGATCTGCCGCGAAGCGGCAGTAAACCCTGCCAACTCGGTTTGCCTGACACACCTCGGTCGCCTGGTTTCAGGGCCGCTACGCACCCCATCGCAGACAAGTCAGCTCCCACGGCCTGCGGCCAGAATCAAAAGCCTTGGGGCACGGCGATCCGCTTCTCCCATGACCGTCGGCCAGAATCAAAAGCCTGGGGGCACGCGGATCTGCTTCTGCCCGGAGGGCGTGGGAGCGTGGCTTGCCCGCGATCTGGCGCGCAGCGGCAGCAAACCCTGCCAACGCGGTCTGCCTGATACACCTCGATCACCGTTCTACAGCGGGGGCGGCATAAAAAAACCCGGACCTGGGTCCGGGTTTCGGGTGTTGCGTTGTGCTCAGCCGATCAATGCAGGATCTGGCTCAGGAACAAACGGGTACGGTCGCTTTGCGGGTTGTCGAAGAAGTCGTTTGGCGCGGCTTCTTCCACGATTTCGCCTTTGTCCATGAAGATCACGCGGTTGGCCACGGTGCGGGCGAAGCCCATTTCGTGGGTCACGCACAGCATGGTCATGCCCTCTTCGGCCAGGCCGACCATGGTGTCGAGCACCTCTTTGACCATTTCCGGGTCAAGGGCCGAGGTCGGTTCGTCGAACAGCATGATCTTGGGCTTCATGCACAAGGCACGGGCAATCGCCACACGCTGCTGCTGACCGCCAGAGAGTTGGCCGGGAAACTTGTGCGCCTGTTCCGGAATGCGTACGCGCTCCAGGTAGTGCATGGCGATTTCTTCGGCTTTCTTCTTCGGCATCTTGCGTACCCACATCGGCGCCAGCGTGCAGTTCTGCAGGATGGTCAGGTGCGGGAACAGGTTGAAGTGCTGGAACACCATGCCGACTTCGCGGCGGATGGTTTCGATCTGTTTCAGGTCCGAGGTCAACTCGGTGCCGTCCACGACGATCTTGCCCTGCTGATGCTCTTCCAGACGGTTGAGGCAGCGAATGGTGGTCGACTTGCCCGAACCCGACGGACCGCACAAGACGATACGCTCGCCCTGACGCACGTTCAGGTTGATGTCTTTCAACACATGGAACTGGCCGTACCATTTATGGACGCCTTCCATCCGGATCATGCCTTCGGCGCCCAGAGGCTTGGTGATAACTTCACTCATGTCAAAACTCCTAACGCTTGTGGCCTGTGTCCAGCTTACGTTCCAAATGCATGGAATAGCGGGACATACCGAAACAGAAGATCCAGAACACCAAGGCCGCGAAGACATAGCCTTCGGTGGCCATACCGAGCCATTTAGGGTCGGCGGCAGCTTGTTTGACGCTGTTGAGCAAGTCGAACAGGCCGATGATGATCACAAGGCTCGTGTCCTTGAACAGCGCGATCACGGTGTTGACCAGACCAGGAATCACCAGCTTCAAGGCTTGCGGCAGAATCACCAGGCCCATCCGGCGCCAGTAACCCAGGCCCATCGCCGCAGCAGCCTCGTACTGACCTTTCGGAATGGCCTGCATGCCGCCCCGCACCACTTCAGCGACGTACGCCGACTGGAACAGAATCACGCCAATCAGGGCCCGCAGCAGCTTGTCGAAGTTCATGCCTTCGGGCAGGAACAGCGGCAGCATCACCGAGGACATGAACAGTACGGTGATCAGCGGCACGCCGCGCCAGAACTCGATGAACGTCACGCACAGCACGCGGATCGCCGGCATTTCCGAACGACGGCCCAGCGCCAGCACCACACCCAATGGCAACGCACCGGCGATACCCACGGTGGCGATCACCAGGGTCAGCATCAGGCCGCCCCATTGGCTGGTCGCCACCTGAGTCATGCCGAACACGCCGCCGTGCAGCAGGAAGTAAGCGACGATGGGGTAGATCACCAGGAACGACAGGCCGTAAATCGCCTTGCGCGGCATCATCTTCAGGAACAGCGGTGCAGCACCGATGATGGCCAGCCAGACGGTCAGGTCAACCCTCCAGCGCAGCTCCTGTGGGTAGTAGCCGTACATGAACTGGCCGAAGCGCTGCTCGATGAACACCCAGCAGGCGCCCGCCTTGGTGCAGTCGGCCTGGGTGGTGCCCACCCAGTTGGCGTTGAAGATCGCCCAGCTCAACAATGGCGGCACGACCAGCCAGACCAGGTAGATCGCGAACAGCGTCAGGACCGTGTTCCACCAGTTGGAGAACAGGTTCTGCCGCATCCATGCCATGGGGCCGAACACTTTGCTCGGCGGCGGCATATCGGGTTTGAAAGTATGGGATGTCATGCGCGTTTCCTCACCGCTCGATCAGCGCAATGCGCTTGTTGTACCAGTTCATCAGCAGGGAAATGCTGATACTGATCGCCAGGTACACGCTCATGGTGATGGCAATGACTTCGATTGCCTGTCCCGTCTGGTTGAGCACGGTACCGGCGAACAGCGAAACCATTTCCGGGTAACCGATACCGGCCGCCAGCGAGGAGTTCTTCGCCAGGTTCAGGTATTGGCTGGTCAGCGGCGGGATGATCACACGCATCGCTTGCGGGATGATGACCTTGCGCAGCGTCGGGCCGGGACGCAGACCCAGCGAACGCGCCGCTTCGGTCTGGCCGTGGGTGACGGACTTGATGCCCGAACGCACGATTTCAGCGATGAACGCTGCCGTGTACACACTCAACGCCAGGGTCAGGGCCAGCAGTTCCGGGATCAACACCCAACCGCCGACAAAGTTGAAGCCCTTGAGCTCGGGCAGTTCCCAATGCACGGGAGAGCCGAAGATCAACGCGCACAACGCCGGGATCACAATGAGCAGGGCAAGACCGGCCCAGAACTTGTGAAACGGCACACCCGTGGCTTCAAAACGCTTGTTTGCCCAGCGTGCCATCAGCACGATCGCGACGATGGCCAGCACAATGCTGATCAGGAACGGCGCGGTTGCATCATTGGTGATGGCGGCCGGCATGTTCAAGCCACGGCTGCTGACGAAGAACGAGCCGAGGAAACCATGAGCCGCACGCGGACCCGGCAGCGTGAGGAATACCGCGAAATACCAGAACAGGATCTGCAGCAGCGGCGGGATGTTACGGAAGACTTCGACGTAAACCGTGGCCAGCTTGTTGATGATCCAGTTGTTGGACAGGCGGGCGACACCGACGACGAATCCCAGCAGGGTTGCCAGAATTACACCGATGAACGTCACCAGCAGGGTGTTCAACAGACCGATGAGGAATACGCGCGCGTAACTGTCCGATTCCGTGAAGGAAATCAGATGCTGCGCGATGCCAAAGCCGGCGCTGTTTTGCAGAAAACTGAAACCTGAGGTAATACCCCGGTGTTGCAGGTTGGTTTGGGTGTTATCGAACAGATACCAACCCATCGCGACTACAGCGATAACCGTGATTATCTGAAATAGCCACGCGCGCACTTTGGGATCGCTGAGGGTCAGCCTCTGCTTTGGTGCGCTGATTTGATTTTGCATGGAGTGCCCCGGTAAAAATTGGAACGAAGCACCCAGCCACGTTTCAAGTGGCCGGGTGCAGGTCAATCAACGCACAGGTGGTGCGTATTGAATGCCGCCAGCGTTCCACAGAGCGTTCTGACCGCGATCAATGGCCAGAGGAGTGGTTTTGCCCAGGTTCTTCTCGAAGATCTCGCCGTAGTTACCGACTTGCTTGACGATCTGAACAACCCAGTCTTTCTTCAGTTTCAGCTGTGGGCCGTAGTCACCGTCGGCACCCAGCAGACGAGCGACGTCCGGGTTCTTGGTGGACTTGGCTTCGGCTTCAACGTTTTTCGAGGTGATGCCCGCTTCTTCAGTGTTCAACAGTGCGTAGCCAACCCAGCGAACGATGGTGGTCCACTCTTCGTCACCACGGGAAACGACCGGACCCAAAGGTTCTTTGGAGATGGTTTCAGGCAGAACGACGTAATCGGTCGGTTTGGCCAGCTTGGAGCGCTGTGCGTAAAGCTGCGATTTGTCGGAGGTCAGCACGTCGCAACGACCGGATTCCAGCGACTTGGCGCTTTCATCGGAGGTGTCGAAGGTGATTGGGGTGTATTTCAGGTTGTTGGCGCGGAAGTAGTCCGACACGTTCAGCTCGGTAGTGGTACCGGCTTGAATACAGATGGTCGCACCGTCCAGTTCCTTGGCACTTTTCACGCCCAGCTTGCTGTTGGCCAGGAAGCCAACGCCGTCGTAATAAGTCACGAAGCCCGGGAATACAAGGCCCATGCTCGCGTCGCGGGAGCTGGTCCAGGTGGTGTTACGCGACAGGATGTCGATTTCGCCGGATTGCAGCGCGGTGAAGCGCTCCTTGGCGTTCAACTGGCTGAACTTGACCTTGGTCGCGTCGCCAAACACTGCAGCGGCAACAGCGCGGCAGAAGTCGGCGTCGATGCCCTGGATCTTGCCACTTGCGTCCGGAACCGAGAAACCTGGCAGACCGTCACTGACGCCGCACTGGATGAAGCCTTTCTTCTGAATGGCATCCAGTTTCGCGCCCGCTTGAGCGAACCCGGTGATACCAAGCGCTGCGGCGGCGGCCACTACGGCCAGGGTGGATTTCAACATCTTCATTCAAACCTCCAGTTTGCTCTTTGTTGTGTAGGAGCTTTAGTCCCGTCGCACCCTTGTGAGGCGTTGATAACCCGTGCTGGCATATTTTTGGGTCACTCGACGCAAGGCCTGAAGCTGCTACCGGCGCGAGATCATCTCGTCAACCGTGTTACAGCGTCATGTCTGGCCTGCGGACTTCAGCTCCCTGATGTTCCCTGACCCTGCGGGCCTGAGACGAATCGTGCCTGGAGTCCTCCCGAATGGACTCCTTGCCGCCCCGGACGGCACTATCCAGTTGCCTGTTAGTGTTACCGACACAGGTGAGCGCTTTCACTCCGCAGGTTTTGTAGCAAAGCCCGTACCACCATGCTGGCATTGTCGAATTAGCGACAGGTCAAGCGCTAAACTTGTAGTCTTGCGACATCTTGATTCATCTTCGAACGCCGGCGCGCACCGCTTTAACGCGCACCGATGGACACCACGCACACAATTGGAGCACTCATGAGCGAACCCCTTATTCTGCAACCCGAAAAGGCAGCCGACGCCTGTGTTATCTGGCTGCATGGCCTGGGCGCGGATCGTTTTGATTTCATGCCCGTGGCCGAGGCTTTGCAGCGGTCGCTACTGACCACGCGCTTCGTGCTGCCGCAGGCGCCCACTCAGGCCGTGACCATCAACGGCGGCTACGAAATGCCCAGTTGGTACGACATCAAGGCCATGAGTCCGGCCCGCGCCATCGACGCCGATCAGCTGGAAGCCTCGGCCCAGCGGGTGCTTGATCTGATTGAGGCGCAGCGTGACAGCGGCATCGACCCGGCGCGCATCTTCCTCGCCGGGTTCTCGCAAGGTGGCGCGGTGGTGCTGCATGCGGCCTTTCTGCGCTGGCAGGGCTCGCTTGGCGGCGTGCTGGCGCTGTCCACCTACGCACCCACCTTTTCGGACGACATGACCCTGTCGGCCAGTCAGCAAAGGATTCCGGTGTATTGCCTGCATGGCTCGAACGACGGCGTCGTCCAGCACGCCATGGGACGCACCGCTTATGAGCACTTGACGGCTCAGGGCGTCACCGCAACATGGCAGGAATACCCAATGGGGCACGAAGTGTTACCGCAAGAGATTGCCGACATAGGCGTCTGGCTCGGGGATCGGCTGCGCCAGGCGACACGCTGACCTTTCATTTGTTCAGCATATTTGGTATGGCACTACGCCGGGCCCTGTTCTTGCTTTACACTGCCCGGCGTACATTCCTTAATCAATTGACGAGATGACCGTGCTCAAAGCACTTAAAAAGATGTTCGGCAAGAGCGAGGCTGAGCAGCTCGCGTCCGCCGCAGCCGCTCCCCTCCCCGTCGCCAAAAGCCCTATCGAAGGCGTACAGCGCGAGCGAACCGCCGCAGTTGCAGCGCCTGTCGCCTTGCCAGCCGAGACCATCCCGCCCGCCCGTCATGCCGCGCCGGGTGAAGCCAAACCGGTTGAGCCAAAAGCTGAACGCCCACGCCGCGAACGCGCACCCGCTGCGCCCAAACCGCCCGTGGTGCCGTGGAAGCTCGAAGATTTCGCCGTAGAACCGCAAGAAGGCAAGACCCGCTTTCACGATTTCGATCTGTCCCCGGAATTGATGCACGCCATCCACGACCTGGGCTTCCCGTACTGCACGCCGATCCAGGCGGGCGTTCTGGGCTTCACGCTCAAGGGCAAGGACGCCATTGGCCGCGCGCAGACCGGCACCGGCAAGACCGCCGCGTTCCTGATCTCGATCATCACCCAGTTGCAGCAGACGCCACCGCCCAAGGAACGCTACATGGGCGAGCCACGTGCGCTGATCATTGCGCCCACCCGCGAGCTGGTGGTGCAGATCGCCAAAGACGCCGAGCTGCTGACCAAGTACACCGGCCTTAACGTCATGACGTTCGTGGGCGGCATGGATTTCGACAAGCAACTCAAGCAGCTTGAAGCCCGCCACTGCGACATCCTGGTGGCCACGCCCGGTCGTTTGCTGGACTTCAACCAGCGCGGCGAAGTGCACCTGGACATGGTCGAAGTCATGGTCCTGGACGAAGCCGACCGCATGCTCGACATGGGTTTCATCCCGCAGGTGCGTTCGATCATTCGCCAGACCCCGCACAAGGGCGAGCGTCAGACCCTGCTGTTCTCCGCGACCTTCACCGAAGACGTGATGAACCTCGCCAAGCAGTGGACCACGGACCCGTCCATCGTCGAAATCGAATCCCTCAACGTCGCCAGCGATACGGTTGAACAGCACGTTTACGCCGTGGCCGGTGCCGACAAATACAAGCTGCTGTACAACCTCGTCACCGACAACGGTTGGGCGCGGGTGATGGTGTTCGCCAACCGCAAGGATGAAGTGCGGCGCATCGAAGAACGCCTGGTGCGTGACGGTGTGAACGCGGCGCAGCTCTCGGGCGATGTGCCGCAGCACAAACGCATCAAGACCCTGGAAGGCTTTCGCGAAGGCAAGATTCGCGTGCTGGTGGCCACCGATGTCGCCGGTCGCGGGATTCACATCGATGGCATCAGCCATGTGATCAACTTCACGCTGCCGGAAGTGCCGGACGACTACGTCCACCGTATCGGCCGTACCGGTCGCGCGGGCGCCGATGGCGTGTCGATCAGCTTCGCCGGGGAAGATGACTCCTATCAGTTGCCGGCCATCGAAGAAAAGCTCGGTCGCAAGATCAGCTGCGAAACCCCGCCGACGCATCTGTTGCGTGCGGTGGTGCGTCAGCCCAAATCTGAACCTGCCGTCGAGTAATCCCCCGTTCCGCTCGCGGCGACGCTCATTGCCGCGCAGCGGGGGTATATCCCCACAGATCGGCGCCTCTTTCGGGGATGATCCGCCAAACGGTCTGACGCCAGATCTCAGCTTTTACCCTCCCAAGCCGATAGCTCAGCCAATAGAAGGTCTTCAAGGCCTTTACTTATTGGATATCGCTCATGAGTTTCTTTTCTCGATTCAAGTCAATCGCCTCCGACAAAACCGGCGTGCTGACGGTCGTGACCACCGCCAGAGAGCTGAGTGCTCAACTGGCGGCCCTGCGTTTCGAGCCTGTTTACCTGACCGGCTTCGTGTCACCGCATGTCGACCTGGAGCAGGCGGCTCGCGCAATCGCCCAGCGATTTCCCAACGCCACACTGAGCCTGTGCACCACCTCGGGTGAGCTGCATTCGGCAGGCGATGGCCTTTACTGCGCCACCGGCAATACGTGGGACAGGATCGTGCTGGCCATGTTTGACGCCAGCGTCATCGCGTCAGCCGAATGCGTACACATCCCCCTGCACAGCGAAGACATTCGCGGTCAGGGGCGCGCGCTGCCCATGCGCGAGCGGCTGGTAAAACTGGTGGATTCAATCAAACGCACCCCGGTGTCGACGGTCATTGATCACCGGGACACGCTGGCCTACGTCACGTTCGACGGGTTATCGGCGTCCGAATCGTTTTTCATGGAAGCCCTTTACGAGTCGGGCCGCTTCCCGTGCCTGTTCGTCGGTGGTTCGGCGGGTGGCAAAAGCGACTTCAAGACCACCGCGATCCACGACGGCAAACGCACCTACGTCAACCACGCCCAGGTGGTGTTTCTCAAGAGCGCAAAAAACACCCGGTTCGGCGTGTTCAAAAGCCAGAACTTCGAGCCGACACCGTTCAGCCTGAGCGTGCTGACCGCGTCCCTGGAAGAGCGTTACATCAGTCAGGTGATCAACGCCCGTGGGGAAATCACCAGCATGGTGACGGCGCTCTGCGAAAAATTCAGCTGCCTGCCTGATCAACTCGAAGGGCACCTGGCCAATTACTCGTTCGCCATTCGCGTGGGCGACGAATTGTTCGTGCGCTCCATCGCCAGGATCGACCAGCAGAGCCAGCGCATTTATCTGTTCTGTGACGTGGCGCCCGGCGAAGAGCTGGTGATGGTCAAGCGTACGCCGCTGGTGGATACCACGCGCGAGGACTTCGCGAAATTCCTGCGCAACAAGCAAGGCACCCCGCTGGTGGGCTTATTGAGCGACTGCATCCTGCGCCGCCTCAACAACGGCGCCGAACTGGGCCGCATGGGTGGCGTGTTCGGCAAGACCCCCGTCGTCGGCTTCTCGACCTTCGGCGAGATCCTGGGCTTGAACCTGAATCAGACCCTGACGGCCGTGTTCTTCTTCCGGGTGCCAGACAACGCCAGCTTCAGCGACGATTACATCGATAACTTCATCGCCTACTACGGTGAGTTCAAAGCGTTTTTCCTGCGCCGCCAGATCAAGAAGCTCTCCGGGCTTAACCATGTGGTGGTCAAGCAGATCGAACAGTTCAAGCTGCGCAACTTCAATTCGGCCATCGACACCAAAGGCCTGGACGAGCACATCAAGCCGGTCTTCTCCGGGCTATCGGATCTGGGCGAGGTGCTGCATCAGGCACACGCGGATCAAGCGGACATCTCGACTCAGCTGCAGCGTTACTCCGGCGAGTTGCATGTGTCCATGGACGAACTGGGTGGCACCATCGACCAGCAAGGGGGCGTCATCGGCAAAGCCAGTGCGACGGTGAATGCCCTGGCAGGGCAAGCGGATGACGTGGTGTTGAGTTCTCGGGAGCTGGCCCAGTCGAGCCTGCGCATTCAGTCCATCGTGCAGGTGATCCAGCAGATTGCCGGGCAGACCAACTTGCTGGCACTTAATGCCGCGATTGAAGCGGCGCGTGCCGGCGAGATGGGCAGAGGTTTTGCCGTCGTGGCAGACGAGGTGCGCAAACTCGCCGAGAAGACTACGCAAAACGCCACCGAGATCGGTTCGGACATCGACCGGCTGAGCAGCGAGATCCGTAAAGTGGCTGAGCACATCGAGCATCAATCCACCGAAGTGGGCACGCTCACCGGCCTGCTGGCAGAACTCGAAGGCTCAAGCCAGCAGACGGCAGGCACGGCCCAGCGCACTCGCCATGTGGCCGATACGTTAATCGGCCTGACGCATCGTTGAAACACGCAGGTAACTGTAGAAGCGAACGTGTTCGCGAAGCGTTTTAGGCTTGCCTGACAAGCCGCTTCGCCAACACGTTGGCTGCTACAGATTGATGCGCGCAACCCGAGAAGGGGCAGATCTTCAGTCAGTGCCGTACTTGGGCGAGCGTGGTCCGTACAGCAGGCCCGCTGGATGACCCGCGGACAACAGACGAGCGCTGGCAATACCGGCAATCGGATGGGCCGCGTCAGTAGAGCTGTTAATAATCTGCTTCACCGCAGCGGTGATCAGCATGCCGATCAAGCCGCCACCACTGTTGTTGCCGCCCTCATCGCTGGAGGCACCGGCGGTACCGGTCCACAGCGTCGTGCCGGTGCGCAGGTCCACCAGTCTGGCGGTCGCCGTCACCAGGGTCTGGCTGCTGATGACCATATAGGTGGTGCCGTACTGAGTCACCTTGATGTACAGGGCCGAATCAGCGCCGAAGATCTCACGCAGCTTGGCGGGCGATGTTTCCTGAATGTCCGTGGCGTTGGTCAGACCGTTCTGCCTGAACGTCTCATCGACCAATCCAACCGGCAGAACGTAGTACCCCGCCTCCGCCAGCGGGAACGTCACCTGGGAGTAAAGGCTATAGGTGGCCTTGACGTCAGGCGACTCGTTGACCGGCGGCATCACCAGGATCGAACGCGGTTTGCTTTCCTTGAACGCCGAATAATCGACAGAGGCTTTCGGTGCGACGCAGCCACCCAGAACGGTTGCAGCCAGCAGACAGGCTGAGAGTTTCAGATAACGTGCGCTCATTTGGAGGCGACTCCTGTCTTGACGTTTCTAAGCAGAAAATCCATGTACGTTGCCGACTCCGGAAACAGCGCTTTCTCGGTGCGCAGCTCCTGAACCATCTGGTCATCCTTGCCCAGGCCGCCATACAGCATGCCCAGTTGCGCGTGATAACCCGGCGGCGGGTTGCCGTTTGTCGCGCGGATCTTTCGCAAGTCTTCTTCCAGCTTGGCGACCTGCACTTCCTTAGGCTCGCCCTTGAAGTACTCGTACACCTCAGGCTGGTAGCTGCCCCATTGGTACAACGTCTTGGGCTGTTGCACACAGCCACCCAGCCACACGGTTGCCGCGACGGCCGCGATCACCCGCAACCCGATCATTTTCTTTGCCATGATGCTGACACTTCCCTGTGAATCAGTTAGTCGTTGGTTTCCAGGCGCCGCTGTCGATAGCGCGCACCATGCTGTTCACCGCCTCACGCATCGCCAGGTCCAGGACCTTGCCGTTGAGCGTCGAGTCGTAGCTGGCGGTGCCGCCGAAGCCGATGATTTCGCGATTGGAGAGTTGGTATTCGCCAGCACCTTGAGTCGAATAAACCACTTCAGAGGTGTTGATGTTGACGATGTTCAGCGCAACCTTGGCGTAGGCAATCTGCTGTTTGCCACGGCCCAGCAAACCAAACAATTGCTGATCGCCGACTTCTTTGCGGCCAAACTCGGTCACGTCGCCCGTGACGACGAAGTCAGCGCCCTTGATCTGCTGAGCCTTGTTCTTGAACGCGGCTTCCTGACCGATCTCGACCATGTTGTCGCGGTCCATCACGCTGAAGCGATGGGTCTGCTGCATGTGGGTGATGAGGATGGTCTTGGCCTGGCCGCCGAGTCGATCAACGCCGTCGGAAAAAATCCCGCGCATGTAGCTGGAACGGTTATCGAATTTGCCCACGGCAATGGGCGTGCGTACGCCGGCATAAGCAGTGGACGCACTTTCGACTTTCTCCACAGGCAGCGCTCGAGAGCTTTCCGTTGCACAACCACCCATCAACGCCAACGTGGCCGCTGTCATCCCTGATAACAAAACGCGCTGTAGCGATTTCACATGAATCTCCAAACTGCCAAATCCTCGAAGGCGATGTGATCGTCCTTCGTGACATCACTGTGATATCAACGGCCGCAATCGTAAGGGGACCCACTACTGACGTCAACACCTATGCCGCCTTTCTGGCGCCATGAATCTGTCGAGCGATTCGAACAAACGCGCTTAGCTGTAGGAGCGCGCTTGCCCGCGATAGCATTCCGTCTCTACACGGTTATCTCGTCTGACACACCGCAATCGCGGGCAAGCGCGCTCCTACAACTTGCACTCACTTCCAGCGATCGGCCGCCGCATGATCACTGTCACGCCCTTCCACCCAGCGCGGCCCCTGTGACGTGGTTTCTTTCTTCCAGAATGGCGCGCGGGTTTTCAGGTAATCCATGACGAAATCGCAGGCCTGGAATGCGGCCTGCCGATGGGCGCTGGCGACACCGACAAACACAATCGGCTCGCCCGGCTCGAGCGCGCCCACCCGGTGCAACACCTCAAGCTTGAGCAACGGCCAACGTTGCCGGGCTTCTTCGACGATCTTGCCCAGGGCCTTTTCGGTCATGCCGGGGTAGTGCTCGAGAAACATCCCCGCCACTTCCCGGCCGTCGTTGAAGTCCCGCACGTAACCGACGAAGCTCACCACCGCACCGACACCGACATTGGCGGCATGCAGGGCGTTGACCTCAGCGCCGGGATCGAACGGCGTGGCCTGCACTCGGACGGCCATGCTCAACCTCCGGTGACAGTGGGGAAAAACGCCACTTCATCGCCCTGCTCGACCGGTTCGTCCAGTTGGCAGAGCTCTTGGTTGCGCGCGCACATGATGTTCGGCTCGGACAGCACATCCCATACGCCACCGCGTCCCAGCAAGTGCTGGCGGACTGCGTCGATCGTGGCGAACGTGCCTTCCAGGCGCTCGCTTTCGGTACCGAGGGTTTCGCGAAACCGGGCGAAGAATTGAACCTGAACGTGGATGGTCATTTCGCCTCCACCGTTTCATCGGCCACGAAATGACCGCTTTTGCCGCCCAGTTTCTCCAGCAGACGCACCTGCTCGATGACCATGCCGCGATCGACGGCCTTGCACATGTCATAGATGGTCAGCGCCGCCACACTGGCGGCGGTCAAGGCTTCCATCTCCACACCGGTCTGCCCCGACAGCTTGCACCGGGCGATGATGTGGACGGTGTCGTGGCCTTCGGCGCTGAGTTCAACCTTGACGCCGGTGAGCATCAGCGGGTGGCACAGCGGGATGAGGTCACTGGTTTTCTTGGCGGCCTGAATGCCGGCAATGCGCGCCACGGCGAACACATCCCCTTTCGGGTGCCCGCCCGAGACGATCATTTGCAGGGTTTCAGGAAGCATGCGCACGCGCGCTTCGGCCACGGCTTCACGGAACGTCACGGCTTTTTCGGTGACGTCGACCATATTGGCGCGACCTTGGGAATCGAGATGAGTCAGCACATTGGTACTCCTGAGCAGGAGCGGGGATTGTAGCGCTTGTGTGCAGTGAACTGTAGGAGCGCGCTTGCCCGCGATAGCGGTGTGTCAGATGACATAAGGGTCACTGACAGATCGCAATCGCGGGCAAGCGCGCTCCTACAGGGTTATGCAGCGGGTTGTTTACAAATGACTCTCCGCATACTCAGCCAGGATCGAGCGTGGCACCCCTTGCAGGGTGATGTGCACGCCGTTGGGGAAATCCTTGAAGCGCTCCGTCAGGTAGGTCAGCCCCGAACTGGTGGCCGACAGGTAGGGGGTGTCGATCTGCGCCAGGTTACCCAGGCAGACCACCTTCGAGCCGGCGCCGGCCCGGGTGATGATGGTTTTCATCTGGTGCGGCGTGAGGTTCTGGCACTCGTCGATCAGGATCAGGCTTTGCTGGAAACTGCGGCCCCGGATGTAGTTGAGGGATTTGAACTGCAGCGGCACTTTGCTCAGGATGTAATCGACGCTGCCATGGGTGTTCTCGTCATCCATGTGCAGGGCTTCCAGGTTGTCGGTGATCGCCCCCAGCCATGGCTCCATTTTTTCAGCCTCGGTGCCGGGCAGAAAGCCGATCTCCTGGTCCAGCCCCTGCACGCTGCGGGTGGCGATGATGCGGCGATAGCGCTTGGTGACCATGGTCTGCTCGATGGCAGCGGCCAGGGCCAGGATGGTTTTACCGGAACCTGCCGCGCCGGACAGATTGACCAGATGGATATCGGGGTCCAGTAACGCAAAAAGCGCCAGGCCCTGGTAGATGTCCCGCGGCTTGAGGCCCCAGGCTTCCTGGTGCATCAACGGTTCCTGATGCATGTCCAGAATCAGCAACTCATCGGCCTTGACCCCTTTGACCCAGCCGACAAAGCCTTGCTCATCAATGATGAATTCATTCATGTGCATCGGCGGCAGGGCTTCGGACAGTTGCACGCGGTGCCAGGTGCGGCCGCGCTCCTGACGGGTGTCGACCTTGCTGACCCGGTCCCAGAACGAACCGGTCATGTTTTGATAGCCGCGCGACAACAGGGCGACGTCGTCCACCAGTTGGTCGGTGCTGTAGTCCTCGGCCGCGATCCCACACGCACGGGCCTTGAGGCGCATATTGATGTCTTTGGTGACCAGCACGATACGCAAGTCCGTTTTACGGGCGTGCAGGTCAATCAATTGGTTGATGATGATGTTGTCGTTCAGGTGCTCGGGCAGCAGGCTGTTGGGCTCTTCGCGCTTGGTCATCAGGATGGACAGATAACCCTTGAGCACGCCTGTACCGCGATCGATCGGTACGCCTTTTTCGACCTCCTCCGGGGTCGCTTCGCCGAGTGTCTTGTCGATCAGTCGAATGGCCTGACGGCACTCGGCAGCAACCGAATGCTTGCCCGCCTTGAGCTTGTCCAGTTCTTCCAGGACGGTCATGGGGATGGCGACGTGGTGTTCTTCGAAATTGAGCAGCGCGTTTGGATCGTGAATCAAGACGTTGGTATCGAGCACGTAGAGGATTGGCTGGTTAGAGGAAGGGGTGCGTCCGTGGTCATCCATACTCGCTCACCTTATTAGAAGCCAGATAGCGCAGCACACAACGATACTGCGCTACAGAAAGGCCGCCGAAACACTTTCCTTGAGGCAGGAAAGAAATGCGCAAAGTGGAGTCTGGGTGACGCCACCTGTGTTGCAGGGTTCGGCGGTCTACTGTCGTAATACCGCAAAACCCATGACATAAAAAAGTATTTTTCCGGGTTTTGATGTTTATTTCTCAGCATGACGAATAGCCCTTGGCGGACGCTTCGCACGCGTTTACAGTCGGAAGTCCGGTCGGGGCAAAATCCTCGGCAAATCCAGCGCTTGTCCCCCTCCTTATTCACTCATCCCCTTGATCTACGGGCCCATCCGGCTGTTCTGACGGCACTTGCGGCTCATCTTCTGGCGCTTGCTCGCCGGGTTCTTCCTGCTCTGTGTCATCGGGCATCACTGTTTCGGATTCGTCCGACAGCTGCTGCGGGTAAATATGACAGTCCTCCCAAATCACACCTGACTGCGCCGTGTTGGCCATCAACCACGGCACCGCCTGCTGCGCGATCTTGTTTGCGTCATGGAACACCAGCGTGCCTTTGCGCCACAGCAGCATCAGCGTCAATACGCGCTGTGAGGTTTGTTCGGCGTCCAGCTGGCCGGTGCTGTCCTGGGCGTCAATGTTCCAGAGCGCCACGCTTAACTGCTGATCGCGGAAAAACCCGGCGCTGTCGGCGCGTCGATGACCGTACGGCGGGCGAAACAGCGGGACGAAATTGTCCGGCAGGGTTTGCTGCACCAGGGCCGCGCTGCGGGTGATGGAGTCCTGCCAATCGGCCCAGTGGGCATGCGAACGGTACTCCCAGCCCTGGATGCCAACGCACTGCTGTTTATAGAGTGTCTGCAGCGCAGCAGCTGAACTGGCGTCCAGCCGGGTCTGCAGGGATTTGCCCAGCACATAGAACGTGGCGTTGATTTTTTGCTGGCGCATGAAGTCCGCCAGCCAGTCAGTGGCGCCGTCGGCCACCGTGGGGCCGCTGTCGAAATTGAGAAGGAAGGTGCGATCAGGCATTTCCTCGCCACTGAGCTCATCGGAGTTGTAGCGCTCGATTTCGCTGCTGGTGACGGGGAACAGGGCCGCCATGCGCAGCAATTCGCTCAGGTAGCGCTGATTGAACGCCGCCGCGGGCGCTGCCCACCGCGCGTAAAAGGAGTCGTCCGCCACCTGAAATTCCCCGGCGCGCTGGCGCAGCATCGGCAGGTCGTCCACCAGCACACAGAACGAGGCATCCTGATCACAGCTTTTTTGCGCGAACTGGTAGTTCTCGAACAGGCGCGTCCACAAGCGGGTGCGGATGACGTTGATCGAGGCCAGGTTGATCTGCCGCAGACCGAGGCGCGCGGCGAGCTGCCTTTCCTCCAGTTGCTCGCTTTCCAGCAGCTGGTGGGCAAAACCGAGAATCTCGGCGCGCGAGGCGACATCGAATAGTTGCGGAGTGACCAACGCTTCGGGCCAGACGCTGCGATCAAGCGTCGCGACTTCCACAGGCGCGGCCTGCGCAGTGAGCCCGACCAGACAGGCTGCGATCAATAAAACTGTGCGCAAAACAACGGCTCCCTACCCTGATCATCAACATTGGAATAAGCGTTGGCACTATAAGGCGAACCCCTCTGCAGGCGCGAACTTGTTCGCGAAGTGTCTTGCCTGGCACACCGCAGTTGGCCTCCACGTTGTAGGAGCGCGCTTGCCCGCGATTGCGGTTCGTCTTTGCCGAATGCGCTGACTGACCTGACGCGATCGCGGACAAGCGCACGCCTAAAGAGTCCCTATTGCCACCATAGCTGGAGTCACCTGCGCACAACCTCTAGAATCGCCGCACGATTAAAGGAGACAACCGCATGCTGATGGTGATTTCCCCCGCAAAAACACTCGATTTTGAAACCCCGCCGATTACCGATCGCTACACGCAACCGCAATACCTGGATCATTCTCAGGAGCTGATCACCCAACTCCGAGAACTGACGCCCGCCCAGATCGGCGAGTTGATGCACCTCTCCGACAAACTGTCGGGCCTCAACGCCGCACGCTTCGGCAGCTGGAACCCGGCCTTCACTCCCGATAACGCCAAGCAGGCACTGCTGGCATTCAAGGGCGACGTGTACACCGGTTTGCAAGCTGAAACCCTGACCAAGGCTGATCTGAACTACGCGCAGAAGCACCTGCGCATGCTGTCGGGTTTGTACGGCCTGCTGCGGCCGCTGGACCTGATGCAGCCGTACCGTCTGGAAATGGGCACCAAACTGGCCAACGCTCGCGGCAAAGACTTGTATGCCTTCTGGGGATCGCGCATCAGCGAATGGCTCAATGAAGCGCTGGCCGCACAGGGTGATGACGTCCTGCTGAATCTGGCCTCCAACGAGTACTTTTCAGCGGTCCGGCGCCCGGACTTGAAAGCGCGCGTGATCAACACCGAATTCCGTGACCTGAAAAACGGCCAATACAAGATCATCAGCTTCTACGCGAAAAAAGCGCGGGGGATGATGAGCCGGTTTGTCATTTCGGAGCGCATCAAACACCCCGATGCCCTGAAACAGTTCGACGTAAGTGGCTATCGCTTCAGCGCCGAGCACTCCAAAAAAGACACCTTTGTGTTCCTGCGGGACACCCCGGAGGCTTGATTGGATCCGTTTGAGGTGTCGCGTCGTCATCGTGCGTCCGAATTTGATTAAAAATTCCTCGTGCAGAGCCGTCTTTTGACGGCTTATTGGCGCCAATATAAAGGCAAGTTTCCGGCGACTTCGAAAGTCTCAAAAATTTAACACCTTATTTTCATAGTGGCACTTTGATTTTATCTAGTGATGGCAATTTTATACATATCTAGCGCAAGGGCCCTATAACTAGGGGTTGGGGCTTAGTGCTAGCACCCTGCAACTACCTCATTTTCCAGCCGCGTTCGAGAAAATCTCAAAAAGAGGACGAATGGCCAGGAACTTATCTCGAAATACAGCGCTCCTACATCCCGTAACAATTCACGTCCGCCTGTAAGACATCTCTTACATGGACTTGAGACGTATCTGGAAGTTGCCCAACGAGTTTAGGCCCAAGGGGTCGACGCGGTACGTAAAGGGAGTCACGCACCAAACTAGTTGCTGAACATCAGGCGAGCACCATACCGGGGCCTGACCACCCATCGAGCAGGACATGACTGACCAAGGGCAAGCCCTTGAGCCAGAGGCGCGACAGGCGGCTCGACCTATTTACCGGAGTGCTATGCCGTATCCCAGATCGGGAACCCATTCATTCTTACATGGGCTACCCGGCGTCTTCATTCTGTAGCATTTGAGTCAGCCTTATTTGAGGCCCTCATACTTATTTTTTGCCTGTAGTTGCCTGCGCTTGTTTAACGACATTTATGTGTTGTGTAAACAAGCGCATGAAAGTTGATGACAGTATTTATATCCGGCCAACTAATGGCGTAAAAATCGAGGAGATTACGATGCATATCAGCATCTTTGGTTTGGGCTATGTCGGTGCAGTATGTGCCGGTTGCCTTTCTGCGCGCGGTCATGATGTTGTTGGCGTAGACATCTCTAGCGCCAAGATCGATCTGATCAATCAGGGTAAATCACCCATTGTTGAACCGGGCCTCGGCGAGCTTCTGGACCAGGGCATCAAGAACGGCAAATTGCGTGGCACCACTGACTTCGCTGAAGCGATTCGTGCCACTGACCTGTCGATGATTTGCGTCGGTACCCCGAGCAAAAAGAATGGCGACCTGGAGCTCGATTACATTGAGTCGGTCTGCCGCGAAATCGGTTTCGTCCTGCGTGACAAGACCTCCCGCCACACCATCGTGGTTCGCAGCACCGTGTTGCCGGGCACTGTCGCCAACGTGGTCATCCCGATCCTGGAAGACTGCTCCGGCAAGAAAGCCGGTGTCGATTTCGGTGTCGCCGTGAACCCTGAGTTCCTGCGCGAAAGCACCGCGATTGCCGACTACGATCGTCCGCCGATGACCGTGATTGGCGAGTTCGACAAGGCGTCGGGCGACGTTCTGCAATCGCTGTACGAAGAGCTCGACGCGCCGATCATCCGCAAGGACATCGCCGTTGCCGAAATGATCAAGTACACCTGCAACGTGTGGCACGCCACCAAGGTCACCTTCGCCAACGAAATCGGCAACATCGCCAAGGCTGTCGGCGTTGATGGTCGCGAAGTGATGGAAGTGGTTTGCCAGGACAAGACCCTCAACCTGTCGCAGTACTACATGCGCCCTGGTTTTGCCTTCGGCGGGTCCTGCCTGCCGAAAGACGTCCGCGCCCTGACCTACCGCGCCGGTTCCCTGGACGTCGAGGCACCGCTGCTCAACTCCCTGATGCGCAGCAACGTGTCGCAAGTACAGAACGCATTCGACATCGTCGCGGCCCACGATTCTCGCAAAGTGGCGCTGCTGGGCCTGAGCTTCAAGGCCGGCACCGACGACCTGCGTGAAAGCCCGCTGGTCGAGCTGGCAGAAATGCTGATCGGTAAGGGTTTCGACCTGAGCATCTACGACAAGAACGTTGAATACGCGCGTGTCCATGGCGCGAACAAAGAGTACATCGAGTCGAAGATCCCTCACGTGTCGTCCCTGCTCAACGCGGACTTCGACGAAGTGATCAACAACTCCGACGTGATCATCCTCGGTAACCGCGATGAGCGCTTCCGCGCTCTGGCCAATAACGCGCCGG
The DNA here is from genome assembly GCF_040202885.1 of Xanthomonas sp. WHRI 1810A. NCBI lineage: Bacteria > Pseudomonadati > Pseudomonadota > Gammaproteobacteria > Lysobacterales > Lysobacteraceae > Xanthomonas > Xanthomonas sp. WHRI 1810A. The sequence continues at coordinate 546,554 of NZ_JBEGED010000001.1, forward strand.
CTGGCAAGCGCGTCATCGACCTGGTCGGCTTCATGGCCAACGCGACCGAAGAAAACGGTCAGACCGAAGGTATTTGCTGGTAAGGCTCCTGTAGGAGCGAGGCTTGCCCGCGAAGCTGGCGACGCAGGCTATCTGACGCACCGCGTTGCTTTGATTCGCGGGCAAGCCTTGCTCCAACGGTCCTCTGTTTTTCACTAAGCGGATACACATTATGCTCAGGCTAAAGCACGGCTTACTGAATGCCGCAGGTTGGCTGTTTTATCTAAGCTTGCTGGCTGCCATCGCGATGGCGCTGCCTTCAAGCATCTTCGATTCACAGTCGAAGAACTTTATTTTCCTGATCGGGATCGTCGGTATCTGGCGCTACTCGATGGGGGCAACGCACTTTGTGCGGGGCATGTTGTTTTTGTATGTCGTTTACCCGCACCTGCGTCGCAAGGTGCGCAAGCTGGGCAAGTCGGCCGATCCCTCCCATGTGTTTCTCATGGTGACCAGCTTCCGGATTGACGCGTTGACCACCGCCCAGGTGTACAGCTCGGTGATTCGTGAAGCCATCGAGTGCGGCTACCCGACCACCGTGGTCTGCTCTCTGGTGGAAATGTCCGACGAGTTGCTGGTCAAGGCGCTGTGGGCCAAGCACAACCCGCCCGAGCACGTGAAGCTGGACTTCGTGCGCATCGCCGGCACCGGCAAGCGTGACGGCCTGGCCTTCGGTTTCCGGGCGATTTCGCGGCACATGCCGGACGACCGCGCCGTGGTTGCGGTGGTCGATGGCGACACCGTGCTCAGCGAAGGCGTCGTGCGCAAGACCGTGCCCTGGTTCCAGCTGTTCGAAAATGTCGGCGGCCTGACCACCAATGAGTTCTGCGAAGTGCGCGGCGGCTACATCATGGCCGAGTGGCACAAACTGCGTTTCGCCCAGCGTCACATCAACATGTGCTCCATGGCTTTGTCCAAGCGCGTGTTGACGATGACCGGCCGGATGTCGGTGTTCCGCGCCACCGTGGTCACCGACCCCGCCTTCATCGCCGACGTTGAAAGCGATTCGCTGCAGCACTGGCGTCTGGGCCGCTTCAAGTTCCTGACCGGCGACGACAAGTCCAGCTGGTTCAGCCTGATGCGCCTGGGCTACGACACCTTCTACGTGCCCGATGCCGCGATCAACACCGTTGAGCACCCGCCGGAGAAGAGCTTTCTCAAGGCCAGCCGCAAACTGATGTATCGCTGGTACGGCAACAACCTGCGCCAGAACTCTCGGGCCCTTGGCCTGGGCGTCGGTCGTCTGGGCGTGTTTACCAGCATCGTGCTGTTCGACCAGCGCGTGTCGATGTGGACCTCCCTGCTGGGCCTCACCGTTGCCGTGATCGCGATGTTCAAGTACGGCTTCGAATTCCTGCTGGTTTATCTGCTGTGGATCGGTATTACCCGTTTGATTCTCACGTTGTTGCTGTCCCTTAGCGGGCACTCGATCGGACCGGCCTACCCGGTGATTCTCTATTACAACCAGATTGTTGGCGCGCTGATGAAGATCTACGTTTTCTTTCGCCTCGACCGCCAGTCCTGGACCCGCCAGGACACCAAACTTAGCCGCGACATGGCCAGCTTCCAGGGGTGGTTCAACACCTGGTCGTCTCGAACCATGACGTTTTCGGCTGGAAGCATTTTCGTTGCAGTACTGCTGACAATGGTTTGAACGAGCCTCAGCCGGACTAATGGATCAACTCGATTACTCAGGAATTACCGCCATGAATACCGCCGTGAATGTGAATGTCGTCCACGAATCCGAAGCTCAGCGTCAACACGCACGCGTCCGGATTCCAGCCAAAATCCGTCTGACAGGCAATGACCGCGCGACGATCGATGCCAAGGTCGATGACCTGTCCGCAGGCGGTCTGGCGTTCAACGTGGGCGACCACCCACTGACCGTCGGCCAGGTTTACAAGGGTCGTCTGCAATTTGTGATCGACAACCTCGGTCTGGCGATGGACGTGGAAATCCAGGTCCGCTCCTTTGACGCGGCGGCCGGTCGCGTTGGCGCGCAGTTCCAGAACCTCGACGCACAGGACATCTCGACCCTGCGCCACCTGATCACCTCCCACCTGAGCGGCGAAGTCGTCAGCATGGGCGAAGTGCTGGCGACCCTGCAGCGCGACAACTTCACCAAGGCCCGCAAGATCAAGGATGGCGGCAGCGGCATGACCGCGTTCGGTCGTCTGCGCGCCGTGGTCTTCAGCGCCGGTATCTTCATCGTCGGCCTGGCGGCCTTCGGGTTTGTCTTCAAGTCGGTGTACGGCATGTACTTCGTCAGCCACTCCACCGCAGGTCTGGTCAGCGTGCCCACCACCGACGTGACCATGCCACGCGAAGGCACGGTGTCCAGCCTGGTCGGCGCGGATGGTTTTGTTGCCAAGGGCGCCCCGCTCGCCTCGTTCAGCACCAACATGCTGGAAATGCTCAAGGGCAACCTGGACCCTGACGAAATGCAGCCGGCCAAGATCGAAGAACTGTTCGGTCGCCAGATGGCAGGCACCTTGACCAGCCCATGCGATTGCGTGGTCGGCAAGCAACTGGTAGCCGACGGTCAGTACGCCTCGAAAGGTCAGGTGATCTTCCAGCTGACCCCGCGCAACGTGGCTGCCAACGTCGATGCCCGCTTCACCTATCGCCAGTTCTCCGATGTGCAGCCTGGTGCTCGCGTCAACTTCCAGGTGGCCGGCGAGCCAGGCACCCACGGCGGTCAGATCGTCAGCGCGACCAGCCTGAACCCGGTTGATCTGTCGTCGGACATCCGCGTGCAGATCAAGCCTGACGACTCGATCAACAGCAACCTGGCCGGCCGTCCGGTGGAAGTGGTCAGCGACCGTGGTCCCTCGCTGAACTGGCTGATCGATAAAGCCACGGCGGTAGGTTTCTAAACATGGCTAGCCCACTACGAAGCTTGTCAGCCCCTACGTTATTGAGCCTGGCGATTGCGATCGGCATCAGCGGCTGTGCCGGTCTGCCTGATCAACGCCTGGCCAATGAGGCCCTGAAACGCGGAGACACTGCGGTCGCGGAGCAGAACTATCGGCAACTGGCGGACCTGGGCTATAGCGATGCACAGGTTGGCCTGGCAGACATTCAGGTTGGCACCCGCGACCCTGAACTGATCAAGCAGGCCGAGGCGACCTATCGCGCCGCAGCGGACACCTCGCCCCGTGCGCAATCGCGTCTGGGCAAGCTGCTGGCGGTCAAGCCGAACTCCACCGAAGCTGAACAGCACGAAGCCGAAGACCTGCTGAAAAAGGCCTTCGCCAATGGCGAGCAAGGCACGTTGATTCCGCTGGCGATGCTGTACCTGCAATACCCGCACAGCTTCCCGAACGTGAACGCCCAGCAGAAAATCAGCCAGTGGCGCGCACAAGGTTACCCGGAAGCCGGTCTGGCGCAGGTCCTCCTGTACCGCACACAAGGCACCTACGACCAGCATCTGGCAGAAGTGGAAAGCATCTGCAAACAGGCGCTGGCCACCACCGACGTCTGCTATGTCGAGCTGGCCACCGTGTACCAGAAGCAGGACGCGACCGACAAACAGGCTGCGTTGCTGGACCAGATGCAAAAGGGTTATGCCGTGGGTTCCGTCACTGCACAGCGCGTCGACAGCGTGGCGCGGGTGTTGTCCGACGCGACCCTGGGCAAGCCGGACGAAAAGACCTCCCAGCAACTGCTGGAAAAAATCGCCCCGGCCTACCCCGCGTCGTGGGTGAGCCTGGCGCAATTGCTCTACGACTACCCCGAACTGGGCGACGTCGACAAGATGATGGAATACCTGGACAACGGCCGCGCCGCCGATCAGCCACGTGCCGAACTGTTGCTCGGTCGCCTGTATTACGAAGGCAAGATGGTGCTGCCTGACGCCCGTAAAGCCGAAGAGCATCTGCAAAAAGCCGCCGCGACACAATTGTCCGCGCACTACTACCTGGGCCAGCTGTACCGCCGTGGCTACCTCGGCAACCCTGACCCGCAGAAAGCGGTTGATCAGTTGCTGACCGCGGCCCGTGGTGGCCAGAACAGCGCCGATTTCGCGATGGCGCAGCTGTTCTCCCAAGGCAAAGGCATCAAGCCGGACCCGGTCAACGCCTGGGTCTTCGCCCAGTTGGCCCTGGCTCAGGGAACACCTGAAGCCGCCGATCTGGCCAAGACACTCAACGAGCAATTGCCGTCGGAGAAGCGTGCGACCGCACAACGCCTCCTCCAACAAGAACAGCAGGTGCGTGGCGCCAGCGCTCAGAACGCGTTGGCCATGCAAGCCCTGCAACCCGAAAAAGACGGCGAGGACGCACCCCTATGAAGTTGATGCTAACCCCCCTGATGGCCGCAGGCCTGGGATTGGGCTTTTCCCTGATGTGGGCAACCCCGACACTCGCCGCCATGACCGACGCCAAAAACTTCGGCATCGAAATCAAGGCCACCGGCCAGGCCGAAGACGACCGTGACCTCGGCACCCGCGACGGTGGCGATGTCAACGGTATCGGTCTGGACGTACGCCCCTGGATCTACGGGCAATGGGGTGACTGGAGCGGTTACGCGATGGGCCAGGTGGTGACCGCCACTGACACCATCCAGACCGACCCGTTGGATCAACGGGTTGATGACCTGGGCGGAGGAAGCACCTTACGCGCTCGTAGCACTTCTAACAGCCGTAAGGTGGATGACAGTTACGCAGCGTTGCGCGAGTTTTGGATCGGCTACAGCGGCTTCACGCCTTACCCCGGCGAGATGCTCAAGTTTGGTCGCCAGCGTCTGCGCAATGACGATGGCCAATGGCATGACGTCAACATCGAAGCGCTGAACTGGGCCTTCGATACGACCCTGCTTAAAGCAGAAGTCGGAGCCGCCCAGCGATTCAGCGAATACCGCACCGATCTGACCGAACTTTCGGCGCAGGACAAAGATCGCCAGCATCTATTTGGCGATGTCAGCTATCAATGGACGCCGGGGCAATGGGCTGGCATTCGCGCGCACCACAGTCACGATGGTGGCAGTCTGAAAAATCAGAACGATGCCGTTGATGATTTGGACAAGACCTCACGGAGTGATTTGACTTGGCTGGGTATTCAAGCCAACAGCGACGCTTATAACTATCGCAATCTGAATACAGTCAATTATTGGGGCAGCCTGACATGGCTAGATGGCGATCGAGACCGTCTCCCCACTCGCTATAACCCAGGCCGCGACGAATATATCGCGCAAGAAAAGGAAAGCGAAGACGTAAGCGGTTGGGCAACTGATCTTGGCCTGCGCTTCCGTCTCGATCCGATGTGGCAAGTGGGCGGTGCTTATTCGCGCGCCAGCAAGAACTACGAACAGAACGGCCTGGAGAGCAACCGCTCGAACTGGACCGGTACGCGCTCGCGCGTGCATCGCTTCGGTGAAGCCTTCCAGGGCGAAATGGCCAACGTGGAGTCCGGCTCCCTGTTCGCCTCATGGCAGCTGCGCGACGAATACGACGCTTCGTTGATCTACCACAAGTTTCGTCGTGTTGACGGGAACAGCGGTATTGGCGGCTCGGGCTTAAACCCGGCCAGAGCGCTGCAGGATGAGGTTGATCAAGACGGGGTAACTACTTCAGGTGGGTTCGACTCCCTGCCGCTGGAAGACGGCCGCAAGGACCTGGGCGAAGAAATGGATCTGGTGGTCACCAAGTATTTCAAACAGGGCCTGTTGCCCGCTTCGGTCAGCCAGTCGTTCGACGAGCCTTCTGCTCTGGTGCGTCTGCGCGCAGGCGTGTTCAAGCCCGGCGATGCGTATCACAGCGGTGTGGATGACTACATGCACCGCGCCATCGTCGACGTTATCTGGCGCTTCTGATGCAAGCCGCCAAGGGAGACAACCGTCATGACACAGATAACGCTGACCCTGTTGGAGCGAGGCTTGCCCGCGAAGGCGGTGTTTCAGGTTCGCGAACTTCTGTTGACGACGTTGGCCCCTTCGCGGGCAAGCCTCGCTCCAACAGTATGTATCGTCATTTAAATCAGATGCTTACTCAGCAATTGATGAGAGCGAATGAAATGAACAGTCAAGCAAGCAGTGTGCGTAACCGGGCATGGCCGCATGCCCTGCTGGAAAGCTCCTTGCTCAGAGGCGCGGTGTTGAGCAGCGCCTTGTTGCTGGCGAGCACTTCGGCCATGGCCAACGCCGTACCTGGCACCGCGCCCGTCAGCAAAGCGCCGGCGCCGGGCACGGTCAAAGAACTGCAGCAGGCCAAGACCTACACCATCAGCAGCCCGCCCAGCGCGCCGCTGATGATGGACAAGCCCAAGCTGCCTGACCTGTCGGGCTACACCGCGCAAGCGGTGGAAAAGAAGATCGTGCGCAGCAAGCCGGGCAAGGTCTCGATCAAGCGGATGATGCAGGAAGACTCGCTCAAGGAATTCATCGGCGGTGACAACAAGATGGCCGAGTGGGTCGCGCGTCAGCACGGCATTCCGCAGGCGATCTTCATCGACGACGGTTACATGAGCCTGGCCGACCTCGCGAAAAAGGTGCCGAACCAGTACCTGAGCGAAACCTCGCCCGGCGTCTTCGTGGCGCGGCTGCCCATCGTGGTCGGCAAGAAAGGCATTCTCGAAGTCGACAAGAAGGTCAAGGAACTTCGCCTCTCGCAAGAGTCCGGCGCGTTCATGGTCAACGACAACATGCTGTTCATCACCGACACCAAGGTGACCGGCTGGAGCGAGAAGGCCAACGGCCCGTCGACGTACAAGGCGCCCAAGGAATTCCGCCCGTTCCTGCTGTCCTGGGGCGGCACACAGACCTATATCGTCAACACCAAGATGGCGAGCCTGGGCTACAACAACAGCAAGTCGTACGGGGTGAGCATTTCCCAGTACACGCCGAACATGAAAGCGGTGATGAAGCGCCCGGACCCGACCGGCTGGATCATCAATTCCGAGTTCTCTGACCTGTGGTACGGCTTCTACTGCTACGAGACCCGCGACTTCGTGGTCAAGGGCAGCACCTACCGCGACAACATCGTCTACGGCATTGACCCGCACGACCGTTCTCACGGTCTGATCATCGCGGAAAACACCGTGTTCGGGACCAAGAAAAAGCACGGCATCATCGTTTCCCGTGAAGTGAACGACAGCTTCATCATCAACAACAAAAGCTACGAAAATCACCTGTCCGGCGTGGTCCTTGACCGTAACAGCGTCAACAACCTGATCGCCTACAACGAGATCTACCGCAACCATTCGGACGGCATCACGCTGTACGAAAGCGGCGACAACCTGATCTGGGGCAACCGCGTGTTCGCCAACCGTCGTCACGGGATCCGGGTTCGCAACAGCACCAACATCAAGCTGTACGAGAACCTGGCCATGGGCAACGGCCTGATGGGCGTCTACGGCCACATCAAGGATTTGAAAGACACCGACCGGGACATCGAGCTCGACCCGTTCGACGCCGAGGTATCGCTGATCATGGTCGGCGGCAACCTGGCCTCCAATGGTTCCGGCCCGCTGTCCATCGACTCCCCGCTCAGTGTGGAGTTGTACAAAGTGTCGATGCTGGCCCCGACCAAAACCAGCGGCATCACCTTCAACGGGATCCTGGGCGACCGCCAGGACGAAATCCTCGACCTGCTGGTGCGCCAACAAAAAGCCGTATTGATCGACCCGGTCGAACGTCAGACAGACTTGAAGGACTGAGGAAGGTATTGCTATGCACGCTCAATTGATCAAGTTTCTCAGCCTTTCAGGCCTGACCGCCGCGCTGTTCGCTGCGGGCAATGCCTACGCCGATGACGCCGCCCTGCCCGCCTTCAAGGCCGAGCCGTGCTGCAGTCTGTGCCCGGAAGCGCACGACGAAAAAAACTACGTTTCACGCTATCAGCAGAACTTCACCACGCTGGTTCAGGCCCAGGGCGACTGGCTGTTCCGGACCAAGGAAGATTTGCGTACCGAGTTCGACACCACGCCTGAAGGCTACGCGCGGATGAAAGAACTGCACGACGCATTCAAGAGCAAGGGCGTCGAGCTGGTGGTGGTGTATCAGCCGACCCGCGGCCTGGTGGATCGCAACAAGCTGTTCCCGGCCGAACGCGACAAGTTCGACTACAACACCGCGCTGAAAAACTACCAGGCGATGCTCGGTCGTTTCGCGAAAATGGGCTACACCGTGCCGGACCTGTCGCCGTTGACCAACGAGCAACAGGCCCACGATTTCTATTTCCGTGGCGACCAGCACTGGACCCCGTACGGCGCAGAACGCACCGCGAAAATCGTCGCCGAATCGGTGAAAAAACTGCCGGACTTCGCCAGCATTCCCAAGCGTGAATTCGAAACCCACGTCTCGGGCCGCATGGGCAAGAAAGGAACCCTGCACAACATGGCCGGTCAGCTGTGCAACTCCAGCTACGCGATCCAGTACATGGACATGTTTGAAACGGAACCCAAAGGCGAAGCCGCCGACGGCGATCTGTTCGGCGACGCGGGCACCCCGGAAATCACCCTGGTCGGCACCAGCCACAGTGGCAAGAACTACAACTTCGCCGGCTTCCTGCAGCAGTACATGGGCGCCGACGTGCTGAACGTCGCCTTCCCTGGCGGCGGTCTGGAAGGCGCGATGCTGCAGTACCTGGGCAGCGAAGACTTCCAGAAACACCCACCGAAGATTCTCATCTGGGAATTCTCCCCGCTGTACCGTCTGGACCAGGAGACCATCTACCGCCAGATGATGTCCTTGCTGGACAACGGCTGCGAAGGCAAGCCGGCGCTCATGAGTGCCAGCACTTCGCTCAAGCCAGGCACCAACGAAGTGTTGGTCAATGGCAAAAATGGCATCAAGGACGTGCGTAACGGCAGTAATCAGATCGATATCAAATTCGCCGACACCTCGGTGAAAACCCTTCAGGCCCGACTCTGGTACATGAACGGCCGCCACGAAGATTTGAAAATCGAAAAACCTGAAACATCCGATACCGACGGGCGCTTCGCCTTCGAACTGCGCGACGACAAGGACTGGGCTGACCAGCAATTGCTCGCACTGGAAGTGCAGGGTCCCGAAGCGGGCACTGCGCCACAGAAGATCGAAGCCAAAGTTTGCAAACGCAACGTCTTCCCGAATACCGCGCACAACACCGCGCAAGCCGGGTTATGAGGCTCATATGCACACACCAAAACTGATGCTCCCGACCCTTCTCTCGCTGGCCATGCTGTCTTCGGCCGTGTTCGCCACCAGCGCCAGCGCCGCCACGACACTCGTGCCGCCGAAGGGTTATTACGAAAGCATTGAGAAAGTCAAAACTGGCGATAACAAGTTTTCTTGTGACGCCATTCCGCAGCCGTACACCGACAAGCTGGTTTTTCGCAGCAAGTACGAAGGCTCGGACAAAGCACGCTCCACGCTGAACAAGGACTCCGAGCAGGCGTTCCGTGATGCCACCAAAACCATCACCACCATGGAGCGCAACACCAGCAAAGTGGTCATGCAGTACATGCGCGACGGTCGTCCGGAACAGCTCGACTGCGCCTTGAACATGCTGAGCACCTGGGCCAAGGCCGACGCGCTGGAGTCCACCGACTTCAACCACACCGGCAAGTCCATGCGCAAATGGGCGCTGGGCAGCATGGCCTCGTCCTATCTGCGCCTGAAGTTCTCCGATTCCCATCCGTTGGCCACACGCCAGCAGGACGCGCAGATCATCGAAGCCTGGTTCAGCAAGCTGGGCACGCAGGTAATCAGCGACTGGGACAACCTGCCGCTGGATAAAACCAACAACCACTCGTACTGGGCAGCCTGGTCGGTGATGGCAACGTCCGTCGCCACCAACCGCAAGGACCTGTTCGACTGGTCGGTGAAGGAATTCCGCGTCGCGGCCAATCAGGTCGATCCGCAGGGTTTCCTGCCCAACGAAGTCAAGCGCAAGCAGCGTGCCCTGGCGTATCACAACTATGCCCTGCCGCCGCTGGCGATGATCGCCAGTTTCGCTCAGGTCAACGGTGTGGACCTGCGTCCGGAAAACAACGGCGCGCTGAAACGCTTGGGTGACCGAGTACTGGCAGGGGTCAAGGATCCGGATGAATTCGCCTCGCGCGGTGGCGAGAAGCAGGACATGACGGACCTGAAAAAAGACATGAAATTCGCTTGGCTGGAACCGTACTGCTCGCTCTACGACTGCGGTCCGGATGTGCTGGAACAGAAGCACAAGATGCAACCGTTCAAGAACTTCCGCCTCGGCGGCGACCTGACCCGCACGTATGACCCGTCGCATGAGAAGGGTGAGAAAAGCGGTTCGTAAACCGCACGACTAGAACCTGTAGGAGCGCGCTTGCCCGCAATGAAGCCTGTACATCCGATGAAGATGCGTCGGCAGGAACATCGTCATCGCGGGCAAGCGCGCTCCTACATAGGTCGGCATCGGTTCAAAGATTCATGTTTCACCTCCCCCGCTCTGGAGCGGGGGGTCTGGGGGGGCTTCGGCCTCTGGATGTTGGACAAACGGAGATATCAGGATGGTGTTCTCATCCAACGTGTTCCTGTTCTTGTTCTTGCCGGTGTTTCTCGGCTTGTACTACTTGAGCGGGCAACGCTATCGCAATCTGCTGCTGCTGGTCGCCAGCTACGTGTTTTATGCCTGGTGGCGAGTGGACTTCCTGGCCCTGTTCGCAGCAGTGACGCTGTGGAATTACTGGATCGGCCTCAAGGTGGGCGCCGCCGGCGTGCGGACCAAACCGGCTCAGCGCTGGCTGCTGCTCGGCGTGGGCGTCGACCTGTGCATCCTGGGCTACTTCAAGTACGCCAACTTTGGCGTCGACAGCATCAACGCGATGATGACTTCGGTGGGTCTTGAGCCGTTCATCCTGACGCACGTGCTGTTGCCGATCGGGATCTCGTTCTACATCTTCGAGTCCATCAGCTACATCATTGACGTCTACCGCGGTGACACCCCGGCCACGCGCAACCTGATCGACTTTGCAGCGTTTGTCGCCATCTTCCCGCACCTGATCGCCGGCCCCGTGCTGCGTTTCCGCGACCTGGCCGATCAGTTCAACAACCGCACGCACACGCTGGACAAGTTTTCCGAGGGAGCCACGCGTTTCATGCAGGGCTTCATCAAGAAGGTGTTCATCGCCGACACGCTCGCGGTCGTGGCTGACCACTGTTTTGCCCTGCAGCACCCCACCACCGGCGATGCCTGGCTGGGTGCGCTGGCGTACACCGCGCAGTTGTATTTCGACTTCTCCGGTTACAGTGACATGGCCATCGGCCTGGGCCTGATGATGGGTTTCCGCTTCATGGAAAACTTCAAGCAGCCCTACATCAGTCAATCGATCACCGAGTTCTGGCGGCGCTGGCACATCAGCCTGTCCACCTGGCTGCGTGACTACCTGTACATCACCCTGGGCGGTAACCGTGGCGGCAAGATCGCGACCTACCGCAACCTGTTCCTGACCATGCTGCTGGGTGGTCTGTGGCACGGCGCGAACATCACCTACATCGTCTGGGGTGCATGGCACGGCCTGTGGCTGGCGATTGAAAAAGCGCTCGGCATCAACACTACGCCGCGCAGCTTCAACCCGGTTCGCTGGGCCCTGACCTTCCTGCTGGTGGTGATGGGCTGGGTGATCTTCCGCTCGGAAAACCTGCACGTTGCCGCCCGCATGTACGGCGCAATGTTCAGCTTCAGTGAGTGGAGTCTGTCCGAGCTCAATCAGGCCAGCCTTACCGGCCTGCAAGTGGCCACCCTGGTGGTGGCGTACGTCACGCTGGCGTTCTTCGGCCTGCGCGATTTCTACAAGAACCGCGCGCCAGCCAAGCCGACCAGCGACACCCGCACCGGCGACAAAGCCGTGCTCGCCAACGGCGCGGTGCCGGCAGACGGTCCTGCCACTGCACAGCCAGGCATGATCAAGGCGGTGCCTGGCGATGCGCCGGGCAGCATTCATCAGCCGGGCTACACCGTGGGCGTCGAAGCACAGGTGCAACCTGCGTACTGGACTGCGGACTGGTCCCGCTACGTGATGCGCGGCCTGATCCTGCTGATGTTCGTAGCGTCGATTCTCAAACTCTCGGCGGCCAGTTTCTCGCCGTTCCTTTACTTCCAGTTCTGAGGAGCCTGACATGACCCGTTCATTACGAATCCTCTACATCGCGTTGTTCCTGGCGATCCTGCTGGCGTTGGGGATCTGGTCGCTGCGCAGCTTCAGCGGCTTCTCGACGTCCCAGGAAACCACCGTGCTCAACGGTCGCTGGACCAAGGCGGTGGAAACCCACTACGACGAGGCGTTTCCGATCAAGCGCCTGGGCACCAACCTCTGGGCCGCGCTGGACTACAAGCTGTTCAACGAAGGCCGTCCGGGCGTGGTGCTGGGCAAGGACCAATGGCTGTACACCGACGAAGAGTTCGACGCGGTGGCCAACGGTGACCAGAACGAAGCCGACAACCTGGCGTTGATTCAGGGCGTGCGCGACCAGCTGAAAAAGCAGGGCACGGAGTTGGTGCTGGCGATCATTCCGGCCAAGACCCGTCTGTACCCGGAACACATCGGCAGCAACACGCCGGCCACCCTGCACACCGATCTGTACCAGCAGTTCCATGCGCAAGTCAGCCAGGCCGGCATCTTCGCCCCTGACCTGCTGGCGCCGCTGGAAAACGCGAAAAACAGCGGTCAGGTCTTCCTGCGCACCGACACGCACTGGACGCCCATGGGCGCCGAAGTGGCCGCTCAGCAACTGGGCGCGGCCATCCTGAAGCAGACTCCGTTGAGCGGTGATCCGCAGACCTTCGTTACTGAAGCGAAAGCGACTGAACCGTACAAAGGCGACCTGACCACCTTCCTGCCGCTGGACCCGCTGTTCAGCAACCTGCTGCCCAAGCCTGATGACCTGCAACAACGCAGCACCAATCCAGCCGAGCCTGTGGCCGACAGTGGTGATGCATTGTTTGCCGACAATCAGGTCGCGGTCGGTCTGGTCGGCACCAGCTACAGCGCCAACCCCAACTGGAACTTTGCCGGCGCCCTCAAGCAGGCCCTGCACAGCGACGTCGTCAATTACGCCGAAGACGGCCATGGCCCGATCCTGCCGATGCTCAAGTATCTGCAGACCGACGCCTTCAAAAGCAGCCCACCGCAGGTGCTCATCTGGGAATTCCCGGAGCGCTACCTGCCCGCTCACAACGACCTTGGCGAGTTCGATCCGCAGTGGATCGCAGAGCTGAAAAAGGCTCGTGACCCCCAACAAAACATGGCACTTACCGCCACTAACTCCGAGTCGCCCAGCCGGGCGCAAAACTGAGAGGACTCTCACATGACCTTACAGAACCCAGCTCAAACGACTGCTCGTAAAACCAAAAGCAGCCTGCTCAAAACCTGCGTCCTGGCAGCAAGCCTGGGCTTGGTGTCGCTGCACGCCGTCGCCGGTGATTCCGCGCTCTACGGCCCGACTGCACCGAAAGGCTCGACCTTCGTGCGGGTCTACAACGCCAGCAACGCCGAAGTCAGCGCCACCGTCGGCAACACCAACCTGAACGAAGTGGGCCCACTGGGCAGCACTGATTTCAGCTTCATGCCACAGGGCGACTACAGCGCCAAGATCGGCAGCCAGACGCTGCCGGTGAAACTGGCCGGTGACCACTACTACACCATCGTCAACAACACCGCGGGCGCACCGCAACTGGTCGAAGAGCCGCCGTTCAAGAACAAGCAGAAATCCCTGGTCCGGGTGCAGAACCTGAGTGACAAGCCACTGACCCTCAAGACCGCTGACGGCAAGACCGCCGTGGTTGAGTCCGTCAAAGCCAAAGGCACCGGCGAGCGCGAAATCAACCCGGTCAAAGTCAGCCTGGCCCTGTACGAAGGCGACAAGAAAGTCAGCGACGTCAAACCGGTTGCACTGGAGCGTGGCGAAGCCGCCGTGCTGTACGTCACCGGCAGCGGCACCAGCCTGTCGCCGGTCTGGGTAAAGCGCCCGACCGCAACGCGCTAATCGGTTTTTGATCTTTGTAGGAGCGCGCTTGCCCGCGATTGCAGTCGTTCAGACGTTAGATGTCCGTCGATTGTAAGGCCGTTTCGCGGGCAAGCGCGCTCCTACAACTGGATATTGCGGTCGGTGCTGGGCACGTTGCCATGAGAGCGCCGACCGCTGCAGGACAACAATAAGCAAGACGAAACGACAGACCGACATACAGCCCATTCGAACGCTTTTGCTATTGGAGAAACAAAATGATTCCAGTGATCTTGTCAGGTGGTAGCGGTTCACGACTCTGGCCGCTTTCGCGTAAGCAGTTCCCGAAACAATTCCTGGCCCTGACCGGCAACCACACGCTGTTCCAGCAAACCCTGGAGCGTCTGGTCTTCGAAGGCATGCAGCACCCGATCGTGGTCTGCAACAAGGAACACCGATTCATCGTCAACGAGCAACTGGGCGCACTGAAGCTGGACACCCAGGCCATTATCATGGAACCGTTCGGCCGCAACACTGCGCCAGCTGTGGCCCTGACCGCGATGATGCTGGTCAATGATGGTCGCGACGAGCTGATGCTGGTGCTGCCAGCCGACCACGTCATCGAAGACCAGAAAGCGCTGCAACGCGCACTGGCGCTGGCCACCGTAGCCGCCGAGCGTGGCGAAATGGTGCTGTTCGGCATCCCGGCCACCAAACCGGAAACCGGTTATGGCTACATCAAATCCACCGCTGACGCGCTGCTGCCGGAAGGCGTGAGCCGCGTGTCGAGCTTCGTTGAAAAGCCGGACGAAAAACGCGCCACCGAGTTCGTCGAAGCCGGTGGTTATTTCTGGAACAGCGGCATGTTCCTGTTCCGCGCCAGCCGTTATCTGGAAGAGCTGAAAAAGCACGATCCGGACATCTACGACACCTGCCTGCTGACCCTTGAGCGCAGCAAGAAAGAAGACGACACCATCGAAATCGATGACGCCACCTTCGCTCAGTGCCCGGACAATTCCATCGACTACGCCGTCATGGAAAAAACCCAACGCGCTTGCGTGGTGCCACTGTCGGCGGGCTGGAATGACGTCGGTTGCTGGGCTTCGCTGTGGGCCGTGCACGACAAAGACGCCAACGGCAACGTCACCAAAGGCGACGTCATCCTGCAAGACAGCCGCAACTGCATGGTTCACGGCAACGGCAAACTGGTGTCGGTGATCGGCCTGGACAACATCGTCGTGGTGGAGACCAAAGACGCGATGATGATCGTCCACAAGGACAAGGTTCAGGGCGTCAAGCAGATGGTCAACACCCTCAACGAACAGGGTCGCTCCGAAACCCAGAACCACCTTGAAGTCTACCGTCCGTGGGGCTCCTACGATTCGGTCGACATGGGCGGCCGCTTCCAGGTCAAGCGCATCTCGGTCAAGCCGGGCGCCAGCCTGTCGCTGCAGATGCACCACCACCGCGCCGAACACTGGATCGTGGTCTCGGGCACCGCTCAAGTCACCTGTGACGAGAACGTGTTCCTGCTCACCGAAAACCAGTCCACCTACATCCCGATCGCCTCGGTCCACCGCCTGCGCAACCCAGGCAAGATCCCGTTGGAAATCATCGAAGTGCAGTCGGGCAGCTACCTGGGCGAAGACGACATCGAACGTTTCGAAGACGTCTACGGCCGCTCCAACAACACGGTGGAAGCGGGCGTAAAAACCCAGACCATCGCGCGTTGATCATCGTTTAACAACGAGTAGTACTGGCCCCCGCAAGCCCCTGCGAATCCCCATCCGCGGCGGGGTTTGCGGGGGCTTTTTATTTGAATATTATTTCCAGCTCACGGGCTAGACAGGCTGTATAAGCGTGGATTAGCTGGAAACTGCCGCCCTCGGGTTAGCTGTTGAGTAACTCAACAATCTATTTTGCGTGTCGGCACTCAATCGCCGCGAGATGAGGTAGCGCCCCCAGAAGTCGGCCGTGCGCATGATGAAGTCCTCCGTATTTCCGAATCCGTGCTGAAGGTGATGCTGATTGTTTCGTGCGGCTAAATTATATATCTCCGCTGATTGGGCACCGTTCGCCAAGCTTGTGGAAAACCGCTCCTTCCCTTTTGAAAGGCTGATTTCCAGAGGTGCGTAATAAAAGAGATCATCGGTCTCAAGCTCTTGGTGTGACACTTCATGCACAACGGTGGAAATCATCTCAACAATGCTTTTTTCCTGAAATCTTGAATTAAGAAACAAGCGCTTCTTCGTATCCCCAGGGGAAACCATAGCTACAGTGTTGATATCCAGCGGGTTGGTTGAAGACGGCTCAATCAAGATCAGGCTCTGGCGCAGATCACCGCCGTGTTTATAGCGCCCCATGGCCTCCGATATTTTGGTATAGCCCTGAATTACAGACTTCACGCGCTCATCCAGTCCGTCCATCTGAGGCTGCGCACCCAAAAATTTTGTGAGCGCAGCAGTCTCTCCCTTGGCCAGCAGATCGATTTCCCTCTGAATCAGCGCCTGGCCCTCGATCAACGCCATGTCGAGTTTGAAAATCAGATGCGACTTACCTTCTCGCATAGCTTCATCAGCGCCACGGATTTTGATTTCAAAACCCAAATTTCTGATCTTACGTTCGTCGGGATCAAGGATTTCGTTGAACCATTTAAACATCAGGCCCGAATCGTCGAATCCGCTCACGGGGTTACTTTTGATCCACCGAAATACATTCAACCCGTCCACATCCCCCGCCGGATCCGGATTGATCCAGCGCATCAACCACGGCGCGTAGTACCTCAGGCCGTAGTAATAAAGCCCGGTCGCATCGCGCTCTTTTCCTGAATAGCGCACGGTCTTGTATCGCGCTTCGACCTCACTTCTGCCCGCCCACCAGGACGTACCACCAAACGGGTAATAACTCTCATGACTGATGGTTTGTGCCTGTTGATCCAGCTCCAGCGCGCAGGAACCCAGGTGATCGCTGAGGCCATAGCGAATTTGATCATTGCCGATGCCCTCGGGTTTGCCCTGTTGCCAATGCAGCACACGCACGCTATTGCGGCCGCCCTGCACGGAAACGACGTGCAACGTCTCGCCGGTCGCGGTATTGCTGCGGATTTCCACGCCTGGCAGATAACGCACCTCTGCCGTGTGCGTGACCGATCTGGCGAGCGTCTTCGTGACTTTGCGAACGCGCCGGCCACTGCCGTCATAGACGTAGGATTCGCTGTCATCCGGACCGGATTCGCGAATCACCGGACGCACTTGCTGCAGTTGATTGCGCCGATCCCAGGTCAGCGTTTGTCCGGGTTGCAGTTCGCGCAGGTTGCCGTTGCCGTCGAAGGCGGCGGCGATGTCGGCCTCGGACGGCGGCACGTCATTGAGCACCGGCAGACTGCGGTTGCTGTGACGGGCGATGACCATGTTCAGCGAATGGTTTTGCGCACCCTCGTGGCTGAGCTTCAACAAATTGCCGCCGGCGTCGTACTCGTAGGTTTGCCTGTAATTCGTCAGTTTCGAGAAGTCAGCGGGGGACTGAAAGCCAGGCAATGCGGGTCCGTGATGGGTGCTGGCGGTCTCGCGCCCGGTTGCCTCGATCAATTGATAGAGCGTGTCATAGCGGTAGGTCGACACCGGTTCGATCTGTTGATTGGTAGAAAACCGTGTGGCTTGCGCGCCGTCTTCGAGGCGGGTGACATTGCCGACAGGGTCATATTCATAGTGCAAATCCTGCAGCACGTGCCCGTCATCGCGCTGAGCCTTGAGACGGATCAGACGCCCATCTTGTGGTTGGTAGAGAGCGGTGGTGACGACGCCGTTACCGGCGGTTTCAGATTCGATTCGGCCTTGGGCGTTGTAGCGAATGTCGCTGACTATCGTCTGCACTGCCTGTCCGGACTGCTGCAACTGAACGAGCTTGAGCTGACCGGCGACAGATTGGCTGAAAGATTGAATACTCCCCAGAGCGTCGCATTGCTCGACGGCATCGTTGGCCGCCCCGTAAGTCCAGCACGTCTGAAGCCCTGGGCCGGACTCCAGCAACTCGTCACGTTCACTGACCGCAGCCGGCCAATCCGCAGTAGCCAGCCCGTTCAGAAAACGACGCACCTGTCTGGCGGGTTTTCCGCTCAGCCCGAAAGCTGCGTTGACCAGCGACCCTGCTGGGTCATCGTGTCGAACCAGGCACCCACATTGATTGCTATCGGCGGCGCCCGGCCCACCGTACGTTAACCGCTCGGCACAGTGCTCAACCGTGCCATCCCCCTCGAAAACGGCCACAGCGCGCAGCAACGGATCATGTTCAGTACGCTGAGAATGCCCCCTCGCGTTCCAGTGGTACACGGCCTGCCCGGCCTCTCCCTCCAGGCTGGCACTCCATCCGGCATCGGCGCTGTCAGAAAACAGTGGCCGACCCGATAACGAGTGGATGTAGCTAAGGTTGCGAGGTGCAGCAGATGCCTGCTCAGCCGCCGCCCACAACCGCGCATCCCAACGCCCGACAGGCCGGGCGGCGGCATCGTAAGCAGTCCGGTCAATGCGCTCGGTGAGCGTTTCTGTAGTTTCCGCGCGATGAAACGACACCGAGCGCGCCAGCAAACCCCGCGGCTCGATGACCGCCAGAACAGGGGTGTGGGTGTGTAAAACGGGATTCCACGGCATGGGCTCGCAATCCTTGCGGTTGTCGTTGAAGACTAGTCGAGCGTCTATCCTGCAGACCACCAATCGTCAGATTCGTAGCCTGACCATCCCTCATTGCTATCCGGTAATACCTGTAGTAGGCCGACTCACTGGGCTCCTACCTAAGGAATCAAAGTCCCGTCGATTCACTTGATCCAGGTCTTGTCGGCCATTTTCCTGGCCATTATTTTTTCAGGCAAATGAGTGGACATGACCAGCATGGAATAGGTGTCTGCGTTCTTTGCCAGTAGACTTATTCGCGAAGTCATATTCTGAGTGAACTCTTTAGCCCGTTCCTCAGGCGTGCTCTGGTGCTTCTTCAAAAGAAGATTCATATTTGCCGCGTAATTCGAGGTATCAAGGCCCTGATCTTCGCGGGGGCCAACTGTGGCGTTCGAGTTCAATGCCATCCTTAATCTTTCTGACCACTTCCCCACGTCTGAAGGTGCTTGAGATGAGGGCGTCAGTGTCGAATATTCCGGGTGGTAAAACATATCCACAGTGTTCAATGTCGCATGGCTTGCCTCATGAATAAGAATGCCCGCTATCGACATCAAATGCCGACTCTCGAGATAGGCTCTCGACATCATGATGACTTTTTCATTGCCTTTTTCATGACTCGGATTAGTGAGTCCTACAATGTCTGAGCCCGAATCAAACAAGCCAATTTTCCAGCCCGAGTCGGTGGACAACCGCTTGAGATAAATCTCCTGCTGACCCAGACGAGCTTCAACAGAAGACGCGGCGGATTGTCGCGTACCGGGAGGGAGTTTCCCGAACGTCGAATCCAGTACATTGCCAATAGGCTCTGAAAGGGGCGCCTCCTTTAGCAACGCCCGGGTTTCACTGAGCAGCTCAACAGCGAGTTCTAATGCGCCTTGCATTCTCTTGCGCTGGGTTGGGTTGAATGAAGACATCCCTTTTGCTACCAGCGTCATACCGGGGAGCAGCGCAGGACTCATCTCCAGATGAGGGGTAGTGGTGTCGTCAGGTGTGGCGCCCTCCAATTCGACATACCTCAAGGGAGAGCCATAAAGAAAACCAAACGCGTTTATTCCGCCGCGCTCCCCCGCCGGGTCCGGATTAATCCAGCGCATCAGCCACGGCGCGTAATACCTCAGGCCGTAGTAATAAAGCCCGGTTGCATCGCGCTCTTTTCCTGAGTAGCGCACGGTCTTGTATCGCGCTTCGACCTCACTTCTGCCCGCCCACCAGGACGTACCACCAAACGGGTAATAACTCTCATGACTGATGGTTTGTGCCTGTTGATCCAGCTCCAGCGTGCAGGAACCCAGGTGATCGCTGAGGCCATAGCGAATTTGATCATTGGTGATGCCCTCGGGTTTGCCCTGTTGCCAATGCAGCACACGCACGCTGTTGCGTCCCGCCTGCAACGTGATGACGTTCAACGTCTCGCCGGTCGCGGTATTGCCGCGGATTTCCACACCGGGCAGATAACGCACCTCTGCCGTGTGCGTGATCGATCTGGCGAGCGTCTTCGTGACTTTGCGAACGCGCCGGCCACTGCCGTCATAGACATAGGATTCGCTGTCATCCGGACCGGATTCGCGAATCACCGGACGCACTTGCTGCAGTTGATTGCGCCGATCCCAGGTCAGCGTTTGTCCGGGTTGCAGTTCGCGCAGATTGCCGTTGCCGTCGAAGGCGGCGGCGATGTCGGCCTCGGACGGCGGCACGTCATTGAGCACCGGCAAACTGCGGTTGCTGTGACGGGCAGTGACCATGTTCAGCGAGTGATTTTGCGCACCCTCGTGGCTGAACTTCAACAAATTGCCGCCGGCGTCGTACTCGTAGGTTTGCCTGTAATTCGTCAGTTTCGAGAAGTCAGCGGGGGACTGAAAGCCAGGCAATGCGGGTCCGTGATGGGTGCTGGCGGTCTCGCGCCCGGTTGCCTCGATCAATTGATAGAGCGTGTCGTAGCGGTAGGTCGATGCCGGTTCGATCCGTTGATTGGTAGAAAACAGTGTGGCTTGCGCGTCGTCTTCGAGGCGGGTGACATTGCCGACAGCGTCGTATTCATAGTGCAAATCCTGCAGCACGTGCCCGTCATCGCGCTGAGCCTTGAGACGGATCAGACGCCCATCTTGTGGTTGGTAGAGAGCGGTGGTGACGACGCCGTTACCGGCGGTTTCCGATTCGATCCGGCCTTGGGCGTTGTAGTGGATGCCATCTACCAACACCTGTTCAGACTGACCCTTGAGCTGCAACGCAGCGGCCTTTAAATCGCCAAAAACCGTTTGAGAAAAGCGTCGAACGTTGCGTTGGCAGTCGCTTTGCTCCAACAGCTCACCGAGGGGATTATAGCGCCAGCCAGTGGTGAGCCCGGTGCCGGCTTCCAGCAAAGCATTGCGTTCAGCACAAGGTTCCGGCCAGTCAGGGGTATCGATCATCTGCAAAAAGTACCGTCTCTGTTCGACCACGGCGCCATTCAAGTCAAATCCCTGGTCAAGCTCTACACCCGCAGGATCGTCATGACGAATCAGTCGTCCGCACTGATTGCGCAGGGCAGCATCGGCAGAGCCATAAACAAAGCGCTCTACACAGCCTTCGTGGCTGCCTTCACTTTCGAACAACGCCACAGGACGCAACAGCAAATCATGTTCAACACGCTGTGAATTCCCCCGCGCGTTCCAGCGGTGCATGACCTCCCCGGCCTCCCCCACCAGGCTGGCACTCCATCCGGCATCGGCGCTGTCAGAAAACAGTGGCCGACCCGACAACGAGTGGATGTAGCTCAGGTTGCGAGGTGCAGCAGATGCCTGCTCAGCCGCCGCCCACAACCGCGCATCCCAACGCCCGACAGGCCGGGCGGCGGCATCGTAAACGGTATGGTCAATGCGCTCGGCAGGCGTTTCTGTATCGTCCGCACGATGAAACGACACCGAGCGGGCCAGCAAACCGCGCGGCTCGATGACTGTAAGGACAGGGGTATGGGTGTGAAGAACAGGATTCCACGGCATGGTCAGCGCAATCCTTTGCGAGAGTCCCTAAAGACTAGTCTTGAATCGCCAGGGTTAAAGACCGCCAGTCCGAACCCAAATCAGACTGAAAGAGCCAGGTATTGAGCAAGTGCAGGGCTTTGTTACGCTTGCAAAGCGCGCGTCATACGACGCTCGATACGGCGGAGCAAACGTTGCCCAAGGCCTCTCTCGGCAGCCATCACCATTTCCCCTGTCTGGATGTCCTTTATGTCGTGTCTTTCGATGTGACCGACGGGCCTGAGCCCCACAACTTTCACCGTTTGCCCGGACGAGGTCGACGAGACCTTCTTGATGTCGGCTACCTTCATAAATTCGCCAGGAGCCACAAGTAGGTGATCTCCGAGCATCGCAATGCCTGCGACTTTCTTGGGCACATCCTTGCTCATGACGAACACCACATGCTCGGGGTTCTGGGTCAGATTATCGGTCCATGTCTCCAGCCAACTGATGCTATTCCTGACCAATGCGCTTGCTGACATATACCCTCCATCCCTGACAACATCCCCGGGTCTTATCTTGTCTGCGTAAATGCCTTGGCCAGTTTTGACGGCTCTATAAGCCACACCTGAATAGTCGGTCAATTGCTGGTACTCGGAATCCAGGTCCTGTATGGCGTTAAGCGTACTATCGTTGCCCTGCTCAAATCCGCGCAGATGATTATTGATCTCACGATAAGCCCCGCTACCACCATCGACATAGTCGGTAAGCGTCGGCTGCTCGTTCATTTTCCCCACGACATCCATCAACTTCTGGGCTTCAACCTCAAGCTCGCGCCCATGAAAAGCACGGGCACCGCCAACGTCCTCCCGCTTATATATTTCGATAAATTCGGCAACTTCTGGGGCCGTCCCGCGCTGCCAAGGCCATTTTACTAACCCCAAGATGTCGAAAAAGTTTATAGGCTGATTGCCCACAAATTGATAACGATTCAGATCTGATATCTCTTCCATCGGATCCGGACTAATCCACCGCATCAGCCACGGCGCGTAATACCTCAGGCCGTAGTAATAAAGCCCGGTTGCATCGCGCTCTTTTCCGGAATAGCGCACTGTTTTATAACGCGCTTCAACCTCACTTCTGCCCGCCCACCAGGACGTTCCGCCAAACGGGTAATAACTCTCATGACTGATGGTTTGTGCCTGTTGATCCAGCTCCAGCGTGCAGGAACCCAGGTGATCACTGAGGCCATAGCGAATTTGATCATTGGTGATGCCCTCGGGTTTGCCCTGCTGCCAATGCAGCACACGCACGCTGTTGCGGCCGCCCTGCAACGTGATGACGTGCAACGTCTCGCCGGTCGCGGTATTGCTGCGGATTTCCACACCTGGCAGATAACCCACCTCTGCCGTGTGCGTGACCGATCTGGCGAGCGTCTTCGTGACTTTGCGAACGCGCCGGCCACTGCTGTCATAGACGTAGGATTCGCTGTCATCCGGACCGGATTCGCGAATCACCGGACGCACTTGCTGCAGTTGATTGCGCCGATCCCAGGTCAGCGTTTGTCCCGGTTGCAGTTCGCGCAGATTGCCGTTGCCGTCGAAGGCGGCGGCGATGTCGGCCTCGGACGGCGGTACGTCATTGAGCACCGCCAGACTGCGATTGCTGTGACGGGCAGTGACCATGTTCAGCGAATGATTTTGCCCGCCGGTATGACTGAGCACCTGCAAATTGCCGCCGGCATCGTAGTCATAGGTTTGCTTGTAGTGGGCCAGTTGCGAAGGGTCGGGCGGTGACTGAAAAACCGGCAGATCCGGCCCTCGATTCAGTGTCACGAATTCTCGTCCGGTGGCTTCGATCAACTGGTAGAGCGTGTCGTACCGGTAGGTGGAAACCGGCTCCACTCGCTTGCCGCCACAGTAGTGCGTCGGTTGCACCCGGTCTTCGATGCGGGTGACGTTGCCCACCGCGTCGTATTCGTAGCTCAGATCCTGCCGGACGCCGCCCTGGTCATCCCGGGCATCCAGTTGAATCAGCCGACCATCGCTTTGGCGATAACGGGCGGTGGTGACGATGCCGTTGCCTGCGGTTTCTGACTCGATCTGACCTTGGGCGTTGTACCGGATGTCGCTGACCAATGCTTGCGCTGCCAGCCCCGACAACTGCAGTCGAGTCTGCCTGAGCTGACCGGCAACGGTCTGATTGAACAATCGGATATGTCCCATGGCATCGCACTGTTCGATAACCGTTTGGGTGGGCCCATACTTCCAGGAAGAATCGAACCCAACACCGGGCTCCAGAAGGTTATCGCGGGCACCGGCGCAAGCTGGCCAGTCCGGTGCTTCCAACGTGTTCAGAAACCGGCGCGTCTGGTCGACTACTGCTCCGGTCAGTCCAAACAAGGCGTTAAATACCGAACCTGCGGGATCGTCATGTCGAATCAGGCAACCACACTGATTGGCATCAGCGTTGCCCGCTCCTGCGTAACTCAATCGCTCAGCACAGCTTTCGACCGTTCCATCGCTTTCGAATACCGCCACCGGGCGCAGGGACAGATCGTATTCAACACGCTGGGAATGTCCTCGCCCATCCCAGCAACAGGCAACCTGCCCGGCTACACCCGTAATAACCGCACTCCAGCCCGCATCGACGCTGTCACTGAATAACCGCCGCCCCGAGAGCGAGTGGACGTAGGTCAGGTTACGAGGTGCATCAGGCGCCTGATTGGCCGCCGCCCATAACCGCGCATCCCATCGTCCAACGGGCCTGGCAGCTGCATCGTAGGTGGTCCGATCAACTCGCTCAGAAAGCGCCGCGCCTGCTTGCGCACGGTGAAACGCCACCGAGCGCGCCAGCAAACCCCGCGGTTCAATCACCGCCAACGTTGGAGTGTGGGCGTGCAACGCTGGCTGACAGGTCATGACCGGGGCAATCCATTGCGATGTGTTCCTGAATATTAGTTGGCTTTCAGCACAGCGAAAAACCGTCAGTCCGGGCCTAGCTCCCACAGGTTCAGCACCAGCCTGTAGGAGCGCGCTTGCCCGCGAAGACGCCAGGTCAGGCGACGAATCGATATCCGCAACAACGCCTTCGCGGGCAAGCCTCGCTCCAACACTGCCCGATCAGTGGCCCGACGAAACCCTGGCATTCGCCGCAGGTTTGTCGGTGGCAGCATGACCTGTGGGAGCGGACCTGTCCGCGAAGGCGGTGTTTCTGGCGATAGAGATGCAAGGAATGTGATGACGTCTTCGCGAACAGGTTCGCTCTCACAGGCTCAGCACCAGCCTGTAGGAGCGCGCTTGCCCGCGAAGACGCCAGGTCAGGCGACGAATCAATATCCGCAACAACGCCTTCGCGGGCAAGCCTCGCTCCAACACTGCCCGATCAGTGGCCCGACGAAACCCAGGCATTCGCCGCAGGTTTGTCGGTGGCAGCATGACCTGTGGGAACGGACCTGTCCGCGAAGGCGGTGTTTCTGGCGAAAGAGATGCAAGGAATGTGATGACGTCTTCACGAACAGGTTCGCTCCCACTGGTTCAGCACCTGCCGGTAGGAGCGCGCTTGCCCGCGAAGACGCCAGTTCAGATGACGAATCAACATCCGCAACAACGCCTTCGCGGGCAAGCCTCGCTCCAACACTGCCCATTCGGCGCGCGAACGCGGCGATACCTAAACCAGCGATTTGGTCTATCCCGCCCCTTTCGGTACGATGCCGGCATCTGCCTGTTTCGGACGCTTCCCATGATCTTCGGCGCGATACTCCTGCTCACCTGGCTGGTCCTGCTGTTGCGTTACCCGTCCAAAGCCTTGCCTGTCTCGCTCGCAGCGGCTGTGGGGCTGGGGATTGTGGCGGCGTTTGTGATCTGGGAGGACAGCCGCGACGAGCAGCGGCTCGAACGCCTGCAAATACGTCTGGACTACGCCCCCGAGCAGTGCCCGGCGGGTCGTCCGTTGCTGGTGCTGATCGATAACGGCAATACCGTGGCGCTGAAGGAGTTGCGCTGGAAGATCGCAGCCCACGCACCGGGCGACACAGTCAATCTCGCTGAAGACACCTACACCGCGCCACGCTATCGCGGCCCCGGCGATTTGCTGCCGGGCAGCCAGTGGCAGGATTGCCTGCCGCTGCCGCCGCTTCGACCGGGCTATCGGCCGCAAACCCTTGAGTTTCGCGTCGAACGCCTGCAAGGCACGTTTTCGGGTTAGTACGTTGAGCCCCCTCTGCACGACAAGTGAGGAGCCTGCTCGCGAGACGTCCGCATACTCCCTACATGTCTAGCGCCTGGATTGAAGCGTCGCGAGCAAGCTCCCTACCACACTGCTCGGCGCAAAAGACCCTAGCCCTGTCCGACCCCACACTGCCTAAACAAGGAAAACCACGCCATGCCCGTTGTTCTGATCACCGGTTGTTCCAGCGGCATCGGTCGTGCGATGGCCGATGCTTTCAAGTTCGCCGGGTACGCCGTGT
Source organism: Xanthomonas sp. WHRI 1810A (assembly GCF_040202885.1). NCBI lineage: Bacteria > Pseudomonadati > Pseudomonadota > Gammaproteobacteria > Lysobacterales > Lysobacteraceae > Xanthomonas > Xanthomonas sp. WHRI 1810A. Next base: position 572,554 of record NZ_JBEGED010000001.1, read on the forward strand.
GGGCCACGGCTCGCAAACCTGAAGACGTCGCAGCGCTGAACGCGGCGGGTTTCACTGGCATCGAGCTGGACGTCAACGATGCAGCAGGACTGGCGCGGCTGGCGGCAACGATCGAGCAACAGAACAGCGCCCTCGACGTGCTGATCAACAACGCCGGTTACGGCGCCATCGGGCCGTTGCTCGACGGCGGCGTGGAGGTGCTGCGCAGGCAGTTTGAGACCAACGTGTTCTCCATCGTCGGCGTGACCCGCGCGCTGTTCCCGGCCCTGCGCCGCAGCAAGGGGCTGGTGGTGAACATCGGCAGCGTGTCCGGCGTGCTGGTCACGCCGTTTGCCGGCGCCTATTGCGCGTCGAAAGCCGCAGTGCATGCCATGAACGACGCCTTGCGCCTGGAGCTGGCACCGTTCGACATCCGGGTGATGGAAGTCCAGCCCGGCGCCCTCGACACCCAGTTTGCCCAGAGTGCCAAGCGTGAGGCCGAACAGGTGATTCACGAAGGCTCGCCGTGGTGGCCGCTGCGCGACAGCATCCGTGCCCGGGCCAACGCGTCGCAAGACAACCCGACCCCGGCAGCGGATTTTGCTCAGGACGTGCTAAAGGCTGTGCAGCGAAACAAGCCGCCACGCTTGCTGCGTTCAGGCAATGGTTGTCACGCCCTGCCGCTGCTGGCGTGGTTGCTGCCAAAAGCGTTGCTGGATCGAGTGTTGAGCAAACGATTTGGGTTGAGCGGGAAACTCTAAACCCTCGGCCCGACACAATCCCTTGTAGGAGCGCGCTTGCCCGCGATGAGGCCGGTACATCCGATAAAGATGTATCGCCCGGAACGCCATCGCGGGCAAGCGCGCTCCTACAATGAAGCGTTACAACGTCGAACTATTCGTCTCGGGATTCACAATCACCGTACACGTGATCCCCGCCGCCAGTACCACGCCGGCCGGCACCTGATCCAGATGAATGCGCACCGGCACACGCTGGGCCAGGCGCACCCAGTTGAAGGTCGGGTTGACGTCGGCGATCAGTTCGCGGCTTTCCGGGTTGTCGCGGTCGTAGATGGCGCGGGCGATGCTCTCGACGTGGCCTTTCATGACTTCGCCGCTCATCAACTGCATGTCCACCGGGTCACCGATGTTGACGTGGGGCAGCTTGGTTTCTTCGAAGAAGCCGTACACCCAGAACGAATGCATATCGACCACCGCCATCTTCGCCTCGCCGATGCGCGCGTAGTCGCCACGGTGCACGTTGAGGTTGGTGACGTAGCCGTCCACGGCGGCGAGCACGCGGGTTCGCTGCAAATTCAGTTGAGCGGCTTCCAGCTGCGCCAGGGCCAGCTGGTAATCGGCCTGGGCGGAACTGGCGACGTTGGAGGCGTCTTCACGGCTCTCGGCGGAGATCACCAGGTTGTCCATGTCGGCACGGCGGCTGGCGTTGACCTTGCGCATCTCCCAGGTGGCCTTGCGCGACGACACCAGCGCCTGGGCCTGTTTGACCGCCAGCTGATAGTGCTCCGGGTCGATCTGCATCAGCAGGTCGCCCTTCTTCACTTGCTGGTTATCGCGCACCGGCACGTCCACCACCATGCCGGTCACGTCCGCGGCGACGTTGATCACATCCGCGCGCACGCGCCCGTCCCGGGTCCACGGCGTGTCCATGTAATGAATCCACAGCAGCCGGCCTATCCAGAGGGCCAACGCCAGCACCAACAACGTGGCGATCAGACTGAAGAGCTTTTTCATCTCAGACAACGTGCCTCAACGGTAAACAGTGAGCGCCATGGCGCCGAAAATGCAGCTGAACAGGCTCAGGCGCAGCAGCGCCGGATGCCAGAAAAAACGGTACAGATCGAGCCCGGACATCACGCGATCCAGGGCCCAGGCGACCACCATCGCGACCACGAACATCACCGTCACGGTCGGCATGTAAACGCCATGGAAAGCAATTTCACGTGGCATGAAGAAGTCCTTGCGGCTCGTGGTTCGGGGCGTACGCGGCGAGCGGCGATTGCGGGTCGAGCAGCGAGGTGCGGATGAAGTGCAGGTGGCTCTTGACCCGACGCAACGCCGAGGTATCGAAGTGCGGCGCAAAGGGTTCATCCGTCTGGGCCACGCAGGTAATGGCCTGGTCCACGGCGTGCAGGCTGCGGGCCAGATTGCTGCGGTCAGGCTGGATGAACAGGCGAATCAGCGAGCGCCCCATGACCCGGATCGCCTGGCGCCACGGCTGCGATTCGGCGTAGCTGGGGTGCACCGGCAAGATGTCTTGCTCACGGCGCAGCTCGATGATCGCCTGGCCGATTTCCAGCACCACGAACATCCAGCGCAGCAGGTTGCGCTGCACTTCGGGGTGCCCCGCCGCCAGGCCGTACGCTTGGTGCATGAGATCCCGGGTGCGGCTTTCGAAGCTGGAGCGCATGCCTTTGAGCGGCGCGCTGATGGCGAACACCACTTGCCGGCGCAGGTCGTTCTCCAGCCGCCGCCACAGCCAGCGACTGTTGGGCGGCAGAATGATCGCCCCCGCTGCCGCGCACAGCAGCATGCCGATGACCATGGCGATGTAGTCGTTGATGAACACGTAGGGGTTGTAGACCGTCAGGTTGTCCGGCGCCGAACCGATGCTGAAAAAGATCAGCAGCCCGAGCCCGTAGCCGGCCCACTGCGGCCGCGAAGCCAGAAACGCGCCGAAGGCATAAACCGGTGCCAGGACCATGCACAGCAGCGGGAAACCATCAATCGACGGGAACACGAAAAACGTCATGAAAAAGCCCAGCACCGCGCCCAGCGCCGTGCCGCAGGCCATCTGAAACGACATGCGTCGCGGGTTGGGCGTAGTGGCGGACAGCGCCACCGTCGCGGCCGACACCAGGGTCATCGTCGCCCCGCTCGGCCACGCGGTCGCCACCCAGTACACCGACATCACGCCGAGGATAAAGGTGGCGCGAATGCCCGACGCCGCCGACGCCATCCAGTTGGTTTTCGACAGAAACGGCTCGACCCAGTTTTCCCGCTCATGGCGGTGCTCGGCCAGCGAGGCGTGGGTCAGTGCGTAGTCATGCATATCGTCGACGAAGCGATAAAGCAGCTCGTAGGCGGTGTGAAAGTCCAGCTGCTGGTCGTCGCTGGGCTCACTGAGCATGAAGCCGGCTCGAAGCTCGCGCACGTGTTCCGGCAACGCGGCCTGGAAGGCACTCAAGCGCTCGGCCAACTGCCTGGCGTCGCTGTCGATCAGCGCGCGCCCTGCAAAATGATCGAGCAGTTCGGCCAGCGCGGCCAGGCCCGGTTCGATCGACCTGAGCGCCGTGGTATCGCCGTGACTGCGCAGCCGCTCAAGCAACTGGTGCAAGGCGTTGAAGCGCGTGGTCAGGGTCATGAATTCGCTGTTCAGGCGGTTGAGCCGTCCGTTGCGCCGACGCATGTGCGGATCTTCAAACACCGTGACGGCACGCAAGCCTTCCAGCCCCACCGCCTCGGCGATGAAGCGCACGTTACTGGCTTCAAACGAGGCGGGGTCCGTGTGACCGCGCAGGCCTTGGTTAACGAACTGCGCGAACACACCAAAGCGCTGATACAACGCGTTGCGCATCGAGGCGCCCGAGCTTTGCGGCAGGATCGCGGCGGTGACCAGCGTCGAGCAGGCAATGCCCAGGGAGATTTCCAGCACGCGCCAGACGGCGGCCATGAATGAGGTGTCCGGGTGCGCCAGCGCCGGCAGGCCGGTCATGGCGGCGGTGTAACCGGCCAGCACGAACCCGTAGGCGCGAAAGTTGCGATACCGAGCGGCACCGGCGCAGCAAAGGCCGACCCACAGCGCCAGACTGCCCAGGAACAGTTCGCTGTTCTGCGCGAACAAGGCCATCAACAGCACCATCATCACCGACCCGGCGAGGGTGCCGAGCAAGCGATAGAAACTCTTGGCGAACACGTGCCCGCTTTGCGGCTGCATGACGATGAACACGGTGATCATTGCGGTGCGCGGTTGCGGCAGCTCCAGGCGCATGGCGAGCCAGTAGGTCAGGAACGCCGCCGCCAGCACTTTGAAAATGTAGATCCAGGTCACGCCGTCGCTGCGCGCCCAGCCGTTGAACTCACGGCGCCATGGCAGGGCCGTGAAGCGGTGCAGGAGGGTGGTCATTTCAGGTCGCCGCCGGTGGCGTTTGATAAAAAGCATTCGCGGGCAAGCGCGCTCCTACAGGTGACGGTGTAGGAGCGCGCTTGCCCGCGATGACGGTCTGACCGGCGCTGCACAATTATCTGGCTCACCGGTCAAACACCGCCAACGTCCTGGGCGTTTTCGGCGCCACGGTCGTGTCAGGCGCGGGCGAATCATTGCCCGCCATCAACCCGCCGCCCAACGCGACCACCAATTCGGCGTGCACGGTCAGACGTGCGGCCTGCACTTGCTGCTGCACCTGCTGCTGATGAAACAACAACGTCTGCGCGTTCAGCACGTTCAGGTAATCGGTCAGGCCACGGGTGTAGGCGACCATCGCGATGTCATAGGTCTTCCGGGCGGCGGCCACCGACTCATCGGCAAAGCCTTGCTGCTTGTCCATCGAGGCGCGACGAATCAGCTGGTCCGAGATGCTCTTGAGCGCGCTCACCAGGGTCTGGTTGTACTGCGCCACGGCCTCGTCGTAGCCGGCCGATGCCTCGCCCAGTTCGGAACGCAAACGCCCGCCGTCGAAGATCGGCAGCGTCACCGCCGGGCCGACGCTGTAGTTGAATTTCTTGCCCGCCAGAAACTCCAGCATGCCGCCGCCGGTGGCCATGTAGCCGAGGCTGCCCACCAGATCGACGTTGGGGTAGAAGCCTGCGTGCGCGACATCAATGCCCCGCGCCTGCGCCGCCACTCGCCAGCGACTGGCAACCACGTCCGGCCGCTGGCCCAGTAACTCGGCCGGCAAGGCCGACGGCAACTTCAACGCCGCGTGCAGGGACAGCGTCGGGCGCTGCAACTGCGCGCCCTCCCCCGGTCCCTTGCCGGCCAGTGCTGCAATCTGGTTGCGGCTCAAGGCAATGGCCTCGTCCAGCGCGTCGATCTGGCGATGGGTTTCAGGCAGCAGGGTTTCGGCCTGGCTGACTTCGAAATGCGTGCCGATGCCGCCCCGCAAGCGACGCTGGGCCAGGTCCACAATCTGTTGCTGCTGCTTGAGGGTCGCCTCGACGATGTCGCGCTGCGCGTAATTGAGCGACAGCTGGATGTAGGCGCGCACCATGTTGTCCTGCAATTCCAGCTGCGCCTGACGTTCCTGCGCCACGCTCATGTGCGCCAGGTCCAGCGCGCGTTCGCTGGAATTGCTTTCGCGGCCCCACAGGTCCAGAGAATAACTCAGACCCAGCGAGGCATTGTTGTCCCACGTGCTGGTGTTCGACAGCTCACCCGGGCCATAGAACTGGTCAGTCGCCCAGTTGTGTCGTTTCAGGGAGGTGTCGGCGTTGATCTGCACTGACTCCGCCGATTCGGCCACGCCCGCCATGGCCCTGGCCTGACGCACGCGCGCGGCGGCCATGGCCAGGCTCGGGCTGCCGAGTGCGGCCAGTTCGATCCAGTGATTGAGCTGATCATCGCCATACGCGCGCCACCACTGACCTGCGGGCCAATGGGCGTCTTGCGCGGCGGATTTGATGGCGTCATCGGTTGCCAGCGCGTCGGCGGGCAACGAGGTGTCTTGCGGGGCAATGCCGTGCGTTCCGATACAACCACTGATGACTAACGTTAAAGCCCAGACACTGAGGGGCTTGAGCCCTCTGATGATGCGACGCGGCACAGCTGCGATTACCCGATTAAGAAGGACGGACAAATGATGGCGCGATTCTAGGGCTCGTCTGCGATGGCGATAAGTCGGGTCTTCTGTGATTCTTTATTACCGAACGGAAGATAATCCTCTGGTTTAGCTGACATGGATCAGTTACTTCATGTCACAATTTGCCATCTCTTCAGAGAACGGCCAATGGACACTCTGCAAAACATGCGCGCTTTCAGTTGCGTGGCACAAGCGGGCAGCTTCACTGCGGCAGCAGTTCAGTTGGACACCACCACCGCCAACGTTTCCCGCGCCGTCTCCAATCTTGAAGCCCACCTGCAGACCCGCCTGCTCAACCGCACCACACGGCGCATTGCCCTGACCGAAGCGGGCAAGCGTTACCTGCTGCGCTGCGAACAGATTCTGGGCTACGTCGAAGAAGCCGAAGCCGAGGCCAGCGACGCCCATGCGCGTCCTTCCGGGCAACTGCGTGTGCACTCGATGACCGGCGTGGGTCAGCACTACGTGATCGACGCCATCTCGCGTTATCGGCGTAATCACCCGGACGTGTCGTTCGATCTGACCATGACCAACCGCGTGCCGGACCTGCTCGAAGAGGGCTACGACGTGTCCATCGTGCTGGCCAGCGAGCTGCCGGATTCGGGGTTCGTTTCGCAGCGCCTGGGCATTACGTACAGCATCGTCTGTGCGTCACCGGCGTACATCAAAGCGTTCGGCATGGCCCACAAACCGTCGGACCTGCTCAACCACGCCTGCCTGCGTTTGATCAGCCCGGTGTTCCCGCTGGAGAAGTGGGCCTTCGACGGTCCTGACGGGCAAGAGGTGGTGACCATCGCCAATTCGCCCTTCCTGGTTAACTCGGCCGATGCGATGACCGCCGCCATTGTCAGCGGCATGGGCATCGGCAATCTGCCGATCTACTCCGCGATCGAAGGGCTGCGCAACGGCACGCTGATCCGGCTGTTGCCGCAGTATCGCTCCCACGAGCTGAACCTGTACGCCATCTACCCGTCGCGGCAGTACCTGGACGCCAAGATCAAGACCTGGGTCGAGTACCTGCGCGGCTCATTGCCGGAGATCATGGCGGCGCATGAGGCGGATTTGCAGACCCATGCGGTGCTTGAGTCGGTTTGAAAGCACTGCTGTTGTAGGAGCGCGCTTGCCCGCGAATGCGGTGGTTCAGTCGACGATGTAACCGCTGACCCACCGCATTCGCGGGCAAGCGCGCTCCTACAACCAATCGCTGGTCGCCGCTCCCCCTCAACCGCCAAGAATGTTAGCGTGCTATGCATCGCCCCTCTGAACCGCCGAGAGAAGCACTCCGATGAAAAAGACCGTCCTTGCCTTCAGCCGCGTCTCCCCGGAAATGGCCGAGCGCCTGCAGCAAGATTTCAACGTGATCATCCCCGATCCGAAAAAAGGTGACCTGAATCAGCAGTTCGACGAAGCCCTGCCCCATGTCCACGGCATGATCGGCGCAGGCCGCAAGCTGGGCCGTGAGCAATTGGCGAACGCGACGCAGCTGGAAGTGGTCTCGAGCATTTCGGTCGGCTACGACAACTACGACGTCGGCTACTTCACCGAGCGCGGCATCATGCTGACCAATACCCCGGACGTGCTCACCGAAAGCACGGCCGACCTTGGCTTTTCCCTGATCATGAGCAGCGCCCGCCGGGTCGCCGAGCTGGATGCGTGGACCAAGGCCGGCCACTGGACCCGCAGCATCGACGCGCCGCAGTTCGGCACTGACGTGTATGGCAAGACACTGGGCATCGTCGGCATGGGCAACATCGGCGCCGCCGTGGCGCGTCGGGGCCGGCTGGGGTTCAACATGCCGATCCTCTACAGCGGCAACAGCCGCAAAACCCAGATCGAGCAGGAATTGGGCGCGCAATTTCGCACACTGGATCAACTGCTGGCCGAGTCGGATTTCGTCTGCCTGGTGGTGCCGCTGAGCGAGAAGACCAGGCACCTGATCAGCACCCGCGAACTGTCGCTGATGAAGAAGAACGCGATCCTGATCAACATCGCCCGCGGGCCGATCGTCGACGAACCAGCACTGATCACCGCGTTGCAGGACGGCACGATTCGTGGCGCAGGGCTGGACGTCTACGAGAAAGAACCGTTGGCCGATTCGCCATTGTTCCGCTTAAGCAACGCGGTGACCCTGCCCCACATCGGCTCGGCCACCACCGAAACCCGCCAGGCCATGGCCGACCGCGCCTGCGCCAACCTGCGCGCCGCACTGCTGGGCGAAAAACCGCAGGATCTGGTGAATCAGCAGGTGTGGAAGGGCTAGGCCAAGCCGCCGAGCCACCCAAGGTGGCTCGGTATTCAAGGAATTTTCAGTTGGCGACGGTCAGCGTCAGCGCCGGAAAACGTACTGCATTTTCCTTCGACCGGGCGCCATCAAACGTCACGTCCATCAGCACCACAAACGCCATTCCACGGCTGATTGATTCGATTTGTGCTCGGGGGAAAACGACGTTCAATCCCCTGGCTGCTTCACTGCTGCTGACAGCAGACCCGCGTAGCAGATCGAACTCCTGTTTGCCATGAATATCAATCACGGTCAGCCACACACGCTGCCCTGCTGCAATAAGTAGCCATGGTTCGACAATTACGTTGGCATTGCCTGTGAATGTCGATAGGTCGAGCACGTTGGCGCTGGCCTGAGGCACCACCATCTGAGGCATGTCAGCGGTCTTGAATGGCAAGATGTCGAACACCGCAGGCCTTGATTCTTGCGGATCTGAAATACCCTCGTAGATGAAATAACTCACAGAAGCCGACTTGCCCAGGTCATGAGGAATGACTTCCTGAGGAGGGATACTGAACTGCAATGTGTCGCCTGTTCCTGTTTGAGGCGACGTCGTATAGATGATTCCCGAACTACCGCGCCACCGAACCACCACTGTATTTCCCAGCATTGCCGCCGAAGCGCGAACCTCTACGCTGATGTTTTCCAGAACGTTGACAGGATCAAGTGCACCGTCGGGAGCCGCGATGATCATCGGCGGTGCCAACCCTCCTGCTATCAGGGAAATCTGTATCGCTTTACTAAAATGGATCCCCACAGGAAAGGGTGGTTCTGCGCCCAAGACCAGAATCAAGCCTATAGATGTGGCTCCGTTATTTATCGCGCTCTCTATCCAGCCCCGAGATATGGGTGCGGAAAAACCGCTCACCAACTGCGCGTCGGTGACAGCGACGCCATTGATCGACTGGATGGGTTCTAACGGCCCATCCACTGTCGACCCAAGCAAAGTGACGGTTTGCCAGGTTGCCATGAAAGGCCAGGGCGCCACAGATATCATCGGATCTCCCACGAATGAATCAATATCCATGACCCCGTCAATCACATGTTCTACCTGAACAGGAGGCAAGCCCTCATCCAGCGCAGCAATGGCAAAAACCTGTAACTCGGACTCCGATTCCACCCTATCTCGAAGAACGGAATAACCGACGGTCACCTCCTTTCTCAGACAGAACGCAATCACGTCGGCTGGCACCTGAAAGCTCATGCCCATGGGATTGCCCGCTTGCTTAGGCGATGAGTAATTACCCCGATCAATGGCACAGCGCCAATGGAGTTGAACTTCATCTGCAGCGCTCATGTGAGGGTTGGCCACTAACCTGACGTTTACACCTGCCAACAAATCGATAGGATTAAGTTGACCGTCAACGGCACTATCGATTTTTGGAGCGGGTAAGCCATCAGCGTCGTAAACGATAATTCGGGCGATAGCTGAAAGCGCAGCAACGCCGTTCGGCCGCTCCAGTCGATAAACAATCGCGACCTGCTGGTTAGCCCAGGCATATACCGGCTCGATTGGCACACTGATGTCTGTATCCGGACCGGCATCCTCTTCGCCGAGCACGCGCGTTGTTTCCCAAGACGAACCTGCTTGCGCCGCACAACGCAAGGTAACGCGATCACCGGCCTGAAAGTCGAAAGCGCCCGCAAACAGCCGGGCCGTCACGCCTTGCAGGGCGTCACTCAGATAAAGCACGTCTTCACGTAGCTCTTTGATCTGCGGCTCAGGAAGGCTGTCTGGCGCGGTGCCAGACAGAGAAACAAATACCGTGATGGGGATTGCCTGAGCAGGCTCGTCCATGTCTCGTATCTCCAGCAGCAAAGGTCCACTGGCCATTGCTGAGGGGAACCAAGGGTTTTCGCCCGCGTGGTACTCAAGCGTCAAGACGGAATCTGTGCCAGAAAAAGGCCTGTCGACGGGATGCCTTTCACCGTCGCCAGTACTGACCCACGCCGTCAGTTGAACCGGATATTGCAGGCCATTGCTGGCCGTGAGAACGACCGTCAGTTGGGATGTTTCGCCCTCTGGATCGTTCACTAGGACAGTCGATCCGACGGCTCCAGATTGCGCACTTACGCCAACCGTCTGCTGATGACTGGAAGCAGGTAAATCTACAGTGGCGGTTGCAGATGACGTAACACCCGCGAGGGACATCCTTACCCCCTCGAAGGGCGGCGCATAGGACGACATGCGCTCAGCCGCTTCCCGCCAGACTCTGGCCATGTTGGCATTCCTCGGATCTCCGAGGGGTAAGCCATATTGATCAAACACGTCCGGGTTGGAGTAATAAGGAATGCTGCCTGCATCCGCAGCCATACAGGTCGTGGAGCGGCCGTTGTCATAGCCGTAGTGGTAGTCATCGTCATGCTCGGCAGGGTCACGCCCGCCTGCGTTATGGCCGACCTCATGCCTGAATGATTTATGATCATAGATAGCTTGGGCACTGTACTGGCCGTTGAGGCGCGCGATACCTACTGCACCTCCTTCATAATCATGTAAAAACGCGGTCACGATATCGGGCGCAAACCATTCGGTCCCGGACGAGAAGACTTCCCGCACCGTAGGGAGGACATCTATGGTCAACAGGTAGTTTTCTTCTACGATCTGCACCCCTGCCAGTTCGAGTGAGAGATTTTCAACGAGCGAATTACGCAGGCATAAATTCACCGTTTCCAGCTGAGCAATCGCATAAGCCATCGGATCACCCACCATGTCGACGGCGGCACGGGTAAAACCCACCAGCACGTCGATCACCACAGGATCATCGTCGACCTCAAGTGCCCGCCCAGACTTTTCCATGACCTCTATTACGCCGTCGCTGCGACGACGCCCACCCTCCTGCGATGGCAGGAACCTGCGCTGTCCTTGCGTATCCACGCTAAGCATCCCCGAGTTCCCGGGCTGCTCGATAAGGGCGAGGAAAGCACCCGTCTCAGCGCGCACGATGATCAGTGAGCCCAAGACGTTTGAGGGGCCACGAAGCAGGCCACTCTCCACCGTAAAACCGTGGACCTTTTTTAAAGCCGATCGCTCGAACCTGGAAGCGCCTATGTCCAGGCGATAAAGCGCTTCGGCCGTTTGAACACAGGGTTGTCCACTGTGAGGGCTATTAGAGACGGATGGGGTATGCATGGTGAAAATCCTTTTTGAACAGCGTCCATGAAATCGTTCAGCCTTTGAGTCTTAAAAATAGCCCAGCCAGTATCGCGACTTATATTAAGTGGAAATAACTAGACAGCGGATTCTGCGAGTTCATCAGGCAGCCAACTGTTCAGCGCCTGACCTGAAGCATTCGCGGGCAAGCGCGCTCCTACAGAGGACCGCAATCCCCTGTAGGAGCGCGCTTGCCCGCGATAGATTTTCAGCCGTCAAAAAAGATCAAGCCAGCTTGCCAGCCACCGGCACCACCGCCTTGGGCTTTCTGAACACCAGCACATTCCCGACCATCACCAGCACCAGCCCCATCAACGCCGGCGCCGTCCATTGGTAGCCTTCGGCGAACGCCGACACGTTCAGCGCCACCACCGGGAACAGCACCGTGCAATACGCCGCGCGCTCCGGCCCCATGCGGCCGACCAGCGTCAAGTAGGCGGTGAAGCCGATCACCGAGCCCGGGATCACCAGGTACAGCAGCGAGCCGACGTACCGCGCGTTCCATTCGAAGGTGAACGGTGTGCCGCTGACCACGCAATACGCGCTGAGCATCGTCGCGCCGTAAAGCATGCCGTAGGCGTTGGTGGTCAGCGGGCGCAGGCCGGCTTTCTGTTGCAGGCTGGACAGCATGTTCCCGGCGGAAAAACACAGGGTCCCCAGCAGCGCCAGCGCCAGGCCGAGCAGGGTTTCGGGGCTGGCGGAATGCCCCGACAGCTCGGGCCAAAACATACAGGCCAATCCCACCAGGCCCACGGCGCCGCCGGTGATCACGTTGCGCGCTATTTTCTGTTTGAAGAAAATCCGCGCGTTCAGCGCGTTCCATAACGTCGCGGTGGAAAACACCACCGCGATCAACCCGCTGGGAATCCACTGACTCGCGGTGCAGAAACACATGAAGTTCACGCAGAACAGACACAGCCCCTGAGCCAGGCAAATCAGATGCCCGCGACGATTGACCGGCTGCAGTTTGCGACTGGCCGCCAGCATGGCGAACAGGATCAACGCGGCAAGGCCGAAGCGATACACGATGGACACCGGGATCGCGACCTCGCCCAGCTGCAGTTTCAGCGCAATCCAGGTGGTGCCCCAGATCAAGACAGTCAGCAGATACAGCGAGAGGTTCATGGCGGGCTCCTTGATGAAGCCCGAGTGTGAACAGTCGATGGCACCGGCACTTGCACAATCTTGCGCATTTGATCGCGGGGTGGCTGTTAAGACGGGCGCTACAGCGTAGGATGCGGTTGATTCCCCTGTAGGAGCGATTCATTCCGCGAGGCGTCCCGACCTGAGTCGCCACGTTGTCCGCTACGCCAACAAGTTGGCTCCTGCAGAACAGACGCCAGACCGAGTTCAAGCCCATGCCGACCCTCGACACCCTCCAGGTTTTCCAGTCCCTGAACAGCTCGCCCAATGCGCGGCTGGAGCAGACTGCGTCTCTGGGCGACGGGATTGTGGCCGCCCTGTGGAACAACCGGCATGACGCGCAGGAATATCACGCGCCGACACACCACACGCTGTCGTGTTACGTCGATGGCGGCCTGGGCACGCACCGCCGTGGTCAGCCCGACAACAAAGGGTCGCCCGGCAAGCTGTGCATCCTGCCCGCCGGTCATGAATCAGCGTGGGTGGTTAACGGTGAGATCCGCCTGGCGCATCTGTACATTCGCCCCGAGCAGTTCGCCCTCAACTGCGTGACGATGCTTGATCGCGAGCCTCGGGAAATGGCGCTGCGCGAAGACACCTTCATCGACGACCCGATGCAGGCCACACGCTTTCGCCAATTGATCCAGCTGAACTGGAGCGAACCCGGCGAGCGTCTGCTGACCAGCAGCCTGGCTCATGAAATGCTCAGCCACACGATGCTGCATCAGGTAGGACTGCGCGAAGGCTTGCGGTTGAAAGGCGGACTGGCGCCGCACCTGCGCCGACGGTTGGTGGAGTTCATCGACAGCCACGTGGCCGACCCGCTGAGCCTGGGGCAACTGGCCGGGATGTGCGCCCTCTCCGAATACCATTTCGCCCGAATGTTTCGCGAAAGCTTCGGTGTCCCGCCCCATCAGTACCTGCTGGCCCGGCGCTTGAGCCGCGCCCGGGACTTGCTCCGCAGCTCGACCAGAACCTTCGGCGACATCGCCCTGGACTGCGGCTTCGGCAGCGCCAGCCATTTCAGCAACCGCTTCCGCCAGGCAGTGGGCGCAACACCAGGGGCATATCGGTTGGCGATGTCGGGCCGAGCGAACTAAACAACGTCAGACCCACCACTGACTAACAGCCGCAACCGGACTGATCACTAAACCAAGTCCCGCCAGCAACAGCACCAGCCGTGGCCGAAAGGCCATCGCCATCAGCAGCACCATGGCACTGCCCATGAGTGCAGCGAACCATTGCACCAGACCGATGCTCCAGCCGCCCGCCTCGACACCGGCCCACAGCGACAATACCAGCGCGATCCAGCCGCTGACGCGCAGCCATTGACGGCGCTCGGGCGTCAGTCTCCCGCCCACGGCATCGGCGTAATGACGGCTCATGGACAGGCTCAGTCCGCAGAATCCCAGGTAGCACAACAGCGCGACGAGCAGCATCAGTGCACTTCTCGCGCTGGGGTGCTGGGGACTGGGTCCTCGCGAGCAAGCTCCCTCCCACGACTGCTCAAGCGGGTGGGAGGGAGCTTGCTCGCGATACCAGTGCGCCGACCGACGCGAAATTTTCGCGCCGTCCACCCCAGAAACAACCCGGTCGCCAGTGCCGTCAGGTCCACCCCCGGCAGTGCCCAATGCCCCTGTCGCAGCGCGGCCCACAGATACGGCCCGGCCGTCAGCGCATCGAGCACCGGCAGCCCGGCAAACAGCACCGCGCCCAACGCCAATTGCTCACGCCACGCCGTTGCACCTTTACGTAGCAGCGCATGCAGCACCGCCCCGCCCCAGATGATGAAGAAGACGTTGATTTCCCAACCCGCACGGCTTGTCAGGCTGACCGGCAACAGACGATTGGCCCAAAAGAAACTCGCGACCGCCAGCATCAGCCCGGCCATGCTGGCCACGTTCAGCACTTCGACCAGCCGCAACTCAAAGGGCAATACCCCGGTGCTCGCGTGCTTGAGTCGACGCTTGCCGAGCCACATCACCAACCCGGTGCCGATCAACGCAGTGCCGCCCACACCGAACAGAAAGTACATCCAGCGCAAGACCGGTCCGGCGAAATGCCCCAGGTGCAAGCCGTACAACGCGCCCGCCAGTTTAAGCGGCGCACCGGTCATGACGCTTTCGTTGTCCAGCACGCCAGTGACGCCGTTGAAGGTCATCCCGGAACCCGGTTCGTAGACGATCCGATCGTCGCTGCCGCGCACCACGGTCACCGATGCATTGGCGTCGCCGGGCCGACTGACCGCCAGACGCGCCACCGATGCGCCCTGCCAATGCGCGCGCGCGATGTCCATCATCGGCCGCAGCGGCGCCAGGGGGGCCGGCGTCCCGGAGGCTTCAACGGGTCTGGAGGTGGGGAACAGATCGTTGAAAAACGCCTGCGTGTTGCCGTCGTAGGCGGTGAGAATGCTCGCCGGCATGACCATGGTCATGAAGATCACCAGGCTGCTGTAGGTGATCATCAGGTGAAACGGCAGGATCAACACGCCCACGGCGTTATGCCCGTCGAGCCAGGAGCGCTGGCCCTTGCGCGGCCTGAAGGTGAAAAACTCTTTGAAGATCTTCTTGTGGATGATGACGCCGCTGACCATCGTCACCAGCATGACCATTGCAGCGACGGCGGCAAGCCAGCGTCCCCAGGGATGAGGCATTTGCAGCTGGAAATGGAACCGGTAGAAAAACTCTCCGCCCTTGGTCTCCCGCGCGCGGGTGTCGGTGCCTGTCAGCGGGTCGAGGTTTTTCTGTGAGAACCCGCCGACCGGTTTTTGCCACATCACCGACAAACCGGGCGAGCGGGCGTCAGGCAAGTTGATGAACCAGCGCGGCGCGTCGGCCGCGTTCTGTTGCAGCCAGCTTTGTGCACGGTCCAGGCTCAGCCCTGCGTCCACGTCGCGGACCTGGATTTCAGGCTGGGTCCACTGGGTGATCTCATCCTTGAAGTACGAGAGCGTGCCGGTCAGAAAAATCGCAAACAGTAACCAGCCGAACACCAGCCCCGCCCACGTGTGCAGCCAGCTCATGGATTGGCGGAAACCTTCCTTCATGACAACCACCGCCCGATCCCGTACAGGGCGGCGAACACCGCCGCAGGCACGAACACGCCCAGCCAGGCCTGCCACGCCTTGCGGCAGGCGAAACACCACAACGCCACGAACAACCAGCCCAGGAATGAAACCGTCATGGCCAGCACCACGGACTCGGCGCGGGTAAACGGCAGCCACTGCGCCAGGCAAACGCTGAACAACGCTGCAACCAGATAGCCGCCCAGGGCTGCCGCGAGTACGCGAGACGCCACCGCGACGCGCCATTGCCAGGAAACCGGCATACGCCTGGGCCTGCTGGCTTTGCGGCGACTCATCGCGGCGCTGTCCATCAGCAGTCCAAGCCCAGCGAGGCGCAGGCGGTTTCTTCAGGATTTGCCTGAATCGACATCGGAAGGTGCTTCCTGAAAGGGGGCGGTCCGTAGGAATTCGCAAGACAGCGCGTAGGAAAGATTGCAATATTAATGATAAATATTCTCATACGCAAAGCTCTCCGACACAATCAGGCACATTTGCTCAACCGGTCGCTGCAGCGGGAGACCTTGACTGCCGCGTTCTCCGGTAGCCGTGCCGCACGGCCCTGTCAGGCGTTCTCCGTGCCAGCGTGGCCAATAACATCGCAGCCAAGCGGCATAAGCGACCAAAGTTCCGCATACGGACGAAATATATTCTCTGGTATCAGGGGTTGAATTGTTTATCCATTGCCGCCAACACTGTGACTGAGGGCAGACGAAACTCAGTGACGTCGAGACTCTCCCGAGCAAGCCAAAGTAAGGGAAGAACTATGCAAATCCAGGTCAATAGCGATAACCACATCGAAAGCAGTGTCAGACTGGAGGAGTGGGTACGTACCACCGTTGAAAGCACGCTCGAACGTTACGAGGAAGATCTCACCCGCATCGAAGTCCATATCCAGGACGAAAACGGCGACAAGCCAGGCCCGCACGACATCCGTTGCCAGATGGAAGCCCGGCCCAAAGGACATCAACCTATCTCTGTCACTCACAAGGCCAGTTCACTGGACCTGGCGGTAGACGGTGCCGCCGTGAAACTCGATCACGCGCTTGAGCACTTGTTTGGCAAATTGCGCAGCAAACGCGGTGGCGTTTCCGCCATCAGCAAAGTCGAGGAGCGCGAGACCGAAAGCCCGGACGCACTGCTGCAAGAAGAATTTCTGGAGAAAGATGACGCACTGCACGGTTGAACCGGCAGCGTAAACCGATCAACTGACCACCGTTGATCGAGAGACATCCGCGTTGAACGAAGGGCGGGCCTGTGAACACAGGCTCGCCTTTTTTGTGGGCTGGATTTGTCGCCAGGCCACATAACACAAGGGCTGCACACAAAGCAGGCGTCACGGGCACTATTGGTGCTTACTGGCGCCAATTAACTGCCCCTGCTTTCAGTCATCTAAAACAGTGCTTGTCGAAACTGTTCGTATTCGTTGCTCATAAACCGGCCGGCCAATTCGGAACGACCATTCATCGCACGTGGCCCAAACCGTGCAAGTACGGTTATTGCAAGCGTTACACGTGCGCAGACGCGCTTCATCCAACGACAAGCACCTCGCTCAACAGACTGCAGATCAACCGGCAGCGACCAGACGAAACCGTTAACTCAGCGATAACGGCCAAGACAGGAATTTCTCTACCGTTGACCAGCATCGAGAACTAAAGGGACCAACCCCCAGTCAACTTATGCAGAATCGATAACCAGGTACCAGGCCATGGACAATCCTTTTCAACTGATCACCGATGCATTCCACCCGGACTACCGGGTTAATCTAAGTATCCAGGGCCTAGACGGCACCATCATGCTGACGCTCTCCAACGAGTCAGGCGTGGTCGCCAAACGGTTAATCAGCGCCGAACAACGCAACTCGCCCAAGCGACTGCGTCGCCTGATCGAAAGCGTGCAATTCGGCATCGCGATCGAGCAAGGCCATAGCGCAATCAAAATCCTGGCTGCCATGACAGATGGCGATCTCAGGCAGCTGGCGCCCATCGCAGCCAAGAACGGGTTAATGGCTCGACCTGCGCTGTCAGCGGGTATTTGAATGAATTCAGTCTCGCGGAGGCGATAACCCCATCGCCTCCCCCTTCCCCTTCCCCTTCCCTTGCGGGATGACCGAGCAATCAGATCTCGCCCTTCTCCTCGACCAGCGCACCCTTTGCTTTGCTGTGGCGGTCCGGCACTTTCTGTGACGGAAACTGCGACGAGGCATAGCGCACCACCAGAATCGCAAACGCCAGCAGCAGAATCGCGCCCGACAGGTACACCACGCCCAGGTCCGGCGGCGCATGATGCGACACGTCGGAAATCAGCAGACGCGTGAGCGCCGTGATCGCGACGTAGATCAGGAAACGCACGGGCATGTGGTTGGTCTTGAAATAAATCCCCACCATCGCGCCCAGTTCCAGATAGATGAACAGCAACAGGATGTCATCGACATTGATGTGGCCTTTGTCGAGCATGCCGAGAAACGCCAGGACGGCTGCCCATGCCGTCACGCCGCCAATGGCAAACAGCGCCAGGTAATGAAACCCCTCAACGAACAGGTTGCCGATGGAATCGGCGCAGTTGTGCACCTGTTGACGCAATGATTCGGCCCAGTTGATCTTCACGATGTACTTCCTTGAGTAACCCAGAACGGGATAATGCCGCGTCAGCGTGACGCTATTGCTTGTGCTGACCTCGTCATTCTCTAGTAGAAACGGGGCCATCGACTAGCGTTCAGGCCGTGACGGGTTGTCGCAAGGGACATGGCGCGCTGTAAATGCGTTCGAACTGCCACTATTCAAACCGAATCGATTCGCTTATGCTGCGCACTGTATAAATAAACAGTACTCATTACTGCACCCGATGACGAGGCCGAAAGATGGCTGTTGAGACCCTGTATCGCAGTACCCGCGACTTGGAGACTACATTCGTGGACCGCAAACTCGCCGATGCGCATGACCAAATGCTTGAGCTGGCTGAATCGCTCACGGAGGTTTTGCAGAAAAACGTCGCGGGCCTGACTGAAAAGCAGGCAGAAGACGCCGGGATCTTCATGGCGAAGAACCGCGCAGCCTTTGCCGCAGCGTTCAAAAGCAACGCCAGTGCGCTGGCCGAGCTGATTAATTCAGGCGATGTGCCGCAAGAGTGATGACGCTGGTTGCTTCGCTGGGTCGGCCGCGGATTCGCTTACTCGATGTTCAACAACCGCTCTGCCAGGGCATCGGCCACGCGCGCGGGTGAGCGTTTTTCAGCCTGGGCGTGGCCGAAGACTTCGGTCAATCGCCTGCCAATCTGCGTCAGGTGAGCGGTGATGGTGCCGAGGCTTTCGCCCTGATGCTGAAGGGCGACGTAGATCAGCCCGCCAGCATTGATGACGAAGTCGGGCGCATACAGAATGCCTCGTGCTTCCAGTTGATCGGCGATCGCCGGGCAGCTCAACTGGTTGTTGGCACCACCGGCCACGGCGGCGCATCGTAACTTGGCCACGCTGTGACTGTTGAGGACACCGCCCAGACCGCACGGGGCCAGGATGTCGCAAGGCGTGCTGAGCAAGGCTTCGACGCCGATGGGTTTGGCGCCGAACGTTTCCATCGCCAATTGCACTTTCCCACTGTCGAGGTCGCTGACCAGCAGCTCGGCACCTGCGGCATGCAGCTGTTCAGCCAGCGCGTAACCCACGTGGCCCAAGCCTTGAATCGCCACCCGCAGGCCTTCAAGGTTTTCGCTGCCCAGGCGCGCCATCGCCGTGGTGCGGATGCCGGTGTACAAGCCCATAGCGGTGTGCGGTGACGGGTCGCCACCTTGGGTGGTGCTGGTGACGTGCTGGGTGTATTGCGCAATACAGTCCATGTCTTCGCGGGACGTGCCGCTGTCGATGGCGGTGATGTAACGCCCATCGAGCGTCTGCACAAAACGCCCGAACGCCTCGAACAGGGCGGACCGATCTGGCACGTGCGCAGGACGCATAATGACGGCGGTTCCCCCGCCCAGAGAAAGCCCCGCCAACACCGCTTTGTAGCTCATGATCCTCGCCAATTGAATGGCATCCTCTATCGCAACCTGCTCATTCGGATAGGACAGATAGCGACATCCTCCCAGCGCCGGACCTTTTTGGCTGCTGTGGATAGCAATCACGGCTTTAAGGCACGTGGTCGAATCAACGATCACATGCAGCAACTGCACCCGTGAGCTTTGCATGAGAGCGAACATCGGCAGTGCCCCCGATTTTTTGTATTGCGAGTATAGGCGCTGCGGCGAAACATGACGGCCCACAGGGGCGCTGGCCGACAAGCTGGCAACCGGCGCCAAGCGCAAGCGACGCGCTTAAACGTGACTGGACGAATACCCTGCACAAGGGCTACAACAGGGCTGTGTGATGACAAATACCCAGCCGCCTGATCCCGTCGGAGACGTCGATGAACCCACGTACTCAGTGCCTTGCCTGCCTGAAACGCACGCCGCCTTCGGTGTTCGAAGCAGGTCTCTGGATATCCGTCGAGCATGACCCTGAATGCGTGCAGGAACAGACGCTGAGCGAGATCGACGACCTCACCCGCAAAATCAGTGGCGCACTGCCTATGCTGCCAGCGCAGGAACTGGCGCAACCCCTGCTGCGTCAACTGGCGATACTGGGATTCCAGCAGGACGATGTGGCGCATCCCAAACCCCATTGCGCGTTATTGCACAAAATCGTGCAGCGTCGGCGCGGTCAGCCGCTGGGGCTGGCGATGATCAGTCTGGAGATTAGCCGGCGCCTGGGCATCCCGCTGGAAGGCGTCAACTTTCCCGGCCATTTTTTGCTGCGTGTACCCGGTGCAGACCACCTGCTAGACGCCTGTGGCGGTCGCAGGCTGTACCCCAGAGATTGCAGGGATTTGCTGATACGCCAGTTCGGTCCGGACATGCACCTCAACGCAGAACACATGCGCACCGCTACGCCTCCTGCCATGCTGCAACGCCTGTCGCGCAATCTGCGGCACCTGCATCAGATCAATGACGACTTGCTGGCCTCGCTCAAGGATGCCAGCCGCGTACTGGAGCTTGGGCCTGGTAATGTCAGCGATTACCTGGCGCGTGCCAGTCTCTACCAGACACTCGAATGCCCACAGGCCGAACGATTCGACCTGGAGCATGCGTTGTTATTGAGTGACGATCCGGTGCAGCAATTGCGGCTTACCCAGCGTTTGCAGTCTTTGCCAAATGGGAGTGCAATTCATTGAGGGTGCGAGGATGCAGATTCTTCGCGGTCCAGTTGGCGACTATGTGGATTAATGGCTTCTCGCCCGCAAGCACTGTTTTAACGCCCAGCCCCACCGACAACGATCCCCACACTGCGGAACCGAAGAACCAGGATGCCGCCGCGCGGTCTCCGTCTCTATAAGCCAGCAGCCCTTGCTGCAGATCGACTGCAAGATGAAGGACTGTCCACGCCAGCGAAGCACCGGGGAACGGCATCAGCAACACAGTGCCCAGCATCCTGACAATCTGGTAAATCCTCAGACCCCATCGTTCGGCAGTGCTCTCGGTCTGGTCATCGACGTCGGAAATGATCCGGCTGACCTGCGCGTCATAGAGTTCGTGAACGTCCGATATCTGATCGGTATTCTGGTGCTCCTGGTTTTCGATTTCGACCCACCGCGTTGGGATATTGCGGTCCATGTTGTCGAATAGCGTCCCGACACTTGGCTGTCCTTTATAAGGCACACGCAGGTAGTAGTAGCGGCGCATTTCAGGCGAGCGCATGAGCTTTACATAGTCGGTCAGCTTTCTGAAGCTGATGCCATCAGGGGCATTGGGCGTATATAAGAGATTGAAGTCGCCATCCGACGTACTGAAATTCCGGAGCATGTAAACGCCTTGCACAACATAACCGCCGTAGCGAAACATCGATGCGCGACTGCGCTTGAGCAGGCTTTGCAGCAATCGGTCTTTTTCCAGCACCGTTTTATCCAGCGAGACAATTAACCGGGTCAGCCATTGGTACTGTTTTGCAGACAGGTTGCCGTTTAGAAACTCCCGCATGGCGGCTGAGCGCATATCCAACTGGAGTCGCTTGCCGAACAATGCCTTTCGATAAGCGTACTGCGCGTGTTGGGGGTCCAGGAATTCATCCTCGATCCACTTGATGTACCGCTCGCCAAAGGCCGCGTTCTGTAACGCTTCGTCCACATAGTCAGGCAGCCATTGCAGGTCCTGCCCCACCGAGGAATACATCGGCGCGCCAGGTTTGAAAGCGTAGTTACCCGAGTACCCTTCCATGAACAGGCTGGTCAATGACCGCAGGCTGGTGTATTCGCTGAAGTCCGGATCGGTGACGTGAGCGGCCTTGTCAGAAAGGTCAACATAGATCGTATCGGTATCAAAATGCTCGCTGACGCCTTGCTTGTGCATGTAATCGGTCAGCAGCTGACTCCCTTCGCGCCTCGCAAATTGCTCGAAGGACACCAGGTCGTGAGTGGTATGCATAAAGGCCTGATTCAGTTCTCCGACCCTGTGGTCGAGCAGCGCGATGAGGCCTTGGTTGGCATAGGAGGTTTGTGTCGTGAGCCCCAAAAGCGCAGCGTCATCAATTGCCAGAGACCGCTCGACCTTGTGGCGAACTGCACCTGACAGCCTCTCCTCAAAGTTTCGCCCTTCAAGCTCATTGAAGACGACGCTGGCTTGATTCCACAACGTGCCTTTAACCCGCACCCTCTCCAGGAAGTCGAAATAATCGGTTCCGCTGGTTGTGGCCGTTTGGTCTCTGACGTAATTGACCCCCGCATCGGCTGCAAGCCAACTGCCTACTTCCAGGGCCAGGTGGCGCCATGTGTTGAAGCCCCATACATCTCTGGCACCCGGGGCGCCGGGCGCGTAGAGCACGTAGTGATGGTCGCCCGCTGTGCTGCTGTCACGGAACACCAGCACATCCTTGAACCGAGCGCCATTTGCCGCCAGGGTCAGGCTACCCAGCGTCAATGCAGCGCCCGTTTGGTCGTGGTCCCCGCGCACCCGGTGGATGAGTGCCTGGCTTCTGTCATCTGCCAGGTGGCCTTGAAGCGAAGCGGCCCAGACGCTCAGCGCCAACGCGCTGTCCCGTCGGTGGGTGATGGCCCGTAAGGTTGTCTCGCTGGTAAGCCGCGCCCTGAGCTGTTGACGGTAACGGCGCTGCACATCCAGCTCATCGAGCATGGTCTTCACAAACGCGAACGTGAATGAAGGGTTGCTGTTCGCCACCGGGATGGTGAGTTGGCCGCTGCCCGCAACCGCAGGAAGGCCCTGCATGGCAAACTCAAGCAACGACTTGCGATAAGTGAGCTTGAACGCGCCACCTTTGATATCGAAGGCGTCTGGCAAACTGATCATGACCTGCTGCGGATCAACCGAATAGCCCAAATGCCTGCGGATATAACCCTCCACCTCATTGCGGGCGAACACCTCCAGCGACTCCACCCCAACCAACTGAGCATCCGTGGCGAGCCTGCGCTCGCGGTACTGTCTGTCAAGCATCGCATAGTGTTCGCGCTTGTCGGGGTCTGCGTACTTCAGCCAATGGGGCTGGGCTTTTTGTTCCGCGCGCTGGGCAAGACGGTGGAAGCGACGACCCATCACCTGGTCGACATGAGCGCATACCTGCACATCAGCGACGCTCTTCAGAAAGGTTTGGTAATCACCATTGTTTGCTCGTGCCTGCTCAACCAAAGAGTCGAAGTCCCGGGCCTGCTTGCTGCGAAGGGCTTGCAGATGGCAATGCAGCATCGGCTCAACACAGCTTTCGTACGTCAAATCGGTTTCGGCGAACACGTAATCTGCAGGCAACCCGCTCAGGTCGGACAAATACAGATGGTGCTGCAGGCTCTGCTCACCTGATGGCGGGCCAAGCCGGCGAGCCAGTTGACGATTGAGTTCAGAAAAGGATCCATACCGCTCGATCCCTCCAGCCGGCATGACCAAATAGCACGCGCCCTGAGCCTGGGGCGCCTCGGTGGTCTGTTCATCGCTGGCGACCATGAATACTGAAAGCAGCGGTGCATTGACCCCGTTTGCCAGACGCACAAATACCTTGAACAGCCCATCGCCGGGTTGGTTATTCAAAACGTGCAGCAGTCGACGTTTATCGTCGTTATCGAGCCTCTGCGCACCGACTTCAAACTCGATCTCATGCTCAAGCGCCAAACGATGTTGCTCACTGACCAACTGATGCCGCGATGCACTGTGTCCACCGTCCGCCGATGACGTCTGGCGATCCCATCCCCAGGCGAGCGCCCCTTGATAAGCCCCATCGAAGGTCATCAGTACCTGATCAAAAGCGCTCTTGATTCGGGTGAAGTCATCTGCAGCAAGCAAATGCTGCGCATCGATGCTGTCGTGTCGGTGATACAACGCCTTCAGGTTTTGGTCGAACGCGCTGGTCCCGGACAACATCGCCTGCACCAAAGCGTCGGTCAGTGAACAAGAGCTTTGCACCGCGCCGGACTCCGAGCCGATATTCAAAAAAATGATGTCTGGATTCCAGACCCGGGTATTTCCGCGCATGAAGCTTGAAAGGCGTTCGAATGCCACTTCTCGCAGCGAAGGGGCCTGCGCCAATAACGAGGCGCATTGCGAGCAGGCCGTGGAGACCGCCAGCAGGTGGTTGAGGGTGGCGTGGGGAGTGTCGGCACCTTGCACGTTCAAGAAACGCGCAGCAGAGAGATCAGTCATGAATACAGCTCCAATTAAGAACCTGTCACGCCCATTGGCATCCGGCGAATGAGTGCACACGCGGCAGGTTCGGGAGCCCTATTTCAGGCGGTTACTCTTTTGGATCTGAGGTAAATATTGCTTGAAGGTCAAAGTGCGAACGACAGGGTTTGCAGGAAATGCAGTCCATACGTCGATCAGCAAGGTTTCATCCTACTGTTGCGCCGGTCGTAACAGTGCATATCCAAAAAGAGTCTGGTTGCACTGCGGCAAAAGCTCTACTCTCTGCGCATTCGCGGTTAAGCGATTTAATAAGTTTGAAATAACTTAATCCTGCTTAACTTGAAAAGCACTCCCTCGACGTTGTTTTTTTGAAGCTCCTGAATTCAACGTTTGTTTAAGCCGCTGCGCCTGCAGCGGCTTTTTTTTGTTTGAAATTCAGTTATAGAGGCAGCTTCACCGTTCCGCTTTAGCTGAAGAGGCTTGCGCCGGCTCTTTTCAGGCGCAGGCTTTTTCTGACTCTTAAGCAGTGACATTAACTAACATGCCACCACGACTGCGAGCAGACTTCGCGTACTCCCCAAGCGCCAACATTACCGACACGTCTGTATTGAATTTGGTGATTGTGTCCCTTGCGTAGTCACGCCCTTCTGCCACCATTTCCTGAAGCGCCTCAATATTTCTCTGAAAAAAGGCAAACGCATCGCGATGTTAGCCGTCAGGGCCAGAAGCAATTAGAGGGGCAGCTTACATGTCCCGATTCGCGCAAGCCGCTGCGCAAATGCGCGACGGCCCCCCCCTTGGCTCAGGATTGCAATTGCGAAAGAAACTCCGCCAGCCACGGCTCGGCATCCGTCTCTGGAGTAACGGTCTCGCTGGCGTCCAGCCGCAGCATGTCGACGACTTCGCGAATGCCCGCTTCGGCAAACAATTCGCGCATCTGTTCGCCGCCGCCGCAGAAGGTATCGCCGTAACTGGCATCCCCAAGACCGATCACACCCCCGGGCAGCCCGCGCCAAGCGGCAGGCAGCACGTCACGGATTTGCGAGTAGATCGCGTGGATGTTGTCGGGCAATTCCCCCATCCCGGTGGTGGAGGTCACGGCCAGGAAGGCTTGTGGTTCGAATGCCTGAAGCCCGGCGAGCGTAACGCGGGGGTTATGCAGCACGTGATGACCGGCGGCGCTGATGATTGTCTCGGCGTGGCGAGCGACCTCTTCGGCCGAGCCATAGACGGAGCCTGAAAGAATGGCGACCTTCATGATGTAATCCTGCGGCAGAGTAAAAACGTCCGGGCATTATGCCTCACGTACGCGCAATGTCTTAGAATGCCAGCCACACGACCTGTCTCGGAAACACTTCATGATCAGCGCCAAATTACTGCAGTGGGTGGTCGACGCGTCCAGCGACGGCATTGTCGTCGCTGAGCACGAAGGTGAGGACAACATTCTGATTTACGCCAACAAGGCGTTTGAGGCGATGACCGGTTTCGCGTCCGAGGACATCCTTTATCAGGACTGCCGCTTCCTGCAGGGCGATGACCGTCAGCAGGCCGGGCTGGCCTTGATCCGCGACGCTATTGCCAACCACCGTCCCTGCCGTCAGGTGTTGCGCAACTATCGCAAGGACGGCACGCCGTTCTGGAATGAGCTGTCCATCACACCGGTGTTCAACGACGCCGAAAAGCTGATGTATTACATCGGCATCCAGAAGGACGTCACCGAGCAGGTTCAAGCGCAGAAAAAAGTTGTCGAACTGCAGGCAGAACTGGCGCAAGCTCGGCGTGAGATCGCCGAATTAAAGAAACACGCCGGCTAGACTCATCGCAGCAACCTGTAACCGAATTCACTGTCTGCTTTATACAAGAACCGGTTAATCGAGCCCGATCATGCAGCGCGACCCTATCCTCACGCAGGATGAACTGGACTTCATCCAGAACATGCAACACAACCCGAACCTCAATCTGCGCGATACATCACGCAGCCTGGTGGTCAACGGGGGTGTGCAGATTCAGGACCTGCTGACGCGCCTTGCCGCGCACGAACAGGTGACCCTGCAGGCGCAGTTCGACAACCAGCAGATGACCTTTCCGCTGCATCTGGTCGAAGACGAATTCCATGCCTTGCACCTGGAGCTGGGTGCTCCAAGCATCTTTGAGGAAGGCCCACGAATTCGACCGTGGCGCCTTGTGCTGCCTGAGCCGGTGGCGCTGGTGACCGAGAAAGGCTCGCAGACCGCGCTCTGGGTCCACGAGATGTCTTTCAAAGGTGTGCTGCTGGAAATCCGCAAAAAGACCAAACCCCCCAAATACTTCAACGCCTGGTTCAAGCCGGCGGGCCTGGCTCCCATCGCGATGCGCGGCACATTTGAGCGTTTGACCGAGCATGGCCTCGCGGCATACCGCTTGAGTCAGAACCGCAAGGACGACACCGATCGACTGCGCCAGTACATCCTTGAAGAACACCGCAAGATCCATCCTTCGATGCATACCTGATTCATCTGTAGGAGCGAATTCATTCGCGAATCTGCGTTGCCGGTGATGGCACCGTTGGCCTGCAATGCCGCTTCGCGAATGAATTCGCTCCTACAGCGTGCGTGCCCTCAGCTGTCCAACCTGCCCGCCAGAAACTGCTGCAAACGCCGGCGCATGACGACGGCGTCGCTCCCCAGGCAGGCAACGGGTGAGTTTTCCAGGTTTTCCTGCTCGACGTCCGACGCCTCCCCCGCCAGCAACAGCGGGCAGTAGAGGCCCAACCCCAACCTCACCAATCGCTTCGCCAAGTCGGCTGTCGGCGGGTGATTGGAGAACACCACCAGCGCGTCCGGCTTCATCTTGCCGCACACCAGGCTCAGTTCTTCCAGCGGTTGGCCCGGTGCCAGCGCGATGATCGCGGTATCGGCGGTGCTCATCAGTAGCGCGGCGACCCACAGTTCAAGCTCACGGCACTGGCCCGGCATGGCGGCCAACACCACGCGCTGCTGGGCGTGGGCGCTGGAGAGCTGCACGCGCTGCAACGTCCGCCCGCGCAGAAAACTGTCCAGGAACAACCATTCGCTGGTCTGCCCGAACTGGTCATGATGCGCGGCGAACTCTCGCCAGACCGGCATCAGGATGTCCTGGAACACCTGCGTAATCGGATAGCTGGAAAATACCTGGCCATAGAGTTGTTCCAGTCGGCGCTCATCGAACTCATTGACGGCGCGCCGTAGCTGCGCCTGCCATTCGCCCCACTCACCGGCGCCAGCGTCGCTTTCACCGCTGTTGCTCTCGGCCCGCGCCATCTGCGCCTTGGCGAGAATGCTGCCGACCTTGCTGACCGCAACGCCGCGCTCGATCCAGCCGAGGATACTGCGCACGTCGTCGATGTCGGCCGGGGAGTACAGGCGATGCCCGCTCTCGGTACGCGTGGGCTGGATCAGGCCGTAGCGCCGCTCCCAGGCTCTGAGCGTTACCGGGTTGATGCCGGTCAGGCGCGACACTTCACGAATCGGGAACAGTTCTTCCTGCTGCAGCGCGTCGGCAACCACGTGGTGGGTCAGGAGCTCAGTCATTGATCAGGGGTCACTCATGGGCAATGCGCGCATTGTACCTTCGCCGCCCGGCATATAAGCGTGAAGTCGGACAAAGTCTTCTGGCTTTTCAAAAGGATTCAGGAATAATCCTTGCTTGCTTTTCCAGAGAAGCTGACGCAGCGCCACCACCCCGGCGTTTCGCCCTGTGATTTCCCTACCCGGGAACCTCACTCGATTATCGGAGATACACAATGTCTACCTCCCCTGTCACGCTGATGGTTGCCCGTCGCGTCGCCCACGGCCGCTATCAAGAGCTGATTGCCTGGCTGCATGAAGGCGAACAACTGGCTACAGATTTCCCCGGTTATCTCGGTTCAGGTGTGCTCGCTCCGCCGCCCGATGATGACGAATTCCAGATTATCTTCCGGTTTGCCGACGAGGCCACCCTGCACGCGTGGGAGCATTCTGCGTCCCGTCGCTCCTGGTTGGTGCGTGGCAGCGGGCTGTTTGCCGCGCCGTCAGAGCATCGCGTCAAAGGCATCGACGGCTGGTTCGGCGCGATCGGTCAGCGTCCGCCGCGCTGGAAACAGGCCGTGGCCATCTGGCTGGCGTTCTTCCCCGTGTCGCTGATCTTCAACTACGTCCTGGGCCCGTTGCTGGGTCAGCTTGAATTACTGCCGCGCATCATGATCAGCACCCTGATCCTGACGCCGCTGATGGTGTTCTGGTTCATCCCGCTGTCCACGCACTTGCTGGCGTCGTGGCTGCACCGTACGCCAGCAGTGCCTGCTGTGATTGCCAAGCCTGCATCTACCCGTTAGTCGCCTCACACCAAACACTGTTGGAGCGAGGCTTGCCCGCGAAGGTGTCGGTTCAGCGCCAACATCTTCAGAATCTCATCAATTCTTCGCGGGCAAGCCTCGCTCCAACAATCCGTATTGCCACCCCAATAGTTGTACAGCCCCGCCCACTTGGTATAACTTCGCGTCAGGTAATCGCTGATTGATTGGCGCTGATCGGCAGCCAACCGCCAACGCCTTTGCGCGACCCCCTCTCTCCCCCACCTGAACCGCGAGCTGCCCATGGCTTCTTCCACTGCCCCTGTCCTGATCACCGGCGCCAGCCAGCGTGTCGGCCTGTATTGCGCCGAGCGCCTGCTGGCCGAGGGTGAGGCAGTGATCGTCAGTTACCGCCACGAGCGGGAAGGCGTGCAGCGCTTGCGGGAGTTGGGCGCCGTCGCGATACAGGCGGATTTCTCGTCACAGGACACGGTGCTGGCCTTCATCGCCGAACTGAAGACCCACACCGACAGCCTGCGCGCTATCGTGCACAACGCGTCCGAATGGCTGGGCGACACCCAGGGCGACGAAGGCGATGTGTTCATGCGCATGTTCAATGTCCACATGCTGGCGCCGTACCTGATCAATCTCCACTGCGCCGAGTTGTTGCATCGCAGCGAATCGGCCGACATTATCCATATCGGCGACGACGTGACCCGCAAAGGCAGCGGCAAGCACATTGCCTACTGCGCCAGCAAAGCGGGCATGGACAACCTGACGCTGTCGTTCGCCGCACGCTTCGCGCCCAGGATAAAGGTCAACGGCATTGCCCCGGCGATGCTGATGTTTCAACCCGACGACGACGCGGCCTACCGCGCCCGCACACTGGCCAAATCGGCGCTGGGCATCGAACCCGGCGCCGAGGTGATTTACCAGAGCCTGCGTTATCTGCTGGAAAACCCTTACGTTACCGGCACCACCCTGACCGTAAACGGCGGACGGCACGTTAAGTAAGCCACCCCGAGGACCCTTTGATGACCCTGTCACTGCCGCAGCATTACCGCGAGATTCTCGTCGGCCTGGGCGAAAACCCGGACCGTGAAGGTCTGGTGGACACCCCGAAACGCGCTGCCAAGGCGATGCAGTATCTGTGTCACGGTTACGACCAGACCCTTGAAGACATCGTCAACGGCGCACTGTTTGCGTCCGACAGCGACGAGATGGTGATCGTCAAGGACATCGAGCTGTATTCCCTGTGCGAGCATCATCTGCTGCCCTTCATCGGCAAGGCGCACGTGGCCTATATCCCCACTGGCAAGGTACTGGGGCTGTCGAAGATCGCCCGTATCGTCGACATGTACGCCCGCCGCCTGCAGATCCAGGAAAACCTGACCCGGCAAATCGCCGACGCAGTGCAAGAGGTGACGAACGCCGCCGGCGTTGCCGTGGTGATTGAAGCCCAGCACATGTGCATGATGATGCGCGGCGTCGAGAAACAGAATTCAACGATGAATACGTCAGTGATGCTGGGAGCCTTCCGCGATCTGGCCACGACACGGATGGAATTTCTGCAACTGATCGGACGGAGCAAGTAGTCCATGCCAAGACTTGAACCAGGCACCGCGCGCATCCGGGTCAAAGACCTGTGCCTGCGCACGTTCATCGGCATCAACGAGGACGAGATTCTCAACAAGCAGGACGTGCTGATCAATCTGACCATCCTGTATGCCGCGCAGGAAGCCGTGCGCGACAACGACATCGATCACGCGCTCAATTACCGGACCATCACCAAAGCCATCATTCAGCACGTGGAAAGCAATCGCTTTGCCTTGCTGGAGCGCCTGACCCAGGAAGTGCTGGACCTGGTGATGAGCCATGAGGCGGTTCAGTACGCCGAAGTCGAAGTCGACAAGCCTCACGCCTTGCGCTTTGCGGAATCGGTGTCGATCACCCTGGCGGCCGAACGCTGACCTACGCTGCTTACCCGTTGTAGGAGCGCGCTTGCCCGCGATTGCGGTGTATCAGGCAAAGCTCCTTATGCGTTGAACCGATATCGCGGGCAAGCGCGCTCCTACACTTGGTCAGCACAGGCCGGCAACCATTGCCCACCCGCCGCCACGCTTTTATCATCCGCCCCATCACTTTCCCCCAAAGAGCCCCCTCATGACCGAGCAAGAACGCCTCGAACTCGAAGCCGCCGCCTTTCGCCGCCTGGTGGCGCACCTGGACAGCCGCAAGGATGTCCAGAACATCGACCTGATGAACCTCTCCGGTTTCTGCCGCAATTGCCTGTCCAAATGGTACAAAGCCGCCGCCGACGAAAAGCAGATCGACATCACCCTCGATGATGCTCGTGAAGTGGTGTACGGCATGCCGTACAGCGAGTGGAAAGCCACTTACCAGAAAGAAGCCAACGCCGACCAGCAAGCCGCGTTCGCCAAGGAAACCCGGCATGACTGATCTCAACGGCCTGCGCGCCAGCCTGCGCAGTGGCGAGCACGCGTTCGCCGACACCCTGTCTTTCATCACCGAGCATTACGCCTATCAGCCCCAGGGGTTCAGCAACGGCGATGTGCAGAACGCAGCCGGTCAGAACGAAGGCTCCTGCAAGACCCTAGGCCTGGCGTTGCTGGAAGGCTTGAGCGATGAAGAAGCCTTGTTGGCGTTCGGCGAGCATTACCGTTCGGTGCAAGCCACGCCCGACGGCAACGATCACGGCAATATTCGTGCGCTGATTGCTCACGGCCTTGCCGGCGTAACATTCAGCACAGCGCCGTTAACGCGTAAGGCCTGACACAACGCGCTCCTACAGCGAACACAAAAAAACCGGCCGAAGCCGGTTTTTTCACGCCTGAACGTCGGTCAGAATGAAGCGTTCGCCAACCCGTCCAGATACCGCTCGACGTCCAGTGCCGCCATGCAGCCGGCGCCGGCCGAGGTGATGGCCTGACGGTAGACGTGATCCGCCACGTCGCCTGCGGCAAACACACCGTCGACGCTGGTGGCCGTCGCGTTACCTTCACGACCGCCCTGCACGACCATGTAGCCGTCCTTCAGCGCCAGTTGACCGTCGAACAACGTGGTGTTCGGTGTGTGGCCGATGGCGATGAACACGCCGTCGACTTTCAGTTCCCCGAAGCTGCCGTCGTTGTTCTTCAAACGCGCGCCAGTGACACCCATGTCGTCGCCCAGCACTTCGTCGAGCGTGGCGTTGAGCTTGAGCTCGATCTTGCCTTCGGCCACACGGGCGTGCAGCTTGTCGATCAGGATCTTCTCGGCGCGGAAGGTCTCGCGACGGTGAACCAGCGTCACCTTGCTCGCGATGTTGGCCAGGTACAGCGCCTCTTCCACCGCCGTGTTGCCGCCGCCGACTACGGCGACCGGCTTGTTGCGGTAGAAAAAACCGTCGCAGGTCGCGCAGGCCGACACGCCTTTGCCCATGAAGGTCTCTTCGGACGGCAAGCCCAGATAACGAGCGCTGGCGCCGGTCGCGATGATCAAGGCGTCACAGGTGTAGGTGCCGTTATCGCCCTTGAGGCTGAACGGTTTGCCTGCCAGGTCCACGGCGTTGATGTGGTCGAAAACGATCTCGGTCTCGAAACGCTCGGCGTGTTCACGCATGCGCTCCATCAACACCGGGCCGGTCAGGCCATGGGGGTCGCCCGGCCAGTTGTCCACTTCGGTGGTGGTGGTCAGCTGACCGCCAGACTGCATGCCCGTGATCAGCAGCGGCTTGAGGTTGGCGCGGGCGGCGTAGACCGCAGCGCTGTAGCCGGCAGGGCCGGAACCCAGAATGATCACTCGGGAATGACGGATATCGGACATGACACACTCCTATCGACCCGCCGTCGTGTTGCGCGGTCGGAAACCGGCGCACCGGCGGGGATAAAAAGGATCGGCGAATGCGTCTGGCAAGCCATGCGACGCGCGGATCCGGAAAAAGTGACGCAGCGACCGCAGTCGCAGCACCGGTGAAAGTTGGCGGCAAGCTTATCGGGCCAACGGGCATTAAGGAAATATCGTTTTGCAATCCCGTTCATAGCGCGCGGCTATCCCGACGAGCTGTCGCCTGATGCGCGCTCATTCAGACCAGTGTGTTTCGGCGAATGTCCGGCGCACCCGCCAAGCGTGGCCGGGTATGAGGCAGGCTTGGCGATAACATTAAAGCGGCTTTCAACCGTCCCGCAAAGCCGGTAAGGTCGGCGCGTTTTCCACGTTTGGAGGCCATCATGCCTGCACCCGCTCTGTCTGGCCCGCAGTACCTGCGAGAAGGCTTGAAACTGGTCCTCAGTCCCAGCTTGCGATTGTTCGTGCTGCTGCCGCTGACCATCAATCTGGTGCTGTTCGCCGGACTGATTTATCTGGCCGGCCATGAGTTCGAAATGTGGGTGGAGGCATTCATGCCCACCCTGCCGAGCTGGTTGAGTTTCCTCAATTACATCCTGTGGCCGTTATTTGTCGTGCTACTGGTGTTGATGGTGTTCTTCACCTTCACCATGATCGCCAACGTGATCGCGGCGCCGTTCAACGGTTTCCTTGCCGAAAAGGTCGAGGTGGTCATACGCGGCACTGACGACTTCCCGGCCTTCAGCTGGAAAGAACTGGCCGAAATGGTGCCCCGCACCTTGAGCCGGGAGATGCGCAAGCTGGGCTACTTCCTGCCCCGGGCCATCGGCCTGTTCATTCTGTCGTGGATCCCGGCGGTCAATCTCATCGCCGCGCCGCTCTGGCTGTTGTTCGGTGTGTGGATGATGGCCATCCAATACATCGACTACCCCGCCGACAACCACAAAATGAGCTGGCAAGACATGCTCGCCTGGCTGCGCGCCAAACGCTGGCAGAGCCTAAGCTTTGGCGGGATTGTCTATCTGGTGCTGCTGATCCCGGTGGTCAACCTGCTGATGATGCCGGCGGCAGTGGCGGGCGCTACGTTGTTCTGGGTGCGCGAGCGCGGAGCCGAAACGCAACTAGCCGTCACCACTCGCCCGGTATAGCCCCCGCTTCTGTAGAAGCCGCCGAGCCGCGCGAGGCTGCGATAGCGAACTGCCTGACACACCGCCATCGCAGCCTCGCGCTGTTCGGCAGCTCCTACATTTCAAAACAAACAGGACCGGTCCTACAGCAGTTTTCTTCACGTCTCACAAGTCTTATGCGCAACCATCAGCAAGCCTCATCCGAGAGAGCAAATGCCTGCGAACGCTATTGCAGGCCAGCGTTTATCCTCAGGAGTCTTGTTGCCATGGAAGTGAACAACCACGTTCAAACCACCAAAAACCCTCCGGCTTTCCTGGAACGCAAGGTGGATCCCCGTTCGACCAAATTTATGCAGGCGCTGACTGAAGCCATGGAGCCGGCCAAGCCAGCCGATAAAGAGATAACACCGGAACCCGCCGCCTTGACCCGCCTAGTCCGTCCAAGGTCGAGCATTGAACTGCGAAGCCTCAACTCCCTAGGAACCGAATTACCCAAACTCGCTGCGCCGCAAAACGGCACGTCCTCTGAGAAGTAGCGCGCTAGGCACCGTGGCTTGATGGCCGGTGCCCACCAATCGTAAGGACTTTTTATGCATATAACGGCTACCAAGCCCCCAAACCAAGTAGCCATAGAT
Organism: Xanthomonas sp. WHRI 1810A; assembly: GCF_040202885.1. Taxonomy (NCBI): domain Bacteria; kingdom Pseudomonadati; phylum Pseudomonadota; class Gammaproteobacteria; order Lysobacterales; family Lysobacteraceae; genus Xanthomonas; species Xanthomonas sp. WHRI 1810A. The sequence continues at coordinate 606,529 of NZ_JBEGED010000001.1, forward strand.
ATATCAAATGGCGGCAAAAATTTGGGAAAAACGAAGGGTGATACGTTTGAAAAAATTTTCGAAAGCGCGTCTAACCGAGGCCAAGCAGCACAGGACGAAAAACGCGTAGCTGCACGCTTACAAGAACGGAGCCGCATAATGCAAACTGCCAAAGCGGATCCGGAGGAAGCTAAAAAGCTTGCATATGGCTACGCTCATAACTCGCTGACTCACGCATTACTGGACGTATCTGACAGGCCCAACATTCGTTATGCCGCAACCGGCGAACTGGTGACACCTATAACGGAGGCTTACTTTTCAAAAATCAGTCGATACATGCAAGAAAAAAGCGCTTTTTTATACAATTCCGAAATTGAGAGAGGTACATCTTCAGCCGAAATATTGGAGAAAATATTCAGCTTTCATGACTCAATGCCAGAGACATTCAAGAACATGCTGGCAATATAAGCATGGAACGCACTCATTCTCATGAATGAGTGCGACACTTGGTTTACCAGGTAACAGTGAGCCCCCCCTTCAAACCAGCCACGGGAACTGGTCCAGCCCCTTGTCCCGAAAGTCTCAACTCATAGAAAAAAGGTTCGGTGGATTGATTTCGGTTGTACACATTGGTGGTGCCGCTACGCTGGCGGGATACGTCGATGCATCTGGTCCGACCTTGACACAGTTGAACCTGTAGACCTTTTGGCCAACCGTGTACGTTCCAGCTCCAGGAAACGCTTTTAATTAGCATCCCACTTTTAGGACCGGGAGATACAGGTAAATGAGCGACGTAAACAGGTCCCTTAGCATGTAAGGTTGGCAAGTTTATGGACGAATTATAGGTTCCGGCAATCGCTGCCTGTGATAGCAAACAAGCCGCTGACAATATTCCTGCGACCACAAAAGTACCGTTCAACTTTTTATAGTTTTTCATATTGAATTCCTGAAATGTTTATGCGGACACCAAATAATTATCCGCGAAATATCGAATAGCAAATGAACCATCTCGCTATTGATATTCCTGACGTTATTCAGGAGCGCTTTCAGGTCAACACTTAAACTTGTAACTTTCAGATATTCAGAATCGTCCTACGGCTCCAGTAGGAAAATAAACAACAAATTTGTAGGATTACCAATTAAATTAAATCCTCACCCACTGATCCCGATTGACGAAGGAGCTAACCGTCACAAATCCATCACCCAACCGCCACGCGCCCGCAATGGAGGCGTTCGAAACTGGCGGTTATGAGTAAATCCCTGCATGTCACGTTCGTCACCGAAACCTTCGCACCCGAGATCAATGGCGTGGCCGGCACATTGAGCCAGTTGTGTGACGGGCTGCGTCTGCGCGGGCACCGGGTGCAGGTGGTGCGGCCAAGGCAAGGCGGCGACAGGCGGGGCACGGTCGGGGAGGATGTGATGCTGTGCCGCGGCTGGCCGATTCCCGGTTATCCGGGGCTGCAGTGGGGGCAGTCGTCGATGCACAAGCTGCTTCGACGCTGGCGGCGGGACCGGCCAGACGTGGTGTACATCGCCACCGAAGGCCCGCTGGGGTTTTCGGCCTTGCGCGCAGCCCGCAGGCTGGGGATTGCGACCATCAGTGGCTTCAACACCAATTTCCAGCGCTACGCCCGGGACTACGGCCTGGGGTTTCTCACGCGTCTGCTGACCCACTACCTGCGGTGGTTTCATAATCGCTCCGACGCCACGCTGGTGCCGAGTGTCAGTCAGAAGGCCGAGCTGGCACGTCGCGGATTCGAGCGGCTGGAGCTTGTGTCACGGGGCGTGGACAGTCAGCGCTTTCACCCGTCCAGGCGCTCGCACTTCCTGCGGGAAAGCTGGGGCCTGGACATTCATGACATCGCGGTCCTGCATGTCGGCCGCCTGGCCCCGGAAAAGAACCTCAGGCTGCTCAAGCCGACCTTCGACGCACTGACGCACGCCTACCCCGAAAAAAGACTGCGGCTGATCATCGTCGGTGACGGCCCCGAGCGTGTCTCGCTGGAGCAACAACTGCCCGACGCGATTTTCTGCGGCGCACAAACGGCAGAAGCCCTGGCGGCGCACTATGCCTCCGGCGACCTGTTTGTGTTTCCAAGCCTGACCGACACCTTCGGCAACGTCGTGCTGGAAGCGCTGGCCTCAGGTCTTGGCGTGGTGGCGTATGACGAGGCTGCCGCCGCGCAGCATATCCGCCACGGGCATAACGGTGCGGTGGCGATGTCCGGTGATGAGCACGGCTTCATCGACGCCGCGTGCTGGATGCTGGAGGACAACGAGACGCTACGCCGTGTAAGACTGAACGCGCGCCAGCACGCCAGCCAGCAAGGCTGGGCAGGCGTCATCGAGCTGTTTGAAAAACAGCTGAGGTCGGTGATCGAAGTCAGGGACATGCCCGCGCTGGGGCACGCTCAGCGTTGAGCGAGCAGCGGTGATCGGTCAGCGCAGCGCTTTTTCGATGGCGGCAATGATCGCAGGGTCATCCGGCGTGGTGCGCGGTGAGAAGCGGGCCAGCACGCGGCCATCCTGCCCGACCAGGAATTTCTCGAAATTCCAGGTGATATCGCCAGGAAACTCGGCGCCTTCACCGGCCAGCAATCGATACAGCGAGTGACGGTGCGGGCCATTCACTTCAAGCTTGTCGCCCAAAGGAAAGGTCACGCCATAGTTCACGGAACAGAACGCCTGAATGTCGTCTTGCGTGCCGGGCTCTTGGCCGGCGAACTGATTACAAGGCAGCCCCAGGACGCTGAAGCCTTTGTCCTTGTACTTTTGATAGAGGTTTTCGAGTGCGGCGTACTGCGGCGTCAGCCCACACTTGGAGGCCACGTTGACCACCAGAACCACTTTGCCTTTGAGCGGCGCGAGAGGCAGTTCCTGGCCATCCAGAGCTGTTAATTTCAGGTCGTGAAATATACTCATGAAGAACTCCCCTGCTCACCCTACAAAAAACACCATCGGCCGAAAAAGGCGCCCTGTCAGGCGCAAAAACGAAACCGTTTTCGCTGATCCTTCGAGGACGCCTGGCCAGCTCTCTGAGCTTAGCAGCACAAATCAGTGTTGATGGCCGCCTTCGCCGTGTACGTGACCGTGCGCGACTTCTTCCTGGCTGGCGTCACGGATATCAACGATCTTGACCTGGAAGTGCAGGCGCTGCCCGGCGAGCGGGTGGTTGCCGTCGACTGTCACGTCGTCGCCATCCAGATCGCGAATGGTGACGATCTGCATCTGGCCGTCAGGCGCGGAGGCGTGAAACTGCATGCCGACTTCCAGCTCGTCGACACCTTCGAACATGCTGCGATTAAGGGTGCTGACCAGTTCTGCGGAGTATTCACCGTAGGCATCTTCTGGTTCGATGGCGACTTTCAGTTCATCGCCGACGTTCTTGCCTTCCAGCGCCTTTTCCAGACCCGGGATGATGTTACCTGCGCCTTGCAGGTACACCAGCGGAGCGCCGCCGGCCGAACTGTCGATGACCTCACCAGCGTCATTGGTCAGGGTATAGTCAATGGAGACAGCCTTGTTGGGGGCGATCGGCATGGTGCAAGACCTTTTGCTTGAGAGTTAAGAACGAGCAAGTTTAACCAAGCCCTCGCGCGAAAGCGAACGCAACTCGGACGGACGGCCCAGATGGAACACTCCCCGACGTCCGGCAACCGCTGTGCGCGCGCAGCAGATAACGATAACCTTGCGCCACGCTGAGACGCTGCGATTGAACAGCGTCCTGATTTTTCCGGTCGACTCACTGGCGACACTTGCCTCGGCCCTTGCACTGCTCAATTCGAGAAGCCCGCATGCAGACTTTTTTTATCGCGCCCACTGACTTCGGTGTGGGTTTGACGTCCATCAGCCTGGGGCTGGTCCGAACACTGGAGCGTGCCGGGCTGAAAGTCGGTTTCTTCAAGCCCATCGCCCAGCCGCACCCGGGCGACACCGGTCCCGAGCGCTCCACGGAGCTGGTTGCCCGCACCCATGGCCTGAAGCCACCCAAACCGTTGGGGCTTGCGCATGTCGAACGGATGCTCGGCGACGGCCAGCTGGACGAGCTGCTCGAAGAGATCATCAACCTGTATCAGCAAGCCGCGGTGGGCAAGGATGTGCTGATCGTCGAAGGCATGGTCCCGACCCGCAGCGCCAGCTATGCCGCGCGGGTCAATCTGCACATGGCCAAGAGCCTGGACGCCGATGTGATCCTGGTGTCAGCCCCGGAAAACGAGGTGCTGACAGAACTGTCAGGCCGCGTCGAGTTGCAGGCGCAGATGTTCGGCGGCCCGAAGGACCCGAAAGTCCTTGGGGTGATCCTCAACAAAGTGCGCACCGACGAAAGCATGGACGTGTTTGCCGCGCGTATGAAGGAACACTCGCCGTTGCTACGCAGTGGCGACTTCCGCCTGCTGGGCTGCATTCCGTATCAGGAAGACCTCAACGCGCCACGCACGCGAGATGTGGCCGAACTGCTGGGCGCGCAGGTGATCAACGCCGGTGATTACGAGCAGCGACGCATGTCGAAAATCATCATCTGCGCGCGAACGGTGCTCAACACCTTGCAACTGCTTAAGCCGGGCGTGCTGGTGGTCACGCCCGGGGATCGCGATGACATCATCCTCGCAGTGAGCCTGGCGACCCTGAACGGTGTGCCGCTGGCCGGGCTGTTGCTGACCAGCGACACCCTCCCCGACCCGCGCATCATGGACTTGTGCCGGGGCGCGCTGCAGGCCGGGTTGCCGGTGCTGTCCGTGAGCACGGGGTCCTACGACACGGCCATGCTGCTCAATCAGTTGAACAAGGAAATCCCCATCGATGACCGCGAGCGCGCGGAGATCATCACGGATTTTGTCGCCGGCCACCTGGACGCCACCTGGCTGCACCAGCGTTGCGGCACGCCGCGAGAGCTGCGCCTGTCGCCGGCGGTGTTCCGTTACCAGTTGATCCAGCGCGCGCAGGCGGCGAACAAACGCATAGTGTTGCCCGAAGGCGCCGAACCCCTGACGGTGCAGGCGGCGGCCATTTGCCAGGCCCGCGGCATTGCCCGCTGCGTCCTGCTCGCCAGGCCCGAAGACGTGCACGCCGTGGCCCGCGCTCAAGGCATCGAATTGCCGCCGGGGCTGGAGATCCTTGACCCGGACCTGATCCGCGAGCGCTACGTGGCGCCCATGGTCGAACTGCGCAAGAGCAAAAGCCTGAACGCGCCCATGGCCGAACAGCAGCTGGAAGATCCGGTGGTGATCGGCACCATGATGCTGGCGCTTGATGAGGTCGACGGGCTGGTGTCCGGGCTGATTCACTCGACCGCCAACACCATTCGCCCGGCTTTGCAGTTGATCAAGACGGCCCCCGGCTGCACGCTGGTGTCCTCGGTGTTCTTCATGCTGTTTCCCGACCAGGTGCTGGTCTACGGCGACTGCATCATGAACCCGCACCCGACAGCCAGCGAACTGGCGGAAATCGCCGTGCAAAGCGCTGACTCGGCGGTGGCGTTCGGGCTGTCGCCACGGGTAGCGATGATCAGCTATTCCAGCGGGAATTCGGCCAGTGGCGAGGAGGTGGAGAAGGTGCGCGAAGCCACCCAACTGGCCAGGGAAACCCAACGTGATCTGCTGATCGACGGACCGCTGCAGTACGACGCCGCCGCCAACGAGAACGTCGCCCGGCAGCTGGCCCCCGACAGCTCGGTAGCCGGACGCGCGAATGTGTTCGTGTTCCCCGATCTCAACACCGGCAACACGACCTACAAGGCCGTGCAGCGCAGTGCGGACTGCGTGAGTCTCGGCCCGATGCTGCAAGGGCTGCGCAAACCGGTGAACGATCTGCCACGTGGTGCGCAGGTGGATGACATTGTCTACACCATCGCGCTGACCGCCATTCAGGCAGCGAACCTGCTCTGAAAGCGGTCATTGCCCACACGCGTTACAGTGCAACAACGCCCTCATACAATAAGGCCGCCGGGACTGCACCGGCGGCATTGGTCTTATCTGGAGTCTGACCCACCATGGATTTTCTGCCTGCCCCTTTGCGTGGCGTCATCGCCTCGCTGCTGTTGGCAATCAACACCATCGTCTGCTGCACGCCGTTGTTCATCGTCGCGATCTTCAAGCTGTGCCTGCCCTTCCCCGCCGCGCAGAAGGTCACAGACTGGCTAATGAGCCACATCCACGAAGCCTGGATCAGCAACAACAAGGCGTGGATGAACCTGATGGATCACGCCAGATGGCACGTGACCGGGCTAGAAGGGCTGGACTATCAGCACTCCTACCTGGTGACCAGCAACCACCAGAGCTGGACCGACATTATGGTGTTGCAGTACATCCTCAACCGCAAAATTCGCCCGCTGAAGTTCTTCCTCAAGCAGGAGCTGATCTGGGTGCCGGTGATCGGGCTGGCGTGGTGGGCGCTGGGCTTCCCGTTCATGAAACGCTACAGCAAGGCGTATCTTGCCAAGCATCCGGAAAAGAAAGGCAAGGACCTGCAGACCACCCGTAAGACGTGTGCGAAGTTTCGCCACAACCCCGTGGGCATTTTCAACTTCGTCGAAGGCACCCGGTTCGCCCCGGCCAAGCACGCCCAGCAGCAGTCGCCGTTTAAACACCTGCTCAAGCCCAAGGCCGGCGGCATTGCCTTCGTGCTGGATGCCATGGGGGAACAGCTGGAGGCCATCGTTAACGTGACGATTCACTATCCGGGCGGGCGCTTCGGCTATTGGGATCTGCTGTGTGGCAACGTCAACGAGGTGGTCGCGCATTTTGAAGAGATCAAGATCCCGCCGCAGTTCATTGGCAAGAGCTACGACCAGAATGCTGAGTACCGGCTGGAGTTTCAGCAGTGGATCAACCGGCTGTGGGAAGAAAAGGATGCGTTGCTGACCAGGATGCATGAGCAGCATGTGTAACTGATAGACCGAGGTGACGCGGCTCATGAAATCTCTGTAGGAGCGAACTTGTTCGCGAGGCGCCATAACTGATGTACACATTAATCCGTCTCGCCAACAAGTTGGCTCCTACAGAAATACTACGAAAAACGCCCCGAACGTAAGTCCGGGGCGTTTTCATTTGCAGCGGGCAATATTACTGCTGTTGCTGATACTCCTGACCCGGAATCGGCTTCAGGTTGACCTCGACACGGCGGTTCTGGGCACGGCCGTTGACGTCGGCGTTGCTGGCCACCGGTTGATCAGGCCCTGCGCCACGGACCGACAGGTGGGAGCCATCAACGCCCTGGGACGTCAGGTACGTGGCCACGCTCTGCGCACGTTGCTGGGACAGGTCCATGTTGTGCTGGCGGCTGCCGGTGCTGTCGGTGTAGCCGACGATTTCGATCAGGTTCTGGTTGTACTGCTTGAGCGAGCCGGCCAGGTTGTTCAGCGGGGAATAGAAGCTGCTGGCAATGGCTGAAGAGTCGGTGGCGAACGTGATGTTGCCCGGCATCACCAACTTGATCACGTCGCCCTGACGCTGCACATCGACCCCGGTGTTGGCCATGCTGGCGCGCAACGCGGCTTCCTGCTTGTCAGCGTAATAACCGTAACCAGCGGCACCGGCGCCGACGACCGCGGCACCGATCAACGCGCCTTTGCCACGATTGTTGTGACCGATGGCAGCACCGGCCACCGCACCGGCCAGGGCGCCGAGTCCACCGTACTTGGCTGTTTTGCTGACACCGCCGGAACTCTGGGTTTGCCCCTGGTTATCGTAAGGATTGGATTGCGTCGCACAGCCGGACAGCATGGCAAGCGCCGTAGCGGCGATGATCAAACGGCGAGGATTCAACATGAAGGCAGCTCCTGATTTCTGCTGGGTGCAGCATAATTTGCTCTGCGTGGCCACGGCCATGATAACGAATACAGGCGCGTGAACATGTGCGCGTTTAGAGCATGACATTAGGGGAAAATTCCTTAACGGCACCTGAACAACGACAAGGACGTGTGCCTGCAGGGCGACACCATCGTCAAGTTCGAAATGGCCCAGGACTGGGGCGTGGAGAATCTCGATGAGATGTGGTCGAAGGGCTGACCCCGCTGATACCTGTTGGAGCGAGGCTTGCCCGCGAAGCTGACGCCGCGCAGTGTCAGGCAAATCAGGAAGACAGCTTCGCGGGCAAGCCTCGCTCCAACAACGCCTGCATTACACCGCCACCCAATGCCCCTCCCCCAACGCCTTGAACTGCTGCTCGGGCGCCACGAAGCCCTTGGCCTTGATCGGGCTTGGCTGTTCGAACTCCTGAAGCAGCGCCTTGAAGTCACGCTTGCGGTCCACATCCGGCAGCGGCACCGCGCTGAGCAGGCGTTTGGTGTAGGGATGCTGCGGATTGTGCAGCACCTGATCGCGCGGACCGATTTCGACGATTTTCCCGCCGTACATCACCGCCACGCGATGGCAGATGCGCTCGACCACGGCCATGTCGTGGGAGATGAACAGATAGCTCAGCCCGTGCTGCTTCTGCAGTGATTCCAGCAAGTCCAGCACCTGCGCCTGCACCGAGACATCCAGCGCCGAGACCGACTCATCGGCGATGATCACTTTCGGGTTGAGCGCCAGCGCCCGGGCGATGCAGATACGTTGCCGTTGGCCGCCGGAAAACTGATGCGGATAACGCTGCATGGCCTCCGCCGGCATGCCCACCTGATGCAACAGCTCGGCGACCCGCGCCTGCCGGGGCGTGTCCGGCATCTTGTCGTGGATCAGCAGCGGCTCGCCCACCAGCTCGAAAATGATCTTGCGCGGATTGAGCGCCGCATACGGGTCCTGAAACACCATCTGGATGTCCCGGCGCACGGCCTGCAACGCCGCGCCCTGCAATCCGTTCAGTTCTTTGCCGGCCAGCTTCACGCTGCCCTCGAAGGCGATCATGTTCATCAACGCCTTGCCCGTGCTGGACTTGCCGCAGCCGCTTTCGCCCACCAGCCCCAGGGTTTCACCATCGCGCAGTTCGAAGCTGACCTTCTCCACCGCGTGCACATGCCTGATCTCTTCGAACCAGCCCATGCGCAATGGGAAACGTACGCTCAGGTCGTTGACGGCCAGGACCACCGGCTGCTGGCTGAGGTCCTGCGGTTTCCCCGCGGTGCCCAACACCGGCACGGCATCCAGCAACTTGCGCGTATAGGCCGCCTGCGGCTGAGTGAACAGCTGCCGCACCGGCGCCTGTTCTTCGGTACGACCGTGGTTCATCACCACCACTTCGTCGGCCATTTCCGCGACCACGCCCATGTCGTGGGTGATCAGCAGCAGGCTGGTGCCGTAGACCTTTTGCAGCTCGCGCATCAATTCCAGGATCTGCGCCTGAATCGTCACGTCCAGCGCGGTGGTCGGCTCATCAGCGATCAGCACTTTCGGCCGGCACAGCATGGCCATGGCGATCATCACCCGTTGGCGCATGCCGCCGGACAGCTCGTGCGGGTATTGCGTCAGGCGCTTTTCCACCTGGGGCATGCGCACCGAATCGAGCATCTCTCTGGCCCGACGTTTTGACGCCTGGCGGTCGAGCGGCTCGTGACGGCGCAGTGTTTCGTCCATCTGCTGGCCGACCGTCATCAACGGATTGAGCGAGGTCATTGGCTCCTGAAAGATCATGCCGATGTGCTTGCCACGCAGCAGTTGCAGGTCGCGTTCGGGCAGTGTGATCAGGTCGCGGTTGTCGAAAATGATCGCGCCGCCCGGGACTCTCGCGGCCTTGGGCAGCAAGCCCATGATCGCCAGTGACGACAGCGACTTGCCGCTGCCTGACTCGCCGGCGATGCACAGCGTGTGGCCGGCGCGCAGGGTAAAGCTCAGCTCATCGACCACGCGTCGCGGGTTGGCGCCGTGACCGATGTCGATGCTCAAGCGCTCGACCGACAACACCGCTGGGGAAAGCTGATCACTCATCGCCACGCCTCACGCAAACACGATTTTCGGGAAGTAGAACGAGACCACCCAGTTCGGCAGGTCGACCACTTCACTGATGCGCAGGTCGCCACACACCGAGCACAGCATGTAGGCCTGTTCGGCGGGCATGTGGTGCTCGCGGCACAGCCAGTCGACGGTGTTGCTGACGGCCTGCCGCGCGGCCTGCATCAGGTCCGGGCCGACGCCGGTAAAGGCTTCGTAGCCGGCGCTGTCCAGGTGGCGCGTGACCGGGCCGGGGGTGCTGAAGCGCGGGCTGGCCAGCGGGGTGGATTTGATCAGGTCGAGTTTGACCACCACGTCCATCTGGCTTTCGATGGCGGTGCCGCAGACTTCGCCGTCGCCCTGTGCGGCATGGGTGTCGCCGATGGACAACAGCGCCCCGGCCACTTCAACCGGCAGGTACAGCGTGGTGCCTGCGGACAGGTCACGAATGTCGAGGTTGCCGCCGACGCGACGTGGCGGCACCACCGAGTGCAGCCCTAATTCGGCAGGCGCCAGGCCGATGGTGCCGGCGAACGGTTTCAGCGGGACCTTGGCGAACTCACCGAAAGCGGCGGGCGCCAAGGTGTCTTTGTCGTAGTGCCACAGCGCCAGGGCCGGATTTGTGAACTGGTCGGCGAGCAGGCCGAATCCGGGAATGTTGGCGGTCCAGCCGAAGCCGCTAGGCTTGAAGCTGTCCAAGGTGATTTTCAGGATGTCACCGGGCTCTGCGCCTTCGATGAAGATCGGGCCGGTCACCGGGTTGATCTTGTCGAACGACATGTTGGCGACATCGTTCGCGGTTGAGTGGGGTGTGAAATAGCCGTTGGAGGAATCCAGGCATTTGAATTCCAGCATCGCACCGGGTGCAACGGTCTCGGCCGGCGTGAAGCTTTTGTCCCAGCCGTAATGGGTGTGGATGCTGTGAATCGTTTTGACCAGGCAGTTCTGGCACATGACACCGTTCTCCGAAATGGGTGTTGCGTTTGGTAGTCGACATAAAGCCCTGTAGGAGCGCGCTTGCCCGCGAAAAATCTGCCAGGCGACCCATCTCCTGTGGATGTAATGGCCCCATCGCGAGCAAGCTCCCTCCCACAGTTTTGTGCCCGACTCGTTTCCGTGCTCGACACGTACCCCTGTAGGAGCTGACGAGCTGCCGAAGGCTGCGATGCAATTCGCCTGACGCACCGCCTCGCCGCCTCGCACGGGCTCGTCAGCGCCTACAGGGTTCGCGTTGTTCGGGCACTGTTATCACTTGATCCAGATGTAGTCATAGTTCACCGGCACATGGACCGGATCGACGTACAGGATATCGGCGCCGCCCATGCGCGAGGAGCGCACGGAGAAGCGTTGTTCGTTGAAAATCGGCACCCACGGCGCGTCAGCCATGACGCTGGTGAAAATTTTCTTCCACAGTTCGGTGCGCTCGGCCTGTTGTTCGGGCTTGGCCATGCTGTCGGCTTTCGCCGCTTCTGCGTCCAGCGTCTTGTTGCAGTACAGCGACCAGTTCCAGCCACCTTCGACCGCACCGTCACACCCGAGAATCGGGCCGTAGAAGTTCGAAGGGTCCGGGAAATCCGCGATCCACGCCATGCCACCGGACCACACCATAGGCGCCTGGTCCTTCGCGCTGCCGGCGGCAATCACGTTGGCCTGGGCCAGGGATTTGATCTGCACCTTGATCCCGACCTTCGCCAGATCCTGCTGGATCGACTGGGCGATGCGCGGCTGCGGATCAGTGTTCATCACGTACAGCTCGGTGTCGAAACCGTTCGGGTGCCCGGCTTCGGCCAAGAGTTTTTTCGCCGCCTCGACGTCATACGCGTAGCCCTTGTAGGACTTGTCGTAACCCGGCATCGCCGGTGGCAATGGCTGGTTGGCCGGCACCGCGCGCCCGTTGATGATGCGCACGATGCGATCCTTGTTGATCGCCATGTTCACCGCCTGACGGACCTTGAGGTTGTCGAACGGCGGCAACGTGGTTTTCAGGGTCACGTAACCGGTGTGCAGCTGGTCGCCGGTGATCATCAGGCTTTTGTATTTCGGGTCGTTCTTGAACTCGAGGAATTTGGCCGGAGGCACGCCATCGCCGGCAATGTCCACTTCGCCCTTCTGCAAGCGCAGCAACGCCACCATCGGGTCCTGCCCCACTTCAAAGGTGATGGTGTCGATGTGCGGCAGGCCTGGCCGGTAGTAGTTCGGGTTCTTCTTGAACACGATCTGCTGGCCCAGCTTCCACTCCGCCAGGCTGTACGCGCCGGTACCGACCGGGTGCTTGCCGAAATCAGCGCCCCACTTGTCCACCTCTTCCTTGGGCACGATGGAGGCGAAGTTGATCGCCATCACGTGCAGGAAGGTCGCGTTGGGCTGTTTGAGGGTGACCTTGACCGTGTAATCGTCGACCACCACCACGCCGCTCAGATGCTCTGCCTTGCTGGCGGCCATGTCTTCGTAACCGACAATGGCGCTGAAGAACCCGGCCCCGGGGCTCTGGGTTTTCGGATTGACCGTGCGTTCGAAGGAGTACTTCACGTCGCTGGCTTTGAGCTCGCGACCGTTCTGGAATTTCACGCCCTTTTTCAGGATGAAGGTGTAGACCGTGCCATCGTCGGAGATGGTGTAGTTCTCGGCCAGATCCTTGACCAGTTCAGTGGTGCCCGGCTTGTAGTCCATCAGGCCGTCGAACAGGCTTTTGATCATCGACCAGTTCTGCCAGTCGTACCCGATGGCCGGGTCCAGGGTGGCGACGTCGTTCTGGTAGGTGACGATCGCCGCACCGCCGTTCTTGGCATTGGGATCAATGTCGTCGGCCAGCGCGAATCCGCTGAGTCCGAGTCCACTGGATAAGGTGGCCGCAATGGCCAGGGACAGTACTTTGCGCTTCATGCTCCAGCTCCCCTTCGATAATGGTCTTGCTCAGGTTTTTAGTGTTTTTTCACATCAATTCGCGGGTCGACCCAGGGAATGATCAGGTCAGCCACCAGGTTGCCGAGCACAATGGCCACGGCCGAAACCGTGGTCACGCCGACGATCACGGGAATGTCCACTTGCTGGATGGCTTGCCAGGCCAGTTGCCCGATGCCCGGCCAGCCGAACACCGACTCGACCACCACCAGCCCGCCCATGAAAATGCCGATGTCGATGCCGATCATGGGGATCACCGGGATGATCGCGTTGGGCAGCACATGGCGCAGCACTACGCGCACCCGACTCAAGCCCTTGGCCCGGGCGGTGCGGATGAAGTCCTGATGCAGCACTTCGATCATCGAAGAACGCACCATGCGCGAATACCAGCCGCTGCCGAGAATCCCCAGGGTCAGCGCCGGCAGCATCAGGTGCTCAACCCCGCCATAACCCCCTAACGGAAACCAGCCCAGCTGCACGGCGAAGAAGTACAGAAACAGCATCGCCGCGATGAACTGCGGCGCCGACACACCCACGAAGGACAATGCCATCAACAGCTTGTCGGCGAAGCTGTCACGCCGCAGCGCCGCGAACACGCCGAGGGTGATGCCGATCAGCAGCTCGAAGCCGATGCCGGCGGCCATCAATTCCAGGGACGGCCGCAAGCGCGAGCCGATCAGTTCGGTGACGTTGGTGCGCTGGATGTAGGAACGCCCGAGATCGCCCTGCAGCAGGTTGCCCAGGTAGTTGGCGTACTGGTGATAGAACGGCAGGTCCAGCCCGAGCTGGGCACGAATCCCCGCCACCACCTCCGGCGTGGCGCTGCGTCCGGCGATTTGGCGCGCAGGGTCTGCGGGCAACATGAACAGCAGCAGGTACGTGATGAAGGTCACGCCCAGCAGAATCAGCAGGGAATAGCCGATGCGACGGCTGACGAAAGCGAACATTCAGCTTCTCCCTTGCAGCGTGGGGTCGAGTTCGTCGCGCAAGGCGTCGCCCACCAGATTGAAGGCCAGCGACAGCAAGACGATGGCAATGCCGGGAAAGAACACCAGCCACGGCGCCGAGGTGAAATAGGTCTGGCTCTCGAAGATGATGTTGCCCCAGCTCGGCGTCGGCGGCTGCACGCCCACGCCAAGGTACGACAGCGTGGCTTCCAGCAGCACCGTGGTGGAAATACCCAGGGTGGCCCACACCAGAATCGTCGGCAGCAAATGCGGCAGCAGATGGGAAAACAGAATGCGCAACGAGCTGGCGCCCAGCGTGCGCTCGACGGCGACGAAGTCCCGCGCGCCGAGGGCGATGGTTTCCGAATAGATGACCCGTGCGATCTGCACCCAGTTGACCATCGCAATCACCAGCGCAACGATCCAAACGCTGGGCTGAAAGATCGCCGACAGGGCAATCGCCAGCAGTAACGCCGGGAACGCCATCATCAAATCGGTGAAGCGCATCAGGATGCTGCCGGTCCAGCCGCGCAGAAATCCCGCCGTCAGCCCCACCAGCGTGCCGATCAGCACCGCCATGCCGTTGGCCACCAGACCGATGAACAACGACGTGCGGGCGCCATAGATCAGCCGCGAAAACAGGTCGCGTCCAAGCAGGTCAGTGCCCAGCCAATACGGCGAATCGGGGGCCAGCGGCGCGCCCTCCATGGACAGGCCTTCGACGAATTGTTCGGACGGGTCGTAAGGACTCATCCAGGGCGCAAAGAGAGCGAAGACCACCACCAACGCGATGTACAGCAACGACAAAGCAACCGCAGGACGACGAACCAGGGCACGCATCACACTCATGTCCACATCCCGCCTTGCTGGGGACGGTCGGCGGCAAGCTCGGCACACAGGTCGTCAATGCTGCGGTTGAGCTGCATCGACAGGGCACGCAGGCGCTCGTAGGCGTCGCGCTCGTTGAGCTGCTGATCGACCATCAACCGCGCCAGCGCCTGCGCCAACAGCGGCCGGGCATTCAGGCGCTGTTGCAGGGTGTCGATGGTGCGGGCATCGGCATCGAGCCGTTCGTGCAAACCGATCGCCATCATCAGCGTGGTGTACACCGAGCCCTGGGTGATGGGTTTGTTGAGCAAGGCCGTGGCGCCCAATTCGATGGCCCGTTGAATCTGCGACAGGGTTTCGTGCGGCGTCAGGGCCACGATGGGCACGCCCGCCAGATTGAGCCGTTGCAGCAGGTGCACGCTGCTGAAGTGTTCGAGTTCGACGATCGCGGCGAATACCCCCTCCAGCGAATCGTCGGCATCATCCACCAATGCCAGGGCGGTGATGCCGAGGCGATGCAGGCTTTTCTCCAGACTGGCCAGCGTGCGCGGCTCGCAGTCCACCAACAGCAAGCGGCCCTGTTCGAAGTCAGGACGTTTGAGCAGGCTCATTTTTTGACGATCCTCAAGTGAGGCACGGGCGCCAGGGCGCGCAGGCGATGAAATTCGCGCAGATCGGTGGACGTCAGGTAAGGGTCGGCCGGCAACGCCCGGGCTTCGCTGTGCACCACCACAAAACGCCCTTCGCTCAGCTCGGCGATGTGGCACGGCAGGCTGCTGTGGTTGTTGCGGCCGGAGATCTTCAGGCGGCCCAGCACACTGTCCTGGGCATGGGCGTACAGGTAATTGCAGATGGCCTCCGGTTCGTCGTTGCCCACGTGGTGCAGGGCTTCGGCGAACAGGTTCAGCGCCACGTACGGCCCGGTGTAGTAGTGCGAGCAGGGGCGCTGGCCGTGGACGTGGAACTGGCTGTCGGTGAACGCATTGTCGACGCCTTCGAAAAACGGCCCGCAGGACAGCAGACGCAGGTTTTGCATCTCGCCGACTTCTACCAGCTCGGCCTCGGTCAGGTTGCAACTGAGCACCGGCAGGACCATGTCGTGCTCGACGCAGGCGGCGTCCAGCTGACGCAAGAACGCGTAGGTGGATTCCCCCACCAGGTTGTTGAGGACGAACGAGGGTTGCTCGGTCAGCAGAAACTGCACCAGGTCGCTGAAATTCGTCGAGCCCATGTGCACGTATTTTTCACCCACCACATCACCGTGGGCGGCCTGCAACACTTCCCGGGCGATGCGATTGCTCTCCCAGCCCCAAATGTAGTTCGAGCCCACCAGCATCGCGCGCTTGCCGAAGGTACTCAGGGCATAACGCAGCAGCGGGATCAGCGTCTGGTTCGGACAGCCGCCGAGGTACAGCACGTTTTCGCTGCTTTCAAAGCCTTCGTACGGGCAGGCGTACCACAGCAGACTGGCGTTCTGCTCCAGGTCCGGAATGATCTCCTTGCGGCTGGCCGACGTGGTGGTGCCGAACAGATGCCGAATGCCGCTTTGCATCAGCGCAACCGCACCTTCGTTGTAGCGATGCAGGTAGCCCTGCGGATTGATGTGGGTCGCTTTCAACTCAAAATCGTATTCCCGACGCCGATTAATCTCGGCCAGCGCATGCCGGGCACCCGCCAGACCGTGCTGTCCCATGCGTCTGTACGTCCCGTCGGTGGAGAAGAGAAAACCCACCTCAATCGTGCGTCGCATTTTTTCAACTCCAATAAAAAAGCCTGACCCACCGGGAGTCCGGTCGATCAGGCTTCATCACCTGGCGCTATGCGCTGAATGTAGACAAGTCTTAACGGCCACGGCCGAGCTTGTAGGTGACCCTTCCATGGAAAAAGCATGCCATCTCCGTTGGTCTGGCTTGAATCGGCGTTCGCGGGAAATCCATGCATTGAAAGCGCCCACTGATGGAGCCGAGCGTAGTCCAAGCGCTCCAAGATTGTGCGAAATTTCTTGAAGCTACTGCCATCGCTCCGCGCTTTTCGCAGGAGGTGCCGAGCCGCTGATGATTGCAAAGCGGTGCGCTGTCGTCCATTTCGGGACGTTGCATTATTTTGAGAGAAATCCCCGCTGGCATGTTGTAAATCCGAAACTAACGTTCGATGCGGATACGGAAATCCATGGCAGAGCTCTGGCTTGCTAAATTAACCAAGTAGGTTATCGTTCATATGCAAAAGCACGTCCCTCATTGCAAGCTATCGCGGATTCACGAATTGATTTCGGCGGGGAAAATCAGAGTCACCTCTTCGTCGCTTGCAGGGGCAGCCGCTGCGGGATTGGACTTCGCCGCGATGGTTGATGTGATTGGAAAACTGAAAACCCAGGACTTTTACAAAAGCATGACGAGCTACGCAGACCACAAAATCTGGCAGGACGTTTACCGACCTTGGGTATCAAGCGGCAGACTTTATTTGAAGTTGACCGTCACTGATGACGTGCTTGTCGTGTCTTTCAAGGAATGCTGATATGAAATGCCCGGCTTGTGCACATGAGTTAACCAGGAAAATTTTGGACCTCCCCTACACTTATAAAGGGTTCGCAACCATCATCCCTTCTGTAAACGCCGAGCACTGCGCGCAGTGCGGTGAGGCCGTCATGGACACGGAGGAATCGACGCGCGTCAGTGCCGCAATGCTGAAATTCAACAAGCAGGTCAATGCATCAATTATCGATCCTGAGTTTATTGCAACGGTCCGCAGGAAACTGGACCTCGATCAGCGCGAAGCTGGCGAGATCTTTGGTGGGGGAGTGAATGCGTTTTCGCGTTACGAAACCGGCAAGACCAAACCCCCGCTGTCCCTGGTCAAACTTCTGCAAGTGCTCGATAAACACCCGGACTTGCTTGCAGAAATAAGGGTTCAGTAACGCAGGTGTTACGCCCGCTTGACCGGCACTATCCCCACCCGCATCCCGAACGGTTTGAACACCTGGTTCAGCGTTTGAATGGTCGGGTTACCGTCGTCCTGTTCGATCTGGCGCAGGGTGCGCAGTGAGATTTTGCACATGCCGGCAAATTGTTCTTGCCGAAGTCCGGTCACTTCGGTGCGCAGGCGTTTGACCGCAGCACCGATGGTGACGCTGCCAGCTAACAGTTGCTGTTTGAGGTCATCGAGAATAATGCCGCGCTGGCGGATGTCGTCGGTCACAGCAGGCCCCAGTTTTTCAGGGTTGCATCGAGCCGGTAGAGCGCGATGCGAGGATGGTTGAAGGTGGCATGAGGCAAGCCGATGTCGCTGAGCAGGTCGGGCAACGCCCGGCACAGTTGTGCGTCCTGCATCAAACCTTCGAATAACGCTTCCGGCTCTGCCCACGAAGAAAGCGCGTTGCAGGCGGCCCGCCAGTCCACCTGCCCGGCGCGTTCGATTTCATCCGGCCATTTCGTTGTTCGCGTCACGCCTTCCTCATCCATGACCATAGGGGCGAGGTCGTAGATCGGCGCCAGATCAATGCGCTGTTCATCCCGCAGGACCGCCGTGTTACGGCCATGGTTATCACTGTTGCCGAGGATCTGGTTGATGAAGTCCCGGCGAATGTACTCGCTGATCAGCCCCGAAATTTCAGACTGCTGCCCGTTGGCAATCCACGCCTGGGCGAGCGCTCGAACAGCGGCGACATGGCTCATGTAACTGCCAGGGCGCGTGATGCCCGCCAGCGAGTAGACCGACTCGACGGCCAGCCGGTTAACGCCCTGCGCATCAATCCGCCGGTCGAAGCGCTTCATCCACAGACTCGGTTTGCGCGCCTCTTCCAGGCTCATTCCATCGGCCGTGATGGTGTTCAAGCCCAATTGATTCAGCGCCTGGTAATAGCAGAACTCACTGCGCAATACCGTACGATCATTGTCGTTGGCTTTGTTCCGGGAGAACTTCACAAACCAGTGTTGGCGCGCGTGATCGTCGGCCAGCGTTGCGTCCGGGTGAAGCAGACCTTCAGCATCTTCAGCCAGCAGCAACTTCGGCGCTTCGCCGCCGGCGCCCGTTGCCCCGCCAACCGCCGCGCCTTGTTCATATGCGTATTCAAGAAACCGGCTGTCCCGCGTGATCACCTCCTGGCGAGTGAAACCCAGACTGTGGCCCTTGGGCATCGACTCGACCGCCTCCTTGATCCGAAGATGGCCGATGGGGGCCGGTGTGCAGCGGCTCAGCAGCAAGAGATCAGCTTGAGTGGTCTCATTTTCCGGCACCGTCAGGCGCGCCAACAGGAATCTGCGCGCGGCGCCGGCCGGCAGGATGTCATGCAGGAAAGCCGGCACCTGTGCTGTACGTTGCAACTCCCATCCCAGCGGCAACGTTGCGCTGACGGCCTGAGCAGTGATTCGATCCAGAGCGTCCAGATGGTCCACGAGATAGTGTTGGTCATAGGCAAAGCTGCACGGACTGAGCAACCCGGCTTCGGGCTGTTCGACGTCCAGACGCATGGCATCGCGCCAGGCGCCTTGCAGATACAGTTGGAGGGTCAGCATGAACATGACGGCCACTCGGCAATTTAATGCCTAAACCGTAGCGAATAACTGCTTAAAAGGCAATTTAATGCCTAAAAATCAGCAATAAGACAGATTTTCGGCATTAAAGTACCGATCCCTGCCCCAGCAAACCCAACTCCTGCGCCCGCGCTACCGCTTGGGTTCTGCGTTCGACGCCGAGCTTGCTGTTAATGTGACTCGCGTGGGTCTTGACGGTGTGCAGCGATATGAACAGCCGCTCGCTGATTTCCTGATTGGAACAGCCTTGGGCGATGAGTTGCAGGACGCTCATTTCGCGCACGCTCAGGTGATCGGTGCTGTGGCTGTCCAGGCCCTCGCGGCTGCCGCTGGGCGCAGGAATCTGGGTCAGCAGAAACTGTACGAGCAGGCACGGTTTGCGCTGTTGCAGTTGGTCGCGCAACCAGACCGGGTGTTGCTTGATCATGCGTTGGAAAGGCAGCAATGCGCCGCCAGTTGCGGCTTGCAGGGCGCAGGTGAGCAGCGGTTTGGCCTTGGCTTCGTGCGCTGTCCCCAGCAGAAACAGGATTTGCTGGTTAAGGGCAGTCAGGCTGACCAGTTGGGCGCCGTTCGCCTGGGCCTGGGTTTCCAGACGCTGCAGCCGCTCAGTGGCCTGCGTCGTATGGCCCTGAATATTTTCCAGCACGGCCTGCAGCAACTGGATGTGTTGCGGCAAATGCGGGTGGCACTCCGGCGCGGCGGCAGGATGCTCGCCGCTGTAGGTCTGCTCCAGGCGCATCAACCAGGCTTCGGCCAGATCGATACGGCCCTGCGCCAGCCACAGTTCGCACTTGATCAGGGTGATGATTGCCAGGTAGTAAATCGGCGGCACGTCCCAGATGTGCATCAGCCGCTCCGCCTCGGCCAGTTCGGCGAACGCTTGCGCAAACCGCCCTTCCCGTCCCTCCAACCCGGCGATGACACAGTGGCCGATCAACACGCTGATATCACGACACGCCCGTGCTTCGGCAAGCCCCGCGGCCAATCGCACACGACCGGCGTCCGCTTGCAGGCACAGCGTGAGCAGGTGCCCTTCGCACAGCGTCAGCCGGGCCCGCACCGCATACAGGCGCTGTAACGACAACCCCTTGAGCCGTTGCAGACCCTGGCGTACTTCCTCCAGCGCCCGAAGAATCTGACCTCGGGCCTGCAGGACGCGGGCACGGTCGTAGTGGGCCAACGCTTCGAACAGCGGATTGGCGACCCGTTGCGCCAGCTCCAGCGCATCGCGGTTCAAGGCGCGCGCGCGCCACAGGTCGCCTTCGGCAATGGCCAGATTCGCCAGCGTCGAAAGGCACAGCAGCCGCTGGCCGTAGCGTTTTTGCGGCAGGCTGGCCAGCGCTTCGCCGCAATACCGATGGGCTTTTTCGCTGTCGCCACGACCCCGGGCGATGATGCCGCTGATGGCCAGCCACTGCGCGAGCATGGATTTCTGGGCGGTGGCCGAGGGCGCCGGCAGGAAGCGGCTCAGGTGATCGGCCAGTTCTTCGGCGGCGTCCAGCTGACACGCCAGCCCCAGCGCCCACGCATACAGAACGATCAGCCGTGGGGTGCTGATCAACAGGCTGTCGGGCAAATCCATTTTCCAGCGCAGCAGCATGCCAACGTTCTGCTCGGCCAGCAGTTGCTCTTCGGACAGGTTCTGCACCAGGTTGGCGGCGACGTCCAGATGCCCGGCCCGAAGCGCCTGTTCGATCGCCTCGTCCAGCAGACCCTGTTCACTGAACCAGCGACAGGCGTTGAGGTGCAAACGGGTTTGTTGCGGCGCCATCTGAGCCGCGGCACCGGCTCGAGTGCGCAGCAGATCGGTGAACAGATGGTGATAGCGAAACCAGCGGCCGCTTTCGTCCAGCGGCACGAGAAACACCTGATGCGCCTGCAAGTAACGCAGCATCTGATCGCTGTCATGGCTGTCGCGGACGGCGTTGCACAGCTCGACGCAGAAACGCTCCAGGCACGCCGTGTCATAGAGAAAGGCTTGAACCTCAGTCGGCAGGCAGTCGATGACCTCTTCGAGCAAGTAGTCGCGAATCAGCCCCTCACCGCCGTTCAGCCCTTGCGGCAGCCCGCTGCCGTTGCCCGCCTCGCTGGCCGCCAGCAACCAGAACCTGAGCCCGGCGACCCAGCCTTCACTGCGCCGAACCAGCGTGTGCAGGGCGTCCTCGCTCAATGCATTGCTGTGCTGATCGAGCACGGCCAGGGATTCTGCCTCGGTCAGGCGCAGGTCCTGTTCGGTCAGTTCTTGAAGCTGGCACGACAGCCGCAAACGCGCCAGGTGCCAGTCCGGTCGCTGCCGACTGGTCACCAGCACGATCATCCCGGCCGGCAAGTGATTGACGAAGAACTGCAAACAGCGATCCAGCACCGGACCTTGCGCCAGGTGGTAATCGTCGAGCACCAGCAGCAGCGGTTTGCTGAGCATCAGGTGCATGGCCAGCTCATCGAGCAGCCCGTCGAGCCATTCCTCGAAGGCGAAAGGTTGATGGCGCTGGCGCATTTTCAACAGTCCCAGCGCCTGGCCGCCCAGCTGCGGAAAGTAGTGTTGCAGCCCCGACAACAGACGTTCGAGAAACCGGCCCGGGTCGCTGTCGCGATGGCTCAACCCCAGCCAGAGGCTTTGCCATTGTTCAGGCAGGCCTTGGCAGAACTCGACGGCAAGGGAGCTTTTACCGAAGCCGGCCGGAGCGCTGACCAACAGCAGACGCCCTGACAAACCGGCAGCCAAACGCGCGCACAGACGTGGGCGAGGCACATGATTTTCGGGTAACGGGGGGCGGAAGAAACGTCCTTCCAGTGCAGTGACCGTGTAATTTGCGAATCCCTGCAAACGCGACAGATCAGTCATGGCCGGCTCTTGTTAGAAGTGCTTGTTGTTCGGCAGTCAGATGCTCCCGAGACTAGCGGCTAACTCAGACCTTTTGAAGGAACTACGACGAAAGACTGTAAGAAAAGATCTCCGATCAGCGGAGCGAATGGTGGGTTATAGCTGCAAGACAGCAATCCAAAACCTGTAGGAGCGCGCTTGCCCGCGATAAGTCTGCCAGGCGATGCATCTCTTTCGGATGTATCGGCCCCTCGCGAGCAAGCTCCCTCCCACACACATACACTCAATCCAATACCGTTGGAGCGAGGCTTGCCCGCGAAGTGGCCGGTGCAGGCAATCAACAATCGCCGCCTCCGGACAGGTTTCGCGGGCAAGCGCGCTCCTACAAGGTGATTAGCGCACCCCCTCCTGACGCAAGGCATTGGGCTGGAAGTCGCTGGTGGACGCAGTGAAGCCGAAGTCGTACGCGCGTTTCTCTTCGTTCTTCATGCCCAGCGCCAGGTAACGACCCGATTGCAGGTCATACAGGGCTTCGAGCGCGTACCACGGCACTTGCTTGTCGTAGTAGTTCTCCGCGTGCGCCTCTGCCACACGCCACAGCTGGCCGCGACCGTCGTAGTGATCGATCACTGCGGCCTGCCAGGTGTCTTCGTCGATGAAGAAATCACGCTTGGCGTAGATGTGCCGCTGACCTTCCTTCAGCGTGGCGGTGACGTGCCAGACCCGGCGCAACTCATAGCGCGCCAGATCCTGATTGATGTGCCCGGCCTTGATGATGTCGGCGTATTTGAGCTTCGGATCGTCCAGTTTGTAGCTGTCGGCAGCGATGTACAGCTCCTGCTTGCCGATCAGTTTCCAGTCGTAGCGATCCGGCGCCCCGTTGAACATGTCCAGGTTGTCGGACGTACGCAAGCCATCGGCCGCCGTACCCGGGCCGTCATACGAGACTTGCGGCGCCCGGCGCACACGGCGTTGACCGGCGTTGTAGACCCACGCCGAGCGGGGCTCCTTGATCTGATCCAGCGTTTCATGGACCAGCAGCACGCCACCGGCCAGGCGCGCAGGCGCGGTCACTTCCTGCTTGAAGTAGAACAGCACGTTGCCGGGGTTCTTCGGGTCGTAGTCCTTCATCTT
Source organism: Xanthomonas sp. WHRI 1810A (assembly GCF_040202885.1). NCBI lineage: Bacteria > Pseudomonadati > Pseudomonadota > Gammaproteobacteria > Lysobacterales > Lysobacteraceae > Xanthomonas > Xanthomonas sp. WHRI 1810A. Next base: position 629,537 of record NZ_JBEGED010000001.1, read on the forward strand.
GTCGCGGAACACGAACTGGTCGCGGAAATACACCAGGCTGTAGGAGCCGTTGGTTTGCGGGGTGGCCTGGGTTACCAGCCGGGTGACGCTGCCGCCGCGATAACGGGTGATGTGGTTCCAGATCACCTCCAGACCGCTTTGCGGAATCGGGAACGGCACCGCCGTGTCGAAGTTTTCCAGGCCGTTGCCGCCCGCCACCAGCTTGGTGCCGGTGGCGTTTTTCTTGATGGCGGCGAACACGTCAGCCGGCACGGTGGCGCCCCGGTGGGAGGGGTAGACCGGCATCTTGAAGGTTTCGGGGTAACGCTTGAACATCGCGTATTGGCCCGGCGCCAGCTTGTCTTTGTACTGATCGACGTTTTGCGCGGTGATGGTGAACAGCGGCTTTTCAGTGGCGTACGGGTTGGCCAGGAAACCACGATCATCCACCGCACCCGCGTTGGTTGCCATGGGCGTCCACGCCGGAATGGTGTTGCTGGCGTTGCCGGCTTTTTCCGCCCCCATTGGCGTTAATGTGGTGCCCAGCTTGGCGGCTTCAGTGTCCGAAACGGCGGCCATGACGCCGGTCGCCAGCAATGAAAGGCTCAGTACACCTGCCTGCAACAGACCTTTTTTTATTTTCATGTTCAGGGTCGTCCTTAGAAGTTCATGCCAAAGCTGAGCGCTACGAAATCGCGATCGTCCACCGTGGTGTACTTGCCGTCGAAGAAGTTGGTGTAGGACAGGTTGGCCGTGTACGTGTTCTGGTACTCGGCATCCAGACCCAGGCTGACCGCTTTGCGGCCTTCTTCAAAGTTGGCACCCGGCCCCGGCGCGTAGCCGTCGACGTCATGGGACCAGGCAATGCTCGGCCGCAGGTTGATCCCGGCGAACACGCTGTTGTAATCCCAGATGGCACGGGCGCGGTAACCCCAGGAATCGGTGGTGGTGAACCCGTCGTTCTCGCAGTAACGGCTGAGGTTGTTCTGCGCAGCGCCAATCAGCGTACTGGCGTTGAGCGCCTGGCATTGACCGCCCGGCAGCGGGCCCGGCCCATACACCGGGTCGCGGCCGTAACGCAGTTTGGACGTGCTATCCAGACCGCCCACATGAGTCCAGCCCACCTCGCCCACCACGGTCAGACGTTCAGCGCCCATCACCTGATCGAAGAAGTGCGTGAGCGAGGTCTGGGCCTGGGTAATTTCCTTGCGGCGATAGCCCGACTGGTCGGTGTTCGGCCGGCCTTGCAGCAGCGCGACGTTGGGGTTCAGCGGCGTCAGGCCGGAATACAGGATGTCGGTGGTGTTGATCTGAATCGGCGCGTTGGGCCGGTAACTGACCTCGCCGCTCCACGCGGTGCCGGTGCGCAACGTGGTGGAGAAACTCAGGCCCATCAGGCGGATGTCTTCGGGGTATTCCACGTAGTAACTGGAGTTGCCCGCGACCACCACCGGCAGCAGCGTCGGCGCAAGACCCGCTGCGACGCCCAAGGGCACGCCGTTACCCGCCAGGCCGCCCACCAGACCCGCTGCGCTGTAGGCGCTTGCCGGGCCACCGCGACCGCTGAAGATCGGCAGCCGGCTGTGGTAATTCATGAAGTAGCCGCCGAACTCGGTGTCCAGCGGCTCGAAGTTGTAGTGCAAGGCCACGCCAAACTGGCCGCTGTCACGGGCATCGCGATCAGGGCCGCGCGCAACGACGGCACCTTCGTCCGGGTTGCCGAACGTCACACCGCGCTGGGCCAGCGTGTTCTGCACCGGCTCTCTGAGGGCGGCCGGCAGCGCTGCGTTGAGGCTGTTGCGCGTGCGCAGTACCGCCAGGTTATTGTTGCAGCCGTCGGAAATCACGTCCGGCTGCGAGAAGAACGTGCCGCAGTTGTCGGTGACGGTCTGGTCCCACTCCAGTTGATAAAAGCCTTCGGCCGACAGGTTCTCGGTGATGCTCTGGGACAGATAGAACATGTTGACCGGGATCAGGCCTTCCTTGATCTCCGAACCCGGACGCCGGAACGCCGACACATCGATGGGGTTGATGCTGTTGATGCCGCCCTGGATGAAGGTGCTTTCACCCCAGCTGACGACCTGCTTACCAAACCGCACCGACCCCGGCTCATCGCCGATGGAGTAGTTGTGATAGATGAACGCATCAAGCAGTTGGCCGCCGGATGACTGAGCGCCTTCCTTGCGGTTGGAGTCGCTGATGTCCTTGAACTCGCGGCTTTCGTCCTTGAGCTCGAAGTCATACCAGTACTTGCCCCGGACGAACACGCCGGTGTCGCCGTATTTCAGCTCCAGATCGTGAATGCCTTTGAAGATCTTCGAGAACGTCTCGCCTTTCTTGAAGTTCAAGTGACCGTCATCGGAGGTCTGGGACAGGCCGTGGCCCCCATTGTTGGAACCGATGAGGTTCTTGTTGGCATTCTGGGTCGACCAACTGGCACCCACGGAGAGCGAGGAGTCGAAGTTGCCTTCGATTTCGCCGATGTTGAAACTGACGCCGAATGCCGGCCCGGCGAGCGTAGAAGCGAGACTGACCGCCAGGGGCAATTTCGCCCGGCGCCAGAACTGGTTAGCTGATGTCATCGACGCTACTCCATGAGCTTTATTGTTATGGCAGTAAGTGATCGCGGAAACGACTCAGGCAGGTGAACCCGCAGGCCTGGTTGTCAACGCGCCTCGTGGCAGCCCATGCAAGCTGCGAAACAATGCGGCGTTTTTCTCCGGTTTCTACTCAGTGCCGACTATAGCCAGCGGCTCCCGCTGCGCGATCCCTCTAAAGTGTGATTTGCAGCGTCAACGCGTCTGGCACGCCGATTTCGGCGCAGTGGTGTGTGTGACAGGCGGGCAGAATGGCTGATTCTGTGAATTTGGCAAGCGCGATGCCCGCCGTAGAGGCCTTGCGCGCCCTACGGGTAGTCAAGCCGCGCAAAGGGGCAGTCAGAGCGCCGATTCAGAGCGTGAATCAAAGGGTAGAAAGAAAGGTGCTATTGGTGCTTTGCCATTGGGCGATGTCCAGGCGGATGCGCTTCTTGTCCAGCTTGCCGACACTGGTCTTGGGAATTTCCGTAACAAGGGCGATTTGACTGGGGATTGCCCACTTATTGATGTGGCCCGATTCAACGAAAGGCTTGAGGTGCTCCTTCAACGATCTGGCGTCGATGACGTGGCCCTCGTGGGCAACCAGCAACGCAAACGGCCGTTCTCCCCATTGCGGATCGGCGATCCCGACCACCGCCACCTCGCGTACCGACGGGTGCCGGCTGCACAGGTCTTCCAGATCCAGCGATGACACCCACTCCCCGCCGGTCTTGATCACGTCCTTGATCCGGTCGCGAATATCGATGGTCCCCGTGGCATCCAGCGTCGCCACGTCGCCGGTGTGCAGCCAGCCGCCCGCCCACATCTCGGCCCCCTTCAACGGCTCGCGGAAATAGCCTTCGGTCAGCCACGGCGCACGCAACACCAGTTCGCCCTGGGTCTGGCCATCGGACGGCAGGAAATTGCCTTCCAGGTCGACAATCGCCGCTTCCACCAGAATCCCCGGCGTGCCGGCCTTGAGCAGGCACGTGACCTGCTCCTCGTCGCTGCCCGCCATCCGCTCATCATCGACATGAGCCACGGAAATCAGCGGCCCGGTTTCCGACATGCCGTACGCGGCGTTGAGCTGAATGCCCTTGGCCTTGGCCGCCGCATACAGCGTGCGGTTCAGCGCACTGCCGCCGATGATGATGTTCCAGCCGCCGAAGTCGATGTCTTGGGCAGCCTTGGCATTGAGCAGCATCTGCAGGATGGTCGGCACGCAGTGGGAGAACGTGACCTTCTCCTTGCGCCACAACTCGACCAGCAGTTCCGGGTCGTAGCGCCCGGGATACACCTGTTTGACGCCCAGCATGGTTGCCGCATAAGGCACGCCCCAGGCATGGACGTGGAACATCGGCGTGATGGGCATGTAGACGTCGTCGTGGCACAGCAAGCCTTCGATGCTGCCCATGATGGTCGCCAGCGCCATGGCGTGCAGCACCAGTTGCCGATGGGTGAAATACACCCCTTTCGGGTTGCCCGTGGTGCCGGTGGTGTAGAACATCGTCGCCACCGAGTTCTCGTCGAAATCCTCGAACGCGTACGCCGGGCTCGCGGCGGCCAGCAGCGTCTCGTACTCGCCCACCAGGTCCGGCAGGTCGGCGCTCTTGTCGGCGGTGTCGGTGATCAGCAAGGTCTTTTCGACCGTAGTCAGCTGCGGCGCGATGGCCTTGTACAGCGGCAGGAATTCACTGTTGATCAGCACGAACCGGTCTTCGGCGTGGTTCATGGTGAACAGGATCTGCTCAGGAGACAGCCGCACGTTGACCGTATGAATCACCGCGCCAATCATCGGGATGGCAAACATGCATTCCAGGTAGCGATGGCTGTCCCAGTCCAGCACGGCCACGGTGTCACCCGCTTTGACCCCGGCCTGGGTCAGCACGTTGGCCAGTCGGCAGATGCGCTCGTTGAGGGTCAGGTAAGAAAACCGCGACTGATCCCGGTAGACGATTTCTCGCGATTTTTCGTAGCGGCTGCCGGACATCAGCAGGCGTTTGATCAACAGGGGGTACTGGTAGACACCCTCGGCGGGAGGAATCACACGAGTCTGCAACATAGGAATCCCTTTTCAAGGTGCACAGGCATTGCGGGAAAAATATGGACTCTAGAGAACGCGTTCGCCAGTCAAATCAGCCGAAGGGATGATTTGCAAGACGAGCGAGGGTGCAGGCGTTACGCTGTTTGGTGCGGGTAAATGGCCAGAATTGAGGCTCGACGCGGATTTTGAGGACAACCTGGACTTCCAGGTGGGAGGGAGCTTGCTCGCGATGAAACGGCTGCCGCGAAAAAATAATGGCGGATGTACCGGCGTTTCGCGAGCAAGCTCCCTCCCACGTTCGCGGCGAAGGGTGGTGACGTCGCTTAATGCAGCTCGGTAAACGCCAGCTTCACACCCAACCCCACGAGAACAGCACCCATCGCCCGGTCGAACCAGTGCCCCATCCGGGCAAAACCTGCGCGGACCCGAGGCTGGCTGAACAGCCGCGCCACCAGGCAGAACCACGCCCCGGTCGCCAGCGCCAGGTACACACCATAGCCGGCCTGGACCACCATGGGCGTGTGCGGGTTGATGACCACAGTGAACAAGGACAGGAAGAACAGCGTCGCTTTGGGGTTCAAGCCATTGGTCACGAAGCCGGCGGTGTAGGCGCCGCGTGCGGTCCGCTCGCCCACACCGATATCGACAGGCGCATCGCCCGCGCTGGTCGGTTTGGCGCGCAAGGCTTTGATGCCGATGTACAGCAGGTAGGCCGCCGCCGCCCATTTCAGCGCGTTGAACAGCACGATGGACTGGGAAACGATCAGCCCGATACCCAGCAGTGAATACCCCACGTGCACGAAAATCGCGCTACCCACGCCCATGGCGGTCCACGTCCCGGCCTTTCGCCCGTGGGTCACGCTCTCTCGCACCACCACCGCAAAGTCCGGGCCGGGGCTGGCCACGGCCAGCAAATGAATGAGGGCAACGGTGAGAAATTCCGTCCAGTACATGGGGGTCTCCAATTGGCTCAGCGCGGCAGGCTGGGGTAAGGCCGCTACTTTACGCCCCCAGACTCATTAGGAGCCAACTTGTTGGCGAAGCGATTGCGCAGCGTGTCAGGTCCAACGTCTGGCGAACAAGTGGTGCTAGTTCCTACGCTCCGCGTAGAAGCGATCATTGTTGGAGTCTGGCACTCAGACAAGTTCTTGAAGCACTATGGGACACGTCCTACGTATCTTCTTGCACTTGAGCCACAGGAGTCCCGTACATGAGCGACAACCGCAAAGCCGTGTTCCTCGACCACACTTCTCTGGATCTGGGTGATCTGGACCTGAGTCCATGGCGTGAAACTTTCGGCGAGCTGGAGCTGCACGCCAGTACGACGCCCGATCAGGTCATCGAGCGCCTGCAAGATGCGCAGGTGGTGATCTCCAACAAAATCATGATCGACGCCGCGACCTTTGCCGCGTGCCCGGTCCTCAAGCTGGTGCTGATCACCGCAACCGGCACCAACAACGTCGATCTCGACGCTGCGCGCCAGCACGGCGTGGTCGTCAGCAACTGCCAGGGCTACGGCACGCCTTCGGTGGCGCAACACACGCTGATGTTGCTGCTGGCGATGGCCACGCGGGTGCTGGATTATCAGACGGCGATTCATCAAGGGCTGTGGCAGAAATCCAAACAGTTTTGTCTGCTGGACTTCCCCATCGTGGAGCTGGAAGGCAAGACCCTGGGCCTGCTGGGGCATGGCGAACTGGGCGGCGCGGTGGCGAAGCTGGCCGAAGCGTTCGGCATGCGCGTGTTGCTGGGGCAGATTCCCGGTCGCCCTGCACGGGCTGATCGCGTGCCCCTGCTTGAACTGCTGCCGCAAGTAGACGCACTGACCCTGCATTGCCCGCTTAACGAACACACCCGCGACATGATCGGCGCCCATGAACTGAGCCTGTTTAAACCCCATGCCTTCATCGTCAACACGGCGCGCGGCGGCTTGATCAACGAGCAGGCGCTCGCCGATGCACTGCGCAATGGCCAACTGGGCGGCGCGGCGACAGATGTGTTGACCGTGGAGCCTCCGGTCAATGGCAACCCGCTGTTGTCCGGCGATATTCCGCGCCTGATCATCACCCCGCACAGCGCCTGGGGCAGCCAGGAAGCGCGGCAGCGTATCGTCACGCAGGTGAACGAGAACGCGTTGGGGTTTTACGCCGGTGCGCCGGTTCGGGTGGTGAGCTAACAACGCTTGTAGGAGCGCGCTTGCCCGCGATTGCCGTCTGCCGGTAAATCAATGATCGAATGACACACCGCAATCGCGGGCAAGCGCGCTCCTACAGTTGACCGGTGCTGCGTTGAGTTTCACACTCCGCCCTTTTTTCAGGAGCCGAAGATGGACCCGCGCAGTGAAGTGTTACTTCGTCAGGCCCAGCTGTTTCAGGGTTCGTTATTGCTGACCGGCCTGCCCGCCGACGATTTGATGGGCAAGCTGCCCAATGCGCAGGGCTGGAGCTGGCACGCAGGGGAGCATGGCGCACTGGAGGCGCGCTTCCCTGAACGCACGCATTTCGGGGTCCACGCGCCGGACACCTCGTTCGAGGCCGCTGTGCTATTCCTGCCCAAGGCTCGGGACCTCACCGACTACCTGTTGAACGCCCTCGCCTCTCGCCTGGACGGACGCGAGCTGTTCCTGGTCGGCGAAAAACGCGCCGGTATCGAAGCCGCCGCGCGCCAGCTGAGCCCCTTCGGCCGTGCGCGCAAACTCGACAGCGCCCGCCATTGCCAGCTCTGGCAAGTGACGGTGCAGACGCCGCCGCAAGCCGTCACCCTGGAAAGCCTCGCCAAACATTTTGAAGTGCCCACCGCCGACGCGCCGTTGAAGGTCATCAGCCTGCCAGGCGTGTTCAGCCATGGCCGGCTGGATCGCGGGTCAGCCCTGCTTCTGGAAAATCTGGACCGCCTGCCCGGTGGGCATGTGCTGGACTTCGGGTGTGGCGCGGGGGTTTTGGGCGCTGCGGTCAAGCGGCGCTACCCCGACAGCCGAGTGACGCTGCTGGATGTCGACGCATTCGCCACGGCCAGCAGTCAACTGACGCTGGCCGCCAACGGGCTTGAAGCCGAGGTCGTGACGGGCGATGGCATCGACGCCGCGCCCGAGCATCTGGACGCGATATTGACCAACCCGCCGTTCCACACCGGCGTGCACACCGACTATGCCGCCTCGGAAAACCTGCTGCGAAAAGCGCGCAATCATCTGAAAAAAGGCGGCGAACTGCGCCTGGTTGCCAATAGTTTTCTGCGCTACCAACCGATCATCGAGCAGCATCTGGGCCCGTGCGCCACGATGGCCGAGGGCCAGGGCTTTCGAATTTATCGCGCCAAGAAGGCCTGAAATTAGCGCTTGCCCAACGCGGTCTGCAAAGGCAGAATCCGCTCCGTCCTAGGGGAGTAGTCTCCCACGAGCGCCATGCTCGTCCGGCGCGCATCAACATACTTGGTTAGATAACCATGGTGCGTGCGACCCCAGATCCGCCCAGACGGATCGGTGGTTTGACAAGACCTATGACACGAACACCTTACCCGGGGCGGGGAGGCTGTACGTGTCATAGCCGTGTCGACCCGCCCCTTAGGAAAACCACTGATGCTGGAATCCCTGTTGGTCCCCACCGCGGTTGTCGCACTTGCGGAAATCGGTGACAAGACCCAACTCCTCGCGCTTATTCTCGCCGCCCGCTTTCGCAAGCCATGGCCCGTCATCGCCGGCATTGTAGCCGCGACCCTGGCCAACCATGCGGCCGCCGGCGCGGTGGGCGCCTGGTTCAGCAGTTATCTATCCGACGCCACCCTGCACTGGATTCTTGCCGCGAGCTTCACCGCCACCGCCTTGTGGACCCTGGTCCCGGACAAGATGGACGACGAGGAGGCCAGCACTGGCCGCAAGTTCGGACCGTTTGTCACCACGCTGATTGCGTTTTTCATTGCTGAAATCGGCGACAAGACCCAGATCGCCACGGTCATGCTCGCCGCGCAATATTCGTATCTGTGGCTGGTGATTCTGGGCACGACGCTGGGGATGCTGATCGCCAATGTGCCGGTGGTGCTGGCGGGGAATTTCGCGGCGGAGAAGTTGCCGCTGACACTGATCCGCCGTATCGCGGCCACGGCGTTCTTCGTGCTGGCGATTGTGGCGGTTTACAAGGCGATGCAGATTAGCGGGTGGGTGTAAGTTCGGGCCAAACCCCGGTCCACCACAATCGATGTAGGAGCTGACGAGCCGCCGAAGGCTGCGATCGCGGTGTGTCAGGCTTACCGCATCGCAGCCTTCGGCAGCTCGTCAGCTCCTACAAAAACGTTAGGACTTCGGGGCTTGTTCGTATAACGGCATGACCTTCGGGATCGCGGCCTGCAACGACGCAATACGATTGGTCGACGCCGGGTGAGTGCTCATGAACTCCGGCTGCGAAGTGCCGGCCTGGGCCGTCATTTTCTGCCACAGGGTGATCGCCGCGTTCGGGTTGTAACCGGCCCGCGCCGACAACTCCAGGCCCAGCAAATCCGCTTCGTTTTCGTTGGAGCGGCTGTTTGGCAGGGTCAGGCTGTAATTGACCACGGTATCGGCCAGCGCCAGGCTGTCCTGGCCCAATCCCAGAAATGCGCCAGCGCCCTGTTTGGCGATCTGCACGCCGTAGGCCTTGGACATGGCTTCGCGGCCGTGTTCACGCAGGGCATGGGCGATTTCATGTCCCATCACTGCGGCCAGCTCGTCGTCGCTGAGTTTCAAGGTATCGATCAGGCCGGTGTAGACGATGATCTTGCCACCCGGGCCGCAGTTGGCGTTCAGGTCATCGCTCTTGATCAGGTTCACTTCCCACTGCCACTGCGCCGCGTCTGGCCGCAGCTTTGGCGCTTGGGCGATCAATCGTTTGGCCACCGTCTGCACACGCTTGGCTTCGGCGCTGTCCTTGTCCAGCACGCCTTTGGTGGTGGCCTCGGTGACGGTCTCCTGATAGGACTGGGCGTACATCTGGTTGACCTGATCGGTGGACAGCATGCTGAACATGTACTGCTTGCGCTCAACCCCCACCGAATCGCCGCTGGTGGTGTTGACGGCTGAGCAACCGCCCAGTAGCAGTGCCGCGCTCAACGCACATAAAGCAAATGTCTGACGCATCGAAAATCTCCTGAAAATCATCGCGCACATCCTAGGCAATACCGTATGCATGTGCCAGATGGCAGCCGTTGGCCATTTGATAAACAACCGTGGGAGGGAGCGTGCTCGCGAAAGGCCCGTACATCCGACGCATCTCCAACCGTCGGCTGATGTCTCGCGAGCAAGCTCCCGCCCACAGAATCTGGTGAGTATTACATCGGTGTGAGGCATTCCGGCGCATTGAGTTTCGGGTCGTTGACCAGATTGGCCAGCGGCCGCTCTCGCAGGGCAGTTTGCGGGGCGGCGAGCAGGGCTTGCAGCGCTGGCAACGGCGTGTCCCCTGCCAACCAGGCCGCCTGGCCTTGCGCATCCAGAATCAACGGTCGACGTTGACTGGCGGCCGCCTGAGTAATGACGGCCACGCTTAAATAGGTGTGCCCTTCCACGGGGTAAGCCTCCCAGATGGCCGCGAAATACAGCGCCGAACCCTCGCCCGGTGTCAGCCAGAACGGACGCTTGCGCGCACTGCCGCGCCATTCATAGAAACCGTTGGCCGGCAGCAGACAGCGACGCTCACGAAATGCCTGACGGAACATCGGCTGTTCGGCCACGGTTTCCGCGCGGGCATGGGCCGGGGTACGCGACAAGTCAGTCAGCCACGGCGGGGTCAGGCCCCAGCGGGCACGTGCCAGCTCACGACCAGGCTCCCCGCCCTCCTCCGGCGCCGCCGTGGCACGCACCATCAGCACCGAATCGGCCGGGGAAATATTCCACTGGGCTTTCTGGTCCGCCGGGAAGCCCGGCAAGGTCGCAAATGCAGGCGTCCAACGAAACAGCGCATAACGTCCACACATGGGTTCAGGGCAACTCTTTTTGAAGGGATACGACGCAGGGCTCGAAGCGGTTCAACACAGCAGCACGTCGGGGTAGCTGTCTGGCTCATCGCCAGACAACGGAAAGGCGCCATTGTACTCAGTGATCAACTGCCGTGCCCGGTCCGCCAGACCGTCGTCGACCGACAAGCCCAACAATCCGAAAACCGGCAGTTCTCCTACGCCGCCCAATAAATGGCGACCGGTGATGTGTGCCTCGATGCCCTCACTGGCGAGCATGCCTTGCAGCAACTCGCCCTCCATCAGATTTTCTGGCTCGTAGATTTTGCGCATCAATCATTCTCGGCGCGGACTTCCAGATCCCAGCGTTCGCCGTCGGTTTCCAGATGAAACTCAATCGGACGGCAGCACACGTGGCAATCTTCAATGAAATTGTTATCCCCTTCGGTGAGGTCCAGCGTGGTCTCGCCGGGTTCGCCGCAGTACGGGCATTCATAGGGTGCTGAGGGTTGTATTTCGTGCATCGCGGTCTCCAGGGCCAGTTTTGCGTATAATCGCCGCTCATTTAAAGGCCGGTCCTGATATCTACAGCCCCGGGCTTGTTTTCCCGGCGCCGGCCACCTTTACCCTAGCCTTTTTCAACAAGAGAGCATGATGGGCGAATTCGATGCCATCCGACCTTACAACGACTCCGAAGTAAAAGCCGTGCTCGCGCGGCTGCTGGGCGATAAGGCGTTCCTCGTAATCCTCACGCATTTCCGCTTCCCGCGCCTGGCCAACTCGCTGGGCTGGATGCTGCAGCCGGCCATTGCCCGCAAATTGCGGCGCCAGTTCGCCGGCATCGACACCGTTGCCGCGCTGCAGGACAAGGTCGAGCATTACGTCGACCATACAATCGAACGCGCCACCGATGGTGTGACCTACACCGGCGTCGAGCAGTTCAAGTCGGGGGTGGCCTATCTCTTCCTGGCCAACCACCGCGACATCGTGATGGACCCGGCCTTCGTCAATTACGCGGTGTATCACGCGGGTCTGCCGACGCCGCGCATCGCCATCGGCGACAATCTGCTGCAAAAGCCCTTCGTCAGCGACCTGATGCGCCTGAACAAAAGCTTCATCGTTCATCGCTCCATCACCGGCCGCAAAGAGAAGATGGCGTCGTATCACTTGCTGTCGGCGTACATCAATCATTCGATTCGCAACGACTGCCAGTCGATCTGGATCGCCCAGGCCGAGGGCCGCGCCAAGGACGGCGACGACCGCACCGAGTCGGCGATCCTCAAGATGTTCCACATGTGCCGCAAGGACGAGCCGTTCGGCGAAGTGATTCGCTCGCTCAACCTGACGCCGGTATCGATCAGCTACGAATATGACCCGTGCGATCACGCCAAGGCGCGCGAGTTGTTCATCCGCGCCACCACCGGCAACTACACCAAGGCGCCGGGTGAAGACGACGTCAGCATCGCGCTGGGCATCACCGGCTACAAAGGCCGGGTGCATGTGAACTTCGCCCCGCCGATCACCGAGGTGTTTGAGGACACCAAGCAGCTGGCCATTGAAATGGACCGCCAGATTCTCGGTGGCTACCGGCTGTTCCCGGTGCATTACCTGGCGTATGCGCGCTGGGCGGATGCCGATCCGGCGCTGAAGGTGCCGCTGGCTGCCGAGGTGTTTGCGGCCGATGAGCTGGCCCGCGCCGAGGAAGAATGGGAGCGACGGTTGCACGGCTGCCCTGATGAGCATCGCCCTTACCTGGTCCTGCAATACGCGACGCCGGTGCGCAATCAATATCGGGTCAAGGCCGGTCTGCCGCTTTGATCGTTTGATCCCTGTAAAAACGGCGCCTTCGGGGCGCCGTTTTTGTTTGCAGGGCACTCACAGTCAGAGATGGGTGCTGGCCCACGACAACAGCAGCGCAAATCCCAGGCATCCGGCACCGACCCTGTAGCAGGTTCGAATCAGTCGCAGGGTGCCCACGTCCATCAGGTGCATCGGTTCGTCGATCGGCGCCTGCTCGGTAAGCGTATGCAGGTGGGCATTTTCCCGCTGCTCCTTGCTGCGCGTGACGGAGAGCAGCCAGACACCGGGCCCGGCTGCGAAGAGCGCAAACAGATTCAGGGTCATCGCGGGAGACAGCGGGAGCAACGACATGTGAGCCTCGATGGCGTCATCATCAGCAACGCCGATTCTGTGGGTCTGACTGGCAATCTAACGGGTGTCACCTTAACGTCACCTGAACCGGGCACTGTGTGGCACCTCGACCCGACACCCCGTCCCCCGGAGCTTCATCATGCTGCATGCCAATAACCAGGACCGCCTCTACCTCATTGCCCCAAGCGATGAGCAGGAAGCCTTGATCGACGCGTTGGCATTCAACGTACAGGATCGCCACTGGCTGGTGTATTGCGCGCTGGGGGGTCATGCCCATCACGACTGGCCGGATGTCGACCTGGACACGGGTTACACGTTTTTGAATTTTTATCAGCAGGCGGCGTGATGTTGCAGGAGCGCGCTTGCCCGCGATGACGGTCCATCTGTGACAGATGCAGTGACTGGCCCGCCTCAATCGCGGGCAAGCGCGCTCCTACAAAAAACAGTTCAACAAAAAGCCCCGGCTTCTCTCGAAACCGGGGCTTTTTTTTGTAGCTATCAGCCGTGTTACTGACCCAGCACTTTCCCGATCGTCTGATCCTGGAACAAACGGGTCAGCGCATCGCTGAGCACATCGCTGACCAGCTTGGTGTTGGTCTCTTCGTTTGGCGCCATGCCGAAGCGCTGATCCAGCGACGCGGCATAACGACCGCTGTAGCTGCGACCGTTGTTCTGCACGTCAGCGCGGAACGTCGAGCTGATGCTGGCCTCGGTCACGTACATGCCTTCCTTGGGCGACTGATACTTCAGATCCGCCAAGGTCACGGTCAGTTGCGGACCGCTGCCACCGGTGGTGGGGGTGAAGCCCAGCAAGCGCACGGCCGCTTCAGCCTGAGCCTGCAACTGTGGCAGCAATTGTTGCCCGCTGACGGTGATGGAACTGGTTTCCGGATACAGGCCACCGCGCGTGCCCAGGGTCTGGGAAGGACGCCCATCCACGACGCGGACGATCACGGGCTGGCCGCGACCGACTGCCGCCAGCTGGGCATTCAATTTGGGTTGTGGGCTAAGTGATTGCGGGCTGTGGGCGCAACCCACTAGCGTCAAACTGCTAACAGCAAGCAAACCGAACAAAAGGCGACGCAGCATGCTCATCTCTCCATGGGCCAGGCACAAAATATGCCGCAGTATAACGACCTCTCCACCTCTCAGTGGCTGAAAAATAGGACAAAACGCCATCGCCACGGTTCCGCCACAGGAATGTCACCGGGGTGTCATCGCCGTACGACACACTTTTCACGTCTTCTCCCCCACGGATGCCCGCCATGGACTTGCTCTGGTCACTCTTTTCACTGCGCCGCCGTCATCGCCATTACGCGCGCCTCGACAAACAAGGTGTCTGTCTGGCATTCAAGCATTGCGCCACGCCCCCTGCCGGCCAGGACTGGGTTGAAATCACTGAAGCGAGATTGGCGTGGTTGCATCAACCTCTGCCTGCCAGCGCCCGCGTCCCGCAGCGTGTACGTTCGATTACCGCACGGCATCTGATCGTTACGTGACCGAACGGCGAATAAAAGTCATTTAAACAGGATCAATTCCCACCGTTTCATCGCTATAATCTTCCCCCGATTATAAGGACGTCTCCTGATCGGGCCTCGCAGCATCGTTGATACCGCGTATCAACTCCTTCGTACCGCCCACAGAGAGCCTTCCACACAGACATGTGCCTGCCAGTGCGCGCGGTCCAACGGTGTGAAACCCTCGACTCGATCGAACCTTTCCCACCCGCCAGCCTCCCACCCCTGACCTGCATCTGATCTGCCAGAGCTGCCATGGCGCAGCCCTTTTTGAGGTTCACGTCTTCAAAAGAGCGTGAAAAAAACGGGTTTTCAAAACTTCACAAGAGTGTGGCAAGCAAATGAATAGTTACGCGTTTGTAAATGCACCGTTAGCGTCTGACCCAGCCCCCTTGAACAGGATTGACCGCTGCTGCGCAGCCTCCACGACCGGAGTCTGAAGCCTGTCCACTACGGATTTGGTTGCACAACCGGATGCCTTGACGATAGTCGAATGGCTGCACGGGCTGAAAAATGCGTTCATGCTGGTCACCCAGCATCAACCCAGGCTCGTTCACCGGCGTCCGCTTAAGATGCAAAAAATTGCGAAGAATCGGACATGGCGATCCCGGCCAGGATCATGGGGGCATGCCGCGAAGCACGCCCTCCTACGCCTGGCACATGACCCGGGTAGCGCATGCCGTCAATTTGGTGCTGCAGATTTTGGAGACGCGTTAAATGGCGCATAACGAAGCAGTCGATGTAGTACTGGTCGGGGCCGGCATCATGAGTGCCACCCTCGCCGTACTGCTTAAAGAGCTCGATCCCAGCCTGAAGCTGGAGGTCGTCGAGCTGATGGATTCCGGTGCCGCCGAGAGTTCCAACCCCTGGAACAACGCCGGTACCGGCCACGCAGGCCTGTGCGAGCTTAACTACACGCCGCAAGCGGCCGACGGTTCCATCGATATCAAAAAAGCCGTCCAGATCAACGCGCAGTTCGAAGTGTCGAAGCAGTTCTGGGCCTACCTGGCCCGCAAAGGCACGTTCGGCTCATCACGCTCGTTCATCACGCCAGTGCCGCACCTGAGCTTCGTTCAGGGCGAAAAGGGCATCGATTTCCTGAAAAAGCGTTTCGAGGCCATGCACACGCATCACGCCTTTGCGACCATGGAATACACAGAAGACAAAGCCCGGCTGGCCGAGTGGATGCCCCTGATGATGCCCGGCCGTCCGGCCGATGAGCCCATCGCTGCGACCCGCGTCATGCACGGGACCGACGTCAATTTCGGCAACCTGACCAACAATCTGCTCCAGCACCTGGCGAGCGCACCGGATGCGCAGGTCAAGTACTGCAAGCGCGTCACCGGTTTGAGCCGTAAAGGCAGCGGCTGGAGCGTCACGATCAAGGACGTCAACAGTGGCGACAACCGCGAGATCGACGCGAAATTCGTGTTCCTCGGCGCCGGTGGCGCGGCGTTGCCGTTGCTGCAGATGTCCGGCATCGAAGAAAGCAAAGGCTTTGGCGGCTTCCCGGTCAGCGGCCAATGGCTGCGTTGCGACAACCCGGACGTGGTCAAGCACCACCAGGCCAAGGTTTACAGCCAGGCGGCGGTGGGCTCGCCGCCAATGTCGGTGCCGCACCTGGACACCCGCGTGGTGGACGGCAAGAAATCCTTGCTGTTCGGGCCATACGCCGGTTTCACCACCAAATTCCTGAAACACGGTTCGCTGATGGACCTGCCGCTGTCGATCCGTGCCGCCAATATCGCGCCGATGCTGGCCGTTGCGCGGGACAACATGGACCTGACCAAATACCTGATCAGCGAAGTGCGTCAGTCCATGGAACAGCGTCTGGATGCCCTGCGTCGCTTCTATCCTGAAGCCAAGGCTGAAGACTGGCGCCTTGAAGTGGCCGGTCAGCGGGTGCAGATCATCAAGAAGGATCCGAAGAAAGGTGGGGTTCTGCAATTCGGTACCGAACTGGTGTCGGCTCAGGACGGTACGTTGGCCGCGCTGCTTGGCGCCTCCCCTGGTGCCTCGGTCACCGTGTCGATCATGCTGGACCTGATCGAACGCTGCTTCCCGGACAAAACCCGCACCGAATGGGCGGCCAAGCTGAACGAGATTTTCCCTGCCCGGGAAAAAGCCCTGGAAACCGACGCGTCGCTGTACCAGCGTGTCAGCGCCCAGAGCGATGCCAGCCTGGAGTTGACGCAAAATAACGAAGCTGCAAGCTTTGCCTGATCCACCGCCCGCTCTGATCAGGTAGAAACTAAAAAGCCCCGCTCACTGAGCGGGGCTTTTCATTTGCGGAGTTCACGACGGATTGGCGTCACCCATTTTGACCCGAACGGTGTAGGCCTCCATCGATTTATGCCCCTTGATCACAGAAGCACTGCACGACGCCGGCAACGTGCCGACCGACCGCGCACTGGCAAACTTGTCAGGCGCCGGGCTGATCCCAAACCATGAGAACGTCTTCTCATGCCCGAGTTTGAATTCACATACGCGGGCGCCGTCTTTCATTCGGTAGGTCGCGGAGTCGTTTCGTGGATTGTTCAACGTGATCCCGAAAGACGCATTGCGTAGGCCGCCAGACATGACGTAGCCAGACAGATCAGTACCGGGAGCCAGCCAAGTGGCAGACGCCAGGTACAGATCAGCGTCGGTGTCGTTCCACATCTCTATGGTCACGGCCATTTTCTTTGGATAAGCCGCCTGGGTGACAGGTGCAATTACCAGGGCACTGGTCAATAACACCGCGCTGCTTAAAAAGATCCGTCTTGTTTTCATTTTGATTTATTCCTTTCAAATCTGCATAGATCCGCTCACATGGTATAAGGCGCGGACCGTCCGTTAGTGCATGCAGCCCGCGTCATTTCATCGTGAAGCTAAGGCGCATATTGTTTGTGTAATCCCAATCATCCAGCGTGATTGAACATTCCGCGGGCTTCTTGCCCTGGCTTTGCGCATCAGTCCAGATACTGGGCCCTGTCAGGGTGACCGCGCCTCTAACATACGTACGAGGACCATATTTAATGTCATAGACGCAGGCTGCTCTATCGCCGCTGTCTCCTCCGACGAGCGCGAAATAAATCTCACCGCCGTGGGGATCTGCCAAAAAATTAAAGCCTACGTGTCCACCGGCGCTGACCACAAGGTCTTCTTCAGCAAACTCGCCCGTGTCCCAACTCTGATAATGCAGGGACACGTCATGACTCAAACTGTTTTGTATCTCCCCTTCGACTCTCATCATTTCCGAGGCATGTACGCTGGTAAAAAAGAGCGAGATAAAGACAGCGATAATTTGTTTTGAATACATTTTTGAATTCCATTTCAATAAAGATCATTTAAAACACATTCCCCTCCTGGGAGTGCGTTTGCGTTGGTGTCAGGCCACTGCCTCACTTAATACTGAATTTCAAATCATAGCCCTTGCCCCACACCTTCTTTTTGATAGCTGCCCTGCAGTCAGCATGGAAGCTTCCCGTCGATTTGGCGCGAGCCCAAGAGTAGGTTTCAAACTCATAAATGAGCCAACCCGCCACTCGCTTTTGATCCAACCCACCCGAAAAATTACATGTTTTGTTGCCGATCGTATAACTGAAGCTTATTCGGCCCTTTTTCTCGTCTGGCACTTTTATCCTAAACTTCCCTGAGTGATGTTTAGGGATGGCATAGTCATCCGCTTTAAAGCTTCCGAACGGCCAGGAAGCTTTATTCAATGCAAGATGCTCCCCCGACCCATTTTGCAGCGTCACATCAAACGTATGTGGAGTATTGGCGCTCGCTGCACTGGCAGCCAGTGTAAGCAACAGCAAGGAGGTCACATGCGGTATATATCTAGTCATTATAGAAATCCATTTCCTTAGCAAGTCCATAAATGCGCGTCCTGCGCACACAAAAGTATGGCCTCAATAAATATTAACGCTGGAGAAATATAACGACAGAAGAGGTAGGAGAGTTCTTACGACGCTGTAGCGCAACGCATGTCAGACGGTATGAGCCTGATCCGGCTGACGAGTGCCTGTCGCCAGGCACTGACGGGAGGTGTTTCAGCCACGAGCCTGGTTGATCAGTTCGATGTACTCGTCAGCATTGCGCTGATCCTTGATCAACGTGACAAAGTCGTTGCCGTGCTCGTCCTTGCCGTCGAGGTCGTAGCCGGCTTCCTTGAAGAACACCAGAAAACGCGCGAAATCGTCAACGCGCAGGCCACGGTAGGCCTTGATCAGCTTGTGCAGCGACGGCGAAGTGGCGTCCACCGGCTCGAAATCGAGGAACAATTTGATCTGGGCATCGCCGATTTCGTCACCAATCACCTGCTTTTTATCTTTACGCATTGCTCACTCCATCGGACTTGCGGGACATTTCACGGGCGGGCAGTTTACCCCCCGCCCGGCTGCAGGCTCAACGCGCGCGTACGGCCCCGGTGTGGATATCAGCCCAGACGTGGCCGTTGGCGTAGCTGAGGAACTGGCAATACACCTTCTCGTTGCGCAACAGGTCGACCATGACGCGGTACTGCGTCGCGGGGTAGTAAAGCGTCAGGGTGCGGGTGGTGGTGTCGAACGTCGGCTTCTTCAGGCTCTTGCTTTCGCCGTCGAAGTGAATCAACACGTCGGCGATGTTCGCGCCCTTGTTCATGGGCTTGCCCTTGAGGCGCAGCATCAGCGGCGAGGTCACGGGGATGGGTTGCTGGTTGGACTGCCGCTGGCTGCCGACGACCACCGAATACTCGGTGATCTGCATCAATTGCTGCTGCTCGGGCTCGCCTTCACGAACGGACAGCTCATCGGGCGGCAGGTACTGCGCGTGCATGGGTTCGGCCAGCGCGGGGAGCGGCAGACTCAACAGCAACATCAGCGCCGCTTTATTCCGAAACGATAACGTCATGGGTGCCTCCCGAAAAAGTGGGAGGCACTCTAGCATGCGCGCAATGGCTGCAAGGCGACCGCCCTGCTCAGGCGAACTGCGCCCGCATCCACGCATGGTAATCGGCAACGCCGGCGTCACCCTCGTGCGGTGCCCAACTGGCGAGCTCCGCTTCACTCACCGGACGATAAGGTCCGGCCTTGCACTCGAACATGATGCTGTCGGGCTCCAGCACTACCAGGCCGTGAAAGGTGCCCGGCGGCAGATCAACGCCCAGCACCTCGCCACCGGCCTGCAACACCGTGGTGCTGAGCAATTGCCCTTCTTCGCTGAACAGCAGAACACCCAGCCGGCCCTTGAGGACCAGCAGGCATTCGGCCTTGTCGGCACTCAAATGCCGATGCGGCGGCACGTAGGTCGACGGTTGCATACCGACCACCATCCGGTGGCAGGGCTCTTCCATCTGGTGCAGGTTGTGGTGTTGTCGGCCGCGCGGGTTGGCTGATGCGCCTTCAGCCAGTTCGGCAAACAACGTTTGGTCCAGAAAGCGCGGCGTCACCATGGTTTACATTCCTTTCACTGCGTAGATGCCGGCCGCGTTGCGCCAGTAGCCTTTGTAGTCCATGCCGTAGCCGAAGATGAAACGGTCAACGCACGGCAGGCCTACGAAGTCAGCCTTCAGATCAGGTCGCGCCTTGCGGTCATGGTCTTTGTCGATCAGGACCGCGGTGTGTACTGCACGGGCACCTGCGTGCTTGCAGAAGTCGATGATTGCGCCGAGGGTGTGACCTTCGTCGAGGATGTCATCGATGATCAGCACATCGCGATCAATGAACGAGACTTCGGGCTTGGCCTTCCAGAACAGGTCGCCGCCGCTGGTTTCGTTGCGATAGCGGGTGGCGTGCAGGTAGGACGCTTCCAACGGGAAGTTCAGATGCGTCAGCAGCTTGCCCGCGAAAATCAGACCGCCGTTCATCACGCAGAACACCACGGGATTGCGCTCGGCCAGCACGCTGTTGATGTGCTGACCGACGCGGGCGATGGATGCCTCGACTTCGGCCTCCGTGTACAGGCAGTCAGCCTCGCGCATGATTTGACGGATATGCTCGAGATCAGCGGACATGACGCTCTCCATGGGGGGCAGTGTAAGAAAAGCGGGCAAAGGTACGCATCCCCCGGGATCAGAGCAAGCGATTCTGGACTAACGTTTCCATCGCGTCTCGATGACACACGCCTGATCGAGGTAAGAAACCAGAACCTAACCGGTAAGACAAGTTACAGCTGAATAGATTAATCTAAGCCGTTTTTTTTGCCCGCCGCTGGAGCCTTCCCCTTATGCCCATTCGTGAGATCCGCCATCCGCTGATCCGTCACAAGCTCGGCCTGATGCGCCGCGCCGATATCAGCACCAAGAATTTCCGTGAACTGGCGCAGGAAGTCGGCGCGCTGCTGACCTACGAAGCGACCGCCGACCTGCCGCTGGAAACCTACGACATTCAGGGTTGGGCCGGCACGGTCCAGGTCGAAAAGATCGCCGGCAAGAAGATTACCGTGGTCCCGATCCTGCGCGCCGGCATCGGCATGCTCGACGGCGTGCTCAGCCTGATCCCGGGCGCCAAGGTCAGCGCCGTCGGCCTGGCCCGCAACGAAGAAACCCTGCAGGCGCACACCTATCTGGAAAAGCTGGTGCCCGAGATCAATGAGCGGCTGGCGATGATCATCGACCCGATGCTGGCCACCGGCAACTCCATGGTGGCTGCCATCGACCTGCTGAAGAAAGCCGGTTGCCGCGAAATCCGCGCCATGGTGCTGGTTGCTGCACCCGAAGGCATCGCCACGGTCGAAAAAGCGCACCCGGACGTAATGATCTACACCGCCTCCATCGACGAACGCCTGAACGAACACGGCTACATCATTCCGGGCCTGGGCGATGCCGGTGACAAGATTTTCGGCACCAAGCAAAAGGACGCCTGATGAGCACGGATGAGTTCAACGATCCAATGTGGCGCACCATTCTGTCCGGCGCACAGATGCTGTTCGTGGCCTTCGGTGCCTTGGTGCTGATGCCGCTGATCACCGGGCTCGATCCTAACGTCGCGCTGTTCACTGCAGGTCTGGGCACGCTGTGCTTCCAGGTGGTGACCGGGCGCCAGGTGCCGGTGTTCCTGGCCTCGAGTTTTGCGTTCATCACGCCGATCATCCTGGCCAAGGGCCAATTCGGCCTGGCTGCGACCATGGGCGGTGTCATGGCGGCGGGGTTCGTCTACACCTTCCTTGGCCTGGCCGTGAAAATAAAAGGCACCGGCTTCATCGACCGCCTGCTGCCTCCGGTGGTCATCGGACCGGTGATTATTTCCATCGGTCTGGCCATGGCCCCCATCGCGGCCAACATGGCGATGGGCAAGACCGGCGACGGCGCTGCAGAACTGATCCCCTACCACACCGCCATTATCATTTCGATGGCGGCGCTGGTGACCACCCTGGTGGTCGCGGTGTTCGGCAAAGGCATTTTCCGCCTGGTCCCGATCATCTCCGGCGTGCTGATGGGCTTTGCCCTGTCGTTCTACTTCGGCGTGGTCGACACCGCGAAGATCGCCGCCGCGCCGTGGCTGGCCCTGCCGCATTTCACCGCACCGGAATTCAACTGGCAGGCCATTCTGTTCATCGTACCCGTCGCCCTTGCGCCCGCCATCGAGCACATCGGCGGTGTGATTGCGGTGGGCAGCGTCACCGGCCGTGACTACCTGAAAAAGCCAGGCCTGCACCGCACGCTGTTGGGAGACGGTATTGCCACGACGGTGGCCGGGGCGTTTGGCGGGCCGCCGAACACCACGTATGCCGAAGTGACCGGCGCGGTGATGCTGACCAAGAACTACAACCCGAAAATCATGACCTGGGCGGCGGTATTCGCCATCACCCTGGCGTTCATCGGCAAATTCGGCGCGCTGCTGCAGAGCATTCCGGCACCGGTGATGGGCGGCATTCTGTGTCTGTTGTTTGGTTCGATTGCGGCGGTGGGCATGAACACGCTGATCCGGCACAAGGTTGATCTGGCCGAGGCCCGCAATCTGGTGATCGTGTCCGTGACGCTGGTGTTCGGGATTGGCGGTGTGCTGATCGGCACCGGCACCGGGCCCGACGATTTCGGCATGAAGGGCATCGCCCTGTGCGCCGTGACCGCCATCGTGCTGAACATGATTCTGCCGGGCAATGATGCGTGGAAGAACAAGCATCTGGATGATCAGTTGCCGTAGCGGTAACGCCGTGTAGGAGCGCGCTTGCCCGCGATTGCGTTGTGTCAGTCAACACATTCGTCGCAGACCCAACGTCATCGCGGGCAAGCGCGCTCCTACAGCTTCAGCTACAACATCAACGGCGCCCGCTCGCACAGTTTGTTCAGCGCCGCCGCCCAGTTCGGGTCGTCATTCAGGCAAGGGATCAGCACCAGCTCTTCGCCGCCCGCTTCCTTGAACTGCTCGGCACCCCGATCGCCGATTTCTTCCAGCGTCTCGATGCAGTCCGCGACGAATGCCGGGCACATGACCAACAGCTTTTTCACGCCTTGCGCGGCCAGTTCAGCCAGGTGCGGTTCAGTGTAGGGTTCGATCCATTTGGCGCGCCCCAGACGCGACTGGAATGACACCGACCATTTGCCGTCCGGAATGCCCATCAATCGCGCGAACTCCGACGCCGAACGCAGGCATTGCGCGCGGTAACAGGTGGCGATGACTTCGGGCGGTGCGTTCTGGCAGCAGTTGGCGTCTTTGAAGCAGTGGCTGCCAGTGGGGTCGAGTTTGGTCAGGTGACGTTCCGGCAACCCGTGGAAGCTCAGCAGCACATGATCGTGAGCCTGCTCCAACTGCGGCCGGACATTGTCCACCAGCGCTTGCAGGTATTCGGGCTGGTCATAGAACGGCTGCAACACCGAAAACTGCACGTCGAGTTTGCGTTCACGCACCACACGCTTGGCTTCTTCGATCACGGTGGTCACGGTGCTGTCGGCGAACTGCGGATAGACCGGCGCCAGGGTGATCTTCTTGATTCCCTGCGCGGTGAGCTTTTTCAGCACCGTTTCAATGGAGGGCTCACCGTAACGCATGGCCAATTCAACCGGCCCGGCGGTCCATTCTTTGGTCATCGCTTGTTGCAGGCGTTTGCTCAGCACCACCAGCGGCGAACCATCCTCCCACCAGATCGAGGCGTAGGCATGGGCAGACTGTTCGGGGCGCCTTATAAGAATAAGCGAAACGATCAGCCGCCTAAGCGGCCAAGGCACATCAATCACGTAAGGGTCCATCAAAAACTGATTGAGGTAGCGACGTACGTCCGCTACCTCAGTAGAAGCTGGGGAACCCAGGTTAACCAGCAGCAACGCGTGATCGGTCATGCAACACCTTAAAGTCAGTGGCGGCCGAGCAAGTTCTCGAGAGCCGCGCGCAGATCAGTGAATCGGAAGGTAAAACCGGCCGCCTGCAGCCGGGAAGGACGAGCACGCTGGCCGCCCAGCAACAGCACCGACAACTCGCCCATCAGCAGGCGCAGCGCGACGGCGGGCATCGGCATGAAGGACGGACGGTGAAGGATGGCAGCCAGCGTTTTGGCGAAGTCGCGATTTCGGGCCGGTGATGGCGCGCAGATATTATAAGGACCTTGGGCATCGTCCTGGTTCAACAGAAAATCAATCGCTGCGATTTGATCGTCGATGTGAATCCAGGGCATCCACTGCCGACCATTGCCGATCGGACCGCCCATGCCCAGCTTGAAAGGCGGCAGCAGGCGTTGGAGAAAGCCACCTTGATGGGCGAGCACCAGGCCGGTTCGCACCAGTACTACACGAATCCCCAGGGCCTGCGCGCGAAGCCCGGTTTCTTCCCAGGCGATGCACAAACGGCTGGCGAAATCTTCGCTGACCGGGGGTGACTCTTCGTCCAGCTCACGCTCGCCGCCATCGCCATACCACCCCACCGCGGAGCCGGAGATCATCACCGCGGGCTTGTGCTCTCGGCGCTCCATCCAGGTGATCAGCTGCTCGGTCAGGGTAATGCGGCTGTCCCACAACAACGCTTTGCGTTTGCGGGTCCACGGCCGGTCGGCGATGGGCGCACCCGCCAGGTTGATCACGGCATCCACATGTTCAGCGCCGATATCATCCGGATGGCCGACACCACGCACGCCTGCGCCGCAGAGTGTGGCGACCTCTTCAGGCTTGCGGCTCCACACCGTCAGTTGGTGACCCTGACTCAGCCAGTGCCGGCAAAGCCTGCGTCCTATCAATCCTGTACCGCCGGTCAGCAAGATGTGCATGACAGAGTTCCTCACGTGGCGTTCGTCGCAGATCAGTAGTCTATTTCTTCACACGGTCCGCGCAGTTAAACGCGGCGGACAGGTGAACCATAGGCCACGCTATAGAGAACGGTGTCAGCGCGACTCGTTCGAACAGTTGATCGCCCGAACCGAAGACCCGCACCTGGGCGGCGTGAAATTGGCCTCTATCCGTATGGATGGCGTCGCACAATTCGCTGCAGAAGGACGCCAAGTTATACCGAAAAACAAGATTGTACAGGTTTTAACTACGGCGTAGTCTGTGCAGACAAGGTAACGAGGCCCCTATGACTGTCCCTATCGCAATCATCGGCACCGGCATCGCCGGACTCTCCGCTGCCCGCGCACTGCAAGCCGCCGGGCACGCCATCCAACTATTCGACAAGAGCCGCGGCAGCGGCGGACGCATGTCCAGCAAGCGCAGCGATGCGGGTGCCCTGGACATGGGCGCGCAGTATTTCACTGCCCGCGACCGCCGTTTTGCCGCCATCGTCCAGCAATGGCAAGCCGACGGCCACGTGGCCGAATGGAAGCCGTTGCTTTACAACTTCCACGGCGGGCAACTGAGCCTGTCACCTGATGAACAGGTGCGCTGGGTCGGCAAGCCGCGCATGAGCGCCATCACTCGCGCGATGCTGGCCGACATGCCGGTCACTTTTTCGTGCCGGATCACTGAGGTGTTTCGCGGCGAAGAACACTGGCACCTGCTGGACGCCGACGGCCGAAGCCATGGCCCGTTCAGTCAGGTGGTCATCGCCATCCCGGCACCGCAGGCGACCCCGCTGCTAGCCGCCGCACCGAAACTGGCGAGCGTTGTGGCCGGGGTGAAGATGGACCCAACCTGGGCCGTGGCGCTGGCGTTCGATACCCCTCTGGTCACGCCCCTCGAAGGCTGCTTCGTCCAGGACAGTCCCATCGACTGGCTGGCCCGCAACCGCAGCAAACCGGGGCGTGACAGCCAGATGGACACGTGGGTGCTGCACGCCACCAGCGCCTGGAGCCGTCAACACCTGGACATGCCCAAGGAGCAGGTCATCGATCATCTGCACGGCGCCTTTGCCGAGCTGATGAATTGCGCGATGCCGGCGCCGGCCTTTACTCTCGCCCACCGCTGGCTGTATGCGCGACCGGCTGGCGGCAGGGAAGTCGGCGCACTCTCCGACCCGGACCTGGGCCTTTACGTCTGTGGCGACTGGTGCCTGTCCGGACGTGTCGAAGGTGCCTGGCTCAGTGGTCAGGAAGCGGCACGACGGTTGCTGGAACACCTCAAGTGAATCGACTCAATCCGCGCAAATTGCTGCTGTCGAAATGGACAGCAGCCACCCCCCACAACCGCGAGAAGCACTTCATGGTCACCGAGCTGTTCTGTGACGAGGAAGGCGTCGTGCTGGAAGTCGAACTGCAAGCCGTGCTGACCAAACGCGCACAACGTTTTGCCTGGCAAACGCTGCAGAATGATGTGGCGTGGCAGATGGGGTGGAAGTAGTCGAGGGTCGATACTGCATTTGTTGGAGCGAGGCTTGCCCGCGAACAAGTGATGGCTTCCACAAATGTGTGTATCGGGGCGACGTCTTCGCGGGCAAGCCTCGCTCCAACAATCGTTATGCGACGAAACCTGTACAAATAATTTGACTTGTACAAGTACAAACCTATGATGAACGCAAGTTGTACAGACAAACCATCCTGTACAGGCAGTTATCAGAGGTTCTGTTATGGCAACGTCCGCCCCCTCGTTTGAAGCCCCTACCCTCGCCCGACCAAAACTTGGCATCAGCGCGTGCCTGATGGGTGTCGAAGTTCGGTTTAACGGCGGACACAAGCTTTCCCACTTGTGTACCGATGCGTTGAGTCAGTATTTCGATTTCGTCCCGGCCTGCCCGGAAGTGGCCATCGGCATGGGCATCCCCCGTGAGGCGATTCGTCTGGTGGGTGATATAGAAAATCCGCAGGCGGTCGGCTCGGTCAACCGTGAGATGAACGTGACCGAGGCGCTGGCCGATTACGGTGAGCATATGGCCACGGAGATGGGCGATATCTGCGGCTACATTTTCATGCAGAAATCGCCGTCATGCGGGCTGGAGCGGGTCAAGGTCTACCGTGAAAACGGTGCACCGCTGGACGGTGGCGGCCGAGGCATCTACGCCCGGGCGTTCTGCGACCGGCATCCCGACCTGCCGGTGGAAGAAGACGGCCGCCTGAACGACCCGGTCCTGCGGGAAAACTTCATCACCCGCGTCTACGCCTACGCCGCGTGGCAAGCGCTGCTGCAAGCCGGTGTCACACGACGGGCGCTCACCGAGTTTCACTCACGTTATAAATATCAGCTGATGGCCAATGACCCGGTGCAGTATCGCGTACTGGGCAATCTGCTCGGCACCATGGGCAAATCCGATCCTCGCGAACTGGCCCCACGCTATTTCAGCGAGTTGATGAGCGCACTGAAAAAACCGGCCACTCGGCGCACCCACACCAATGTCCTGCAGCACCTGTGTGGATACCTGCGCAAAACCATCGGCGCCGAAGACAAGCAGGAGATCCAGGCCGTCATCGATCAATACCATCAAGGCATCGTGCCGTTGGTGGTGCCCCTGACGTTACTCAAACACCATTTTCGCCAACACCCGGACCCTTACGTGGCGCTTCAGGTTTACCTGCAACCGCACCCGGAAAACCTCAGCCTGCGGAACGCCCTCTGACCATGACCAGCCCTCACCTCGCATCAACCGAGGCCGAAGACACCAACGCCTACCCCGATGCCATGGAACACGGCTGGCTGCCGATCCGCGAGATCGCGCGCCTGACCGGCGTCAACGCCGTGACCCTTCGTGCCTGGGAGCGGCGGTACGGTTTGATCGTGCCGCACCGCACGCCCAAGGGCCATCGGCTGTATTCCACCGAGCATGTGCAGCGCGTGCACGCCATCCTGACGTGGCTCAACCGTGGGGTTTCAGTCAGCCAGGTCAAGCAACTGATCGACACCCATCAAACCCCGCCGACCACGCCGGAAAGTGATTGGGATGCACTGCGCCAGACGCTGCAGCAAGCGATCAGCGAACTGGCCGAGCGGCGCGTCGACGAGATGTTCAACCAGGCCATGTCGCTTTATCCGCCGCGCACGCTTTGCGAGCAGCTGATGCTGCCGCTGCTGGCCGCGCTGGAACAGCGCTGGCAGGGTCAGTTCGGCGCTCAACTGGAACGGGTGTTCTTCTATTCGTGGCTGCGCAGCAAGCTGGGCGCGCGCCTTTACCACAACAACCGCCAACTCAGCGGCGCGCCGATCCTGCTGGTCAATCAGTCCGATCTGGCACTGGAGCCGCATCTGTGGCTCACCGCCTGGCTGGTCAGCAGTGCCGACTGCCCGGTGGAAGTATTCGATTGGCCGCTGCCGGTGGGCGAACTGGCCCTGGCCAGCGAATACCTCAAGCCACGCGCCGTGCTGCTGTATTCAAGTAAAGCGCTGAACGTGCCGCAGATGCCGCGCCTGTTGCACAACATCGCCTGCCCGATTGTGCTGGCAGGCCCCGCGGTACGTATCCATAGCACGGAATTGTCCGAATCCGTCACCGAGGTCCCGGGGCTCACCCTCGCCGAAGACCCGCTTGCCGCTCAGGTCGCGCTGCAGCGCCTGGGGCTTATTTAAGGAATAAACATGCAACTGATATGGCTGCGCAGCGATTTGCGCGTTCACGACAACACCGCCCTCGCCGCTGCCATGGAGCAGGGGCCGACGGTGGCGGCGTACGTGATCAGTCAAGGGCAATGGCGTCTGCATGACGACGCCGCCTGCAAAGTCGATTTCTGGCTGCGCAACCTGGTCGCGCTCAAAACCGCGCTGGCCGCGCTCAATGTGCCGTTGCTGATCGTGCACGCCGACACATGGGACAAAGCCCCGGCTGCATTGCTCGATCTGTGCAAGCGACACGCCATCGAAAAAGTGCACGTCAACGATGAGTACGGCATCAACGAGACCCGCCGCGACGCCGCGGTGGCTGAGGCCTTGAGCGACGCCGGCATTCAGTTCCAGGGTCATCTTGATCAGCTGTTCTTCAAGCCGGGCAGCGTGCTGACCAAGACCGGCAGCTATTTCAAAGTCTTCACTCAGTTTCGCAAGGTGTGTTACGTGCGCCTGCACCATGGCGTACCGCCGCTGGTGCGCCTGCCGGGCAAGCAAAATGCCCCGAAAATCGCCGCCGATGACATCCCGTCGCAGGTCGATGGCTTTGAATCGCCGTCGGACTCGTTACGCGCCCTCTGGCCGGCAGGCGAGGATGAAGCGAGCAAGCGCCTTTCAACCTTCGCTGACGCGCAGATTGAGCATTACCTGGACGAACGTGATTTCCCGGCCAAACCGGGCACCAGCCAGCTCTCGGCTTACCTGGCTGCCGGGGTGATTTCGCCCCGCCAATGCCTGCATGCGGCGTTGAGCAGCAATCAGGGTGAGTTCGAGACCGGCAACGCAGGCTCGATCACCTGGATCAACGAGTTGCTGTGGCGCGAGTTTTATAAACACGTGCTGACGGGCTTCCCTCGGGTGTCGCGCCACCGGGCCTTTCGACCGGACACCGAAGCTGTGAAGTGGCGCAATGCGCCCAAGGACCTGGAGGCCTGGCAGCAAGGCCGCACCGGGTTCCCGATTGTCGACGCGGCCATGCGTCAAATGCTCGAAACCGGCTGGATGCACAACCGGCTGCGGATGGTGGTGGCGATGTTCTTCAGCAAAAACCTGCTGCTGGACTGGCGCGACGGCGAACGGTTTTTCATGCAGCACCTGATTGACGGCGACCTGGCCGCCAACAATGGCGGTTGGCAGTGGAGCTCGTCGACGGGCACGGATTCATCGCCTTATTTCCGGATATTCAACCCGTTGAGCCAGTCGGAACGATTCGACCCGCAAGGCGTGTTCATCAAGCACTGGGTGCCTGAGCTGGCCGCGAGAAACAAAAAAGATATCCACAATCCGGTTGCGCAGGGCGGTCTGTTTGCCGAGGCCGACTACCCGGCGCCCATCGTCGACCTCAAGAGCAGCAGAGCCCGCGCGCTGGCCGCGTTCAAATCCTTGCCCCACCTTCAACCCGTCGGCGAAGGATTGGAGTGACGGCACGGTGAATAAACATGAGGCGCGCTTGTCAGGCAAACGCCCAGCTGAGGGCACGCTGCTTTACACTGCCGCCCCATGACCCCGATCCCTGTATTCCAAGTCCCCGTCGACCCGGTCGACCCTGCCGTCACGTGCTCAACCTGCGCGGCATGCTGCTGCCAACTGGAAGTGATGCTGATCACCGACACCGGCGTGCCCGAACGCTTCATCGATACCGATGACTGGGGCGGCGAAGTCATGCTGCGTCTGGATGACGGTTGGTGCGCGGCGCTGGATCGCGACACGATGATGTGCACCATCTACGACAGACGCCCGCTGATTTGCCGGGAGTTCGAAATGGGGGCACCGGAGTGTCTGGTGGAGCGGGAAGGGATTGCTACGGCTTACGTGTAGAGCACGCGGTTCAGGCAAGACGATGTATTTGCAGTGCCTGGGCCGTCGCCTTCGCGGACAGGTCCGCTCCCAGAGGGGGAAACCGGTTTCTTTCTGTAGAAAGGCGCTTGCCCGCGATGGCGTCGTATCAGGGCCTTATGCAGGCGCTGGAACAAATCTGATCGCGGGCAAGTGTACGCCAACACATTCAAACGGATAGTTAGAACGGCATGGTGTAGTGCAGGGCGTAGCTCTCGATACCATCGTTGTTGCTGGTCATGCCACCGTTGGAGTAGTGAGTGGCGCGAATGCCAACTTCATGCCCACCGGTGAAGCGCAGACCAAAACCGATGCGGTCTTCAAACTGGAACGCGCTGCCCAACTTGTTACCTTCAACTTCCGTGCGCTGGAACACCGAGACGCCGATACCGGCTTCGACGTAAGGCTTCACGTTCTCGCCAGCGAACTCGTAGACGAACACGGGCGAAAACGACAGGCTGTTGTTGCTGGAATTCTTGTCGCCTTCCCAGTAGGTATAGGCCCCGCTCCAGTAGCCAGTCAGACGGCCGACGCCGGTCTGCCACCAACTTTTGTCCCAATCAAATTGCGCGCCCAAGCGATAGGTCATCGTCGATTCACCGGTTTCCCCAACCGAGAATTCAACACCATCGGCTTGTGCTATCGCACTTTGCCCCAGTAACGCGGCCGCAATCGCAGCCAAACAAAACAGTCGCTTCATCTGAAACATCCTATTTTCGAATGCAGTAGTCGGATTTTTTTTCTGAATAGCCGTGCTGTAGAAGTCTGAAGCCGAGGTTTAGTTCAGCGTTAAACAGCAACTTTTCACGTTTTTTTCACGAGGCGAAGCTTCGCACATTGTCAGACGTTTTCCATAGTACCGGTAGGATGTTTCTGAAATTATTCATGTCACCACTCGTCCAGAACTGCGTCGGCTGTGGTGGACCGCCAGCCAGCAGTTCGCGCTGGGCGAGCAGGCGCTGTAATTGACGCGCCACGGCGCCCCCGGTATCGATCAGGGTGACGGCCGCAGGGACCATCTCGCGCAACAGCGGCTTGAGAAAGGGGTAGTGCGTGCAGCCGAGAATGATCGTGTCGCAGCCTGCTTGAAGCAAGGGTTCGACATAGCCCTGCAGCAGGTGGCGAATGGTCGGGCTGGTCAGGTCGCCGGTTTCGATCAGCTCCACCAACCCGGGACACGGCTGGGTGATCACCTGAACGTCTGCCGCGAAACGATCCAGCAGCGCCGCGAACTTTGCGCTCTGCAGCGTGCCGGTGGTGGCCAGGACGCCGACCACACCGGTGCGGGTGGCTGCCGCTGCGGGTTTGACCGCCGGCTCCATGCCCACAATGGGCCAGTCCGGGAAGCGTTCGCGCAGATCGGCGACACCGGCGACGGTCGCCGTGTTGCACGCCAGCACCAGCGCCTTGGCCCCTTGCGCTCGAAAGAATTCGGCAATGACCACGCAGCGCTGGCGAATAAATTCCGGGGTTTTCTCGCCATAGGGGATGTGCCCGCAGTCGGCCACGTACAACGTTGATTCATTGGGCAGCAGGCGATGGATCTCGCCAAGCACTGAGAGCCCGCCAACACCGGAGTCGAAGACGCCGACCGGTGCGTCGCTGGCCCTAGACATGGCCGGCCACGTCACGCATGAGCACTGCCACAGACTGTGCAGCCCGGGTCACGCTTGACCTTCAGTTCGCGAAACCGCGTGGTCAGCGCATCGATCAACAGCAGGCGGCCCACCATCGATTCGCCAAACCCCGCCAGTAGCTTCAACGCCTCCAGCGCCTGCAAACTGCCCACCAGCCCCACCAGCGGCCCGACCACTCCCGCTTCGCTGCAGGTGAGTTCGGCTTCGCTGCCGTGCCCGTACAGACAGTGGTAACAAGGGCTGTGCGCCAGACGCGGATCGAACACCGACAGCTGGCCTTCCAGGCGAATGGCGGCCCCGCTGACCAGAGGTTTGCGGGCGGCAACGCAGGCGGCGTTCACCGCTTCACGGGTTGAAAAATTGTCCGAGCAATCGAGCACCAGGTCCACCGCTTCAACCGCTGCGGCGAGAGAGTCGGCATCCAGCGCGGTGCGATGAGGCACCAGCTTCACGTCGGGATTAATGGCGGTGAGGCGCTCGATGGCCGAATCGACCTTGCTGCGCCCGACGCTGTGGCTGTCGTGAATGATCTGTCGTTGCAGATTGGTCAGGTCGACCGTGTCGAAGTCCGCCAGATGCAGCTCACCGACGCCAGCCGCCGCCAGGTACAGCGCCACGGGCGAACCCAGCCCGCCGAGGCCCACGATCAGCGCCCTGCTTTGCTTGAGGCGCAACTGGCCCTGGATGTCTACGTGCTGCACAAGGATCTGTCGGCTATAGCGCAACAGTTCCTGATCGGTCAGCACGGCACGCGCCCGAAGGTGATGCGCTCGTTGTCACCCAGATCGCGACGGGTCTGGATCTGTTCAAAACCATGGCTGTTGAGCAGTTCACGCACCGCCGCGCCCTGGTCATAACCATGTTCGAGCAACAGCCAGCCACCGGGCTCAAGATGCGCGGGGGCCTCGGAGGTGATCACGCGCAGATCATCCAGCCCGTCGACGCCGGCCACCAGCGCACTGCTGGGCTCGAAGCGCACATCGCCCTTGGCCAGGTGCGGATCGTCGGAGGCAATGTAGGGCGGGTTGCTGATGATCAGATCGAAGCGCTGACGCTTCAATGCACTGAACCAATGGCTCTTCATCACGGCTGCGTTGTCCAGATTGAGCCGTTGACGATTGCGCTCAGCCAGATCCACCGCCTCGTCCACACGATCCACCGCCGTGATGGTCCATTGCGGGCGATCCTTGGCCAGCGACAGCGCAATGGCGCCTGTACCGGTGCCCAGATCCAGCAAGCGGTGAGGGATGGCGCCTGGCAGCAATTCCAGCGCCGTCTCCACCAGCATTTCGGTTTCGGGGCGCGGGATGAGGGTGTGCGTGGCGACTTCCAGGTCGATATTCCAGAAGCCTTGCAGCCCCAGAATGTAAGCCACCGGCTCGCCGGTGCGACGTCTGCGCACGAACGCTTCAAAGGTGTGGGCCGCTTCGCTGCTGACAATGCGCTCGGGCCAGGTGTGCAGGAAACTGCGCGGCTTGCCCAACGCGGCGGCCAGCAGCAATTCGACATCCAGACGCGCCGTCGGAGAATCCGGTAGCTCGGCGCTTCTTAACAAGCTGGCGATAATGGTCATTTACTCACCCAGTGCCGCAAGTTGATCTGCCTGATACTCAGCCAGCAACGGTTCTATCACTGCATCGACTCCGCCGGCCAGCACTTCATCCAGCGAATACAACGTCAGATTCACGCGATGATCCGTCACTCGCCCCTGTGGAAAATTGTACGTCCGGATGCGTTCGGAGCGATCCCCCGACCCCACCAACAATTTACGCTCACTGGCGATGGCATTGGCCGCCGCGCTGGTTTGCTGATCATTGAGCTTGGCCGACAGCCAGGACATGGCCCGGGCCCGGTTCTTGTGCTGCGAACGTTCTTCCTGGCACTCGACCACAATGCCAGAAGGCAAGTGGGTAATACGAATGGCCGAGTCGGTCTTGTTGACGTGCTGACCACCCGCGCCGGAGGACTTGTAGGTGTCGATGCGCAGGTCCGATGCATTGATCTCGATCGCCTGCTGCTCATCAGGCTCGGGCAATACGGCCACCGTACAGGCTGACGTGTGGATACGTCCCTGGGATTCGGTCTCCGGAACCCGCTGCACACGGTGCGCGCCGGACTCGAATTTCAGCTTGCCGTAGACATTCTCGCCTTCGACACGGGCGATGACCTCTTTGAAGCCGCCATGCTCGCCTTCGTTCTCCGACATGATCTCGACCCGCCAACCGCGACGCTCGGCGTAGCGCGAATACATGCGAAACAGATCGCCGGAGAAAATCGCCGCTTCATCCCCGCCGGTGCCGGCGCGGATCTCCAGAAACACGTTGCGGCCGTCGTTGGGGTCCCTGGGCAGCAGCATCTTCTGCAGATTGCTTTCCAGCGTGACCAGTTGGTCTTTGGCCTCGCGCACTTCTTCACCGGCCATTTCTCGCATGTCGGGGTCGCTGTCCTTGAGCAACGCCTGCGCGCC
The DNA here is from genome assembly GCF_040202885.1 of Xanthomonas sp. WHRI 1810A. Classification (NCBI taxonomy): domain Bacteria; kingdom Pseudomonadati; phylum Pseudomonadota; class Gammaproteobacteria; order Lysobacterales; family Lysobacteraceae; genus Xanthomonas; species Xanthomonas sp. WHRI 1810A. The sequence continues at coordinate 663,509 of NZ_JBEGED010000001.1, forward strand.
CTCGAGATCGCCTTGCACCTTGAGCAGCTGGTTGTAGGCTGCGATCACAGGCTCGGCTTCAGCGTACTCACGCGAGTAGGCGCGAAATTTGGTCTGGTCGGAAATGACTTCGGCATCGCCAAGCAGTGCGGTCAGTTCCTCGAAACGGTCACTGAGGATGTCCAGCTTATTGAGCAGTGAAGCTTTCATTGCGGGGGTTTATCCGTGTAGCCCTCACCGAGGGCAAAGAGTTCCTGGGCCATGGTCAGCGCGTCGACGCGACCTTCGGCAGAGAGCTTTTTCAGTTGCACGCTAGGCGCATGCATCAACTTGTTGGTCAGGCTGCGCGCAAGCACCGCCAGCACATCTTCGGCGTTGGCGCCGTTGGCAAGCAAGCGCTGGGCCTTCACCAACTCTTCGTCGCGCAGCCGTTCGCTTTGCTGACGATACGCCTTGAGGACGTCGACCGCTGCGAGTTCTCGCAGCCGCGACATAAAATCGCCAACGCCCAGGGTGATCAGCTCTTCAGCCGCCTGTGCAGCGCCCTGTCGGCTCTTGAGGTTCTCGGCGACGACTTCATGCAGATCATCGACGGTGTACAGATAAACGTCGTCGAGTTCGCCGACTTCCGGCTCGATATCGCGCGGGACGGCGATGTCCACCATGAAGATGGGCTTGTGCTTGCGCAGCTTGAGTGCGCTTTCGACCGCGCCTTTGCCCAGTATCGGCAACTGGCTGGCGGTTGAACTGATGACGATGTCGCTGTTGACCAGCTCGGCCGGGATATCGGCGAGCAGCACGGCATGGGCACCGAACTGTTCGGCCAGGATGCTGGCACGCTCCAGCGTGCGGTTGGCGACGACGATACGCTTAACACCCAGATCGTGCAGGTGTCGGGCGACCAGCGTGATGGTCTCGCCCGCGCCGATCAGTAATGCCTGGCTGCGCTGCAGGTCACTGAATATTTGTTTCGCCAGGCTGACGGCGGCAAACGCAACCGACACCGGGTTCTCGCCAATGGCCGTGTCAGTCCGGACCTGCTTGGCAGCGCTGAACGTGGCCTGAAACAGGCGCCCCAGCAGCGGGCCGATGGTCCCCGCCTCCCGCGCCACGGCATAGGCGGACTTCATCTGCCCGAGAATCTGCGGCTCGCCGAGCACCAGGGAGTCGAGTCCGGACGCTACGCGCATCATGTGGCGCACGGCGTCACCCTCTTCATGCACGTAGGCACTGGCGCGCAGTTCGTCGATGCTCAGATGATGATAATCGGCCAGCCAACGCAGAATGACGTCGGCGGTGAGGTGGTCCTGTTCTATATAAAGCTCGCTGCGATTGCAGGTCGAGAGGATCGCCGCTTCGCGGCTGTCGGTCAGGCGACACAGTTGCTGTAATGCTTCAACCAACTGCTCAGGGGTAAATGCCACGCGCTCGCGGACATCGACTGAAGCAGTCTTATGGTTGATACCCAGAGCAAGAAAGGCCATTCAAGGTCGCTGATGGTGACGTGAAGCCGGCAATTGTCCTACTTCAATAGATTCAGGACAACCACGCAATACATTCAGAACGACCTGCCAAGGCTATTGTCTCTATAGAGATCACGCATTCCGAGGCCCTGGCTGCGGCAATTTGTCCACGCCGGGGCTGTAAATTGCGATGCCTTACTTTTCGCGCGGGCTGTGGGTTTGCTCCCGGCCTTGTGTCATGATGCTTTCAAACCGCAGGTAGTCGCCCTCTCCTCTATATGAATAAATCCTCCGCGCTGTTCATTGCCCTACTCGCTCTTGGTGGCTGCCAAAACACGGCCACAGTTTCTCAGCAGCCCCCTGCCGAGAAAGAGACGACTCCCGCGCCCGAGGCCAAACCTCAGGTCTACGGCTCGTTCTCTCAGGAAACCGTGGTCAGCCTGCTGGCCGCCGAATTGGCGGGGCAGCGCAATCGTTTCGACATCGCGCTGGATAACTACGTGACCGAGGCGATCAAGACTCAGGACCCGGGGATTTCCGAGCGTGCCTTTCGCATTGCCGAGTACCTGGGGGCCGATCAGGCCGCACTGGATACCTCGCTGATCTGGGCCAAGAACGACCCGAGCAATCTTGAAGCGCAACGCGCGGCCGCGATTCAGCTGGCAAGGTCCGGGCGCTACGACGACTCCATGCGTTATATGGAGAAGGTGCTGCAGGGCAAGGGCGACACGCACTTCGATTTCCTTGCGCTGTCCGCCGCTGAAACCGACTCCAATACCCGCAAAGGCCTGCTCACCAGCTTCGACCGTTTGCTGGGTAAATATCCAAAAAATGGTCAGCTGATCTTCGGCAAAGCCCTGCTGCTGCAACAGGAAGGCGACAGCGCAGCATCGCTGAAACTGCTGGAAGACAACCCGCCGAACGAAGGTGAAGTTGCGCCCATCCTGCTGCACGCGCGCTTGCTGCAAAGCATGAATCGCGGCAAGGAAGCGCTGCCTCTGCTGGAAAAGAACATCAAGAAATACCCCGACGACAAGCGCCTGCGCCTGACCTACGCGCGCACGCTGGTCGAGCAGAACCGCATGGACGACGCCAAAGTGCAATTCTCCAGCTTGGTTCAGCAATACCCTGACGATGACGAGCTTCGCTACTCACTGGCGCTGGTCTGCCTGGAAGCGAAGGCATGGGATGAGGCCCAGGGTTATCTGGAAGACCTGATCGCCCGTGGCAGCCACGTCGACTCCGCCCACGTCAATCTGGGGCGCATTTCCGAAGAGCGCGATGACCCTCAGACCGCGCTGAGTGAGTACGCTCAGGTCGGGCCAGGCAATGACTATCTGCCCGCGCAATTGCGTCAGGCCGATATTCTGATGAGCAACGGAAACACCGCCGAGGCTTCGAAACGCCTGGCGCAGGCCCGTGTCGACCAACCGGATTATGTCATCCAGCTGTACCTGATCGAAGCCGAAACGCTGACCAACAACAACCAGGCCGACCGTGGCTGGCAGGTGTTGAATCAGGCGCTCAAGCAGTATCCGGACGATTTGAACCTGCTGTACACGCGCTCGATGCTGGCTGAAAAGCGCAACGATCTGAAGCAGATGGAAACGGACCTGCGCACGATTCTCAAGCGCGAGCCGAACAATGCAATGGCCCTGAACGCCTTGGGCTACACGCTCTCGGACCGCACCACGCGCTATGCCGAAGCCAAGGAACTGATCGAGCGTGCTCACGCGCTGAACCCCGATGATCCGGCCGTTCTCGACAGCCTGGGCTGGGTCAACTATCGCCTGGGCAATCTGGATGAAGCCGAGCGCCTGCTGCGTATGGCCCTCGAACGCTTCCCGGACCACGAAGTCGCCGCGCACCTGGGTGAAGTGCTCTGGGCCAAAGGCGAACAGCGCGAGGCCCGTAAAATCTGGGGCAAAGCCCTTGAACAACAACCTGACAGTCCGGTTCTGCGCAGCACCCTCAAGCGCCTGACCGGATCAGAGACCCTTTGAATTTATGTTATTGCGCCACGTAATCGTATTCAGCTTTATCGCTCTGCTCGCCGGCTGCGCCGGTATGGGTTCCCGCGAAGCCGTACAAGGCCAGGGCAACGCCAAACAATGGCAGTCACACAAACAGCAACTGAGCGGCCTTGATGGCTGGCAGATCAACGGCAAGGTCGGCATTCGTGCGCCAAAGGATTCCGGCAGTGGGACGTTGTTCTGGCTGCAACGGCAGGACTACTACGACATTCGCTTGTCCGGGCCGCTGGGCCGTGGTGCTGCGCGCCTGACCGGTCGCCCTGGCGCGGTGTCGCTTGAGGTCGCCAATCAGGGTCGCTACGAAGCGCCGGACCCCGAGACGCTGCTGCAAGATCAGTTGGGCTGGAAATTGCCGGTCTCGCATCTGGTCTGGTGGGTCCGAGGCCTGCCTGCCCCTGACAGCAAGAGCACGCTGACACTCGATGGTGACAGTCGTCTGTCACATCTGACCCAGGACGACTGGGAGATCGAATACCTCAGCTACACCGAGCAGAACGGCTTCTGGCTGCCCGAGCGGATCAAGCTGCACGGCAAGGATCTGGACGTGACGCTGGTCATCAAGGACTGGCAACCGCGCAAGCTGGGGCAATAACGTGTCCTCGCCGCGCCTGACACTGCCCGCCCCGGCCAAGCTCAACCTGATGCTGCATATTCTCGGCCGTCGCGCCGATGGGTATCACGAACTGCAGACGCTGTTTCAGTTCCTGGATTACGGCGACGAATTGAGTTTTGCCGTGCGCGATGACGGCCAAGTGCGTCTGCAGACCGACATTGCGGACGTCCCTCACGACAGCAACCTGATTGTGCGAGCGGCCCGCGCGCTGCAAGAACAGTCCGGCAGCTCGCTTGGCGTCGACATCTGGTTGAAAAAAATACTGCCCATGGGCGGTGGAATTGGGGGCGGCAGCTCCGATGCCGCTACAACTTTGCTCGGGCTCAACTACCTCTGGAATCTGGGCTGGGATGAAGATCGCCTGGCCGCTCTAGGCCTGACGTTAGGCGCCGACGTGCCGGTTTTCGTGCGTGGCAGGGCCGCTTTCGCCGAAGGTGTCGGAGAAATCCTGACGCCCGTAAACCCGGAAGAACCGTGGTATCTGGTGCTTGTTCCGCAAGTATCTGTAAGTACAGCAGAAATTTTTTCAGATCCGCTGTTGACACGTGACACGCCTCCCATTAAAGTGCGCCCCGTTCTCGAGGGAAACAGTCGAAATGACTGTCAGCCAGTTGTAGAGAGGCGTTATCCCGCTGTTCGTAACGCTTTGAATTTGCTAGGTAAATTTACCGACGCAAAATTAACTGGAACTGGAAGTTGTGTGTTTGGGGCCTTCCCAAACAAAGCTGAAGCTGATAAAGTCTCGGCCCTTCTTACAGAGACCCTTACAGGGTTCGTAGCGAAAGGATCCAACATCTCGATGTTGCATCGCAAGTTACAGAGTCTGTTCTAAGAAACGAGTGCTAGGCACTCGGCAACATCGCTACAGGGGCGTCGCCAAGCGGTAAGGCAGCAGGTTTTGATCCTGCCATGCGTTGGTTCGAATCCAGCCGCCCCTGCCATTTTCCTATACTCATCCAGGTATACCCTCAGCCGGCAGGTACTGCGCGTGTCCAAGATGATGGTCTTTACGGGGAACGCCAACCCCGATCTGGCTCGGCGTGTCGTACGTCAGCTGCATATCCCCCTCGGTGACATCTCAGTCGGTAAGTTTTCCGATGGCGAGATTACAGCCGAGATCAATGAAAACGTCCGCGGTAAAGATGTCTTCATTATCCAGCCTACATGCGCCCCAACCAACGATAACCTGATGGAACTCGTCGTGATGGCTGATGCCTTCCGCCGCTCCTCGGCTACTCGTATCACTGCTGTTATCCCTTATTTTGGTTACGCCCGTCAGGATCGCCGTCCGCGCTCTGCACGTGTGGCTATCAGCGCCAAAGTGGTCGCTGACATGCTGACGGTCGTCGGTATCGACCGTGTACTCACCGTCGATCTGCACGCTGACCAAATCCAGGGCTTCTTCGATATCCCGGTAGATAACATCTACGGCTCCCCGGTTCTGGTGGATGACATCGAAGACCAACGCTTTGAAAACCTGATGATCGTATCCCCGGACATTGGCGGCGTCGTGCGTGCACGTGCTGTTGCCAAATCCCTGGGCGTCGATCTCGGGATCATCGACAAGCGCCGTGAGAAAGCCAATCACTCTGAAGTGATGCACATCATCGGTGACGTCGAAGGACGTACCTGTATTCTCGTCGACGACATGGTCGATACCGCAGGCACACTGTGCCACGCGGCCAAGGCCCTGAAAGAACACGGTGCTGCCAAGGTGTTTGCCTACTGCACACACCCTGTTCTGTCCGGTCGCGCGATCGAGAACATTGAAAATTCCGTGCTGGACGAACTGGTGGTGACCAACACCATCCCCTTGTCCGCCGCCGCACAAGCCTGTAGCCGTATCCGCCAACTGGATATCGCGCCGGTAGTCGCTGAGGCGATGCGTCGCATCAGCAACGAAGAATCGATCAGCGCGATGTTCCGCTAAGGGTTTTCCCTTCGCAGACATCCCGCTGACGAAAAGCGCCCCGCCCTGACAGCCCGTCAGGGCGGGGCTTTTTTGCCCGTATCGCCCGAGCGTCGGTCGCAAACGCAGAGGCGAATGTGGTTATTTTGGAGAAACAACATGAACGATTTTACTTTGAATGCTGAACTGCGTTCCGACTTGGGGAAAGGTGCGAGCCGCCGCCTGCGTCGTCTCGCAAGCCTGGTTCCAGCTGTAGTTTACGGTGGCGACAAAGCCCCTGAATCCATCAGCATGCTGGCCAAGGAAGTTGCAAAACTGCTGGAAAACGAAGCTTCGTACAGCCACATCATCGAGCTGAACGTTGGTGGCCAGAAGCAGAACGTCATCATCAAGGCGCTGCAACGTCACCCGGCCAAAGGCCACGTGATGCACGCTGACTTCGTACGCGTTGTAGCCGGCCAGAAACTGACCGCTATCGTGCCTGTACACTTCGTTGGTGAAGAAGCTCCGACCAAGAAAGGCGGCGAAGTTTCGCACGTAACTTCCGAGCTGGAAGTGACCTGCCTGCCGAAAGACCTGCCTGAGTTCATCGAAGTAGACGTGTCTGCTTTGGAGATCGGTTCGATCATCCACTTGTCCGACCTCACTGCGCCTAAAGGCGTTGAGTTCGTGGCACTGGCGCACGGTAACGACCTGGCTGTTGCCAACGTTCACGCACCGCGCGTTGTACCGACCGAAGACGATGAAGCAGAAGAAGATACTGCCGAGTAATTCATTACTTGGTAATACCGGAGTTGCTCGGGAGACCGCTGTAAAAGTCAGGCAAAACGGGCAGGATCGCGGAGTTTACATCATGGTAAATGAGCAGTTTTCTTCCAGTTTTGCCGCTGCCTGCAGCGGTTTCAACCACAACTCCAGAAAAGGGCCCTTGTCGTGACTGCCATACAACTGATCGTTGGCCTGGGAAATCCAGGCGCTGAATACGAACAGACCCGGCATAACGCAGGGGCCCTTTTTGTTGAGCGTATTGCTGCGGCGTATCGAGTCAATCTCGTGCCCGAGCGCAAATTCTTTGGCCTGACCGGACGCTTCACGCATCAGGGTCAGGATGTTCGTTTGCTGATCCCCACCACCTTCATGAACCGCAGTGGCCAGGCCGTAGCAGCGCTCGCCGGCTTTTATCGAATTGCGGTTGACTCGATCCTGGTGGCTCACGACGAACTTGATCTCCCGCCCGGCGTTGCCAAACTCAAAGTAGGCGGCGGTCATGGTGGACACAACGGGCTGCGCGACATCATCGCCCAGCTGGGTAACCAGAATACATTTCACCGTCTGAGGCTTGGCATCGGCCACCCAGGCGATGCCAGCAAGGTATCCGGTTTCGTTCTGGGTCGAGCGCCACGCGCCGAGCAGGAAAAACTGGATGCCAGTATCGACTTTGCCCTCGGCGTGCTGCCGGACATCTTCGCCGGTGAATGGAACCGCGCGATGAAAAACCTGCACAGCCAGAAGGCCTGACATCACTCGAGGGGAAACACCATGGGATTCAATTGCGGCATCGTCGGCCTGCCCAACGTCGGCAAGTCCACCTTGTTCAACGCCCTGACCAAATCCGGCATTGCGGCCGAGAACTTTCCCTTCTGCACGATCGAACCGAACACCGGCATCGTGCCGATGCCCGATCCGCGCCTCGCAGCGCTGGCCGCTATCGTCAACCCGAAGCGGATCCTGCCGACCACCATGGAGTTCGTGGATATCGCGGGTCTGGTCGCCGGTGCATCGAAGGGTGAAGGCCTGGGCAACAAGTTCCTCGCCAACATTCGCGAAACCGACGCCATCGCTCACGTGGTTCGCTGCTTCGAAGACGAGAACGTGATTCACGTGTCAAACAGCGTCGACCCCAAGCGCGACATCGAGATCATCGACCTCGAACTGATCTTTGCCGACCTCGACAGCTGCGAGAAGCAGTTGCAGAAGGTCACTCGCAACGCCAAGGGCGGCGACAAGGACGCAGTGGTTCAGAAAGGCCTGCTGGAACAGCTCATCGCTCACTTCAGCCTGGGCAAGCCAGCACGCAGCCTGATGAAGTCCATGAATGCCGACGAAAAAGCCGTCATCCGTGGCTTCCATCTGTTGACCACCAAGCCGGTCATGTACATCGCCAACGTCGCGGAAGACGGTTTCGAGAACAACCCGCTGCTGGACGTGGTGCGCGCCATTGCTGAAGAAGAAGGCGCAATGCTGGTCCCGGTCTGCAACAAGATCGAAGCGGAAATCGCCGAGCTCGATGACGGCGAAGAGAAAGACATGTTCCTCGAAGCGCTGGGCCTCGAAGAGCCAGGTCTGAATCGCGTGATCCGCGCCGGTTACGAAATGCTCCATCTGCAAACTTACTTCACCGCCGGCGTGGAAGAAGTGCGCGCGTGGACCGTGAAGGTGGGCGCCACGGCCCCACAAGCGGCGGGCGTGATTCACACCGACTTCGAAAAAGGCTTCATCCGCGCCGAGTGCATCGCCTACAACGACTTCATCCAGTACAAGGGCGAAGCCGGTACCAAGGAAGCCGGTAAATGGCGCCTGGAAGGCAAGGATTACATCGTCAAAGATGGCGACGTGCTGCACTTCCGCTTCAACGTCTGATCGGAATATTAAGTTTCACGGTGTTTTTTGAAACACTGTGAAACTGACCAAAACCCATTAAAACCGCGCCTTTGCGCGGTTTTTCTGTTTCAGAAAGTCGCATCTTGTTTCTGCCGCTTTCATCCAAGAGGTGAGTAGGTTTTTGAGTACGTGAATTTGCTAAGCGCTAGAGTGGTGAGTACAGTGGGTTTACAGCACACGGAGACTTGAGATTGCTAACCGATGCCCACTGCCGCAGCGCCAAGCCGAAGGAAAAGCTATATCGGCTCAATGACCAACGTGGTCTGTACTTGGAGGTCAAACCTACAGGCGTGAAAGCATGGCGGTATCGCTTCGCGCTGAATGGCAAGTCCAGCATGATCGGACTCGGCGAATACCCGGCCGTGAAACTGTCAGAAGCACGAGAACGAAGCGAAGCGGCACGTAAGCTGGTCAAGGAGGGCGTGAATCCAGCCCAGCAAAGGCAGCTAGACCGGGTTAGGCAAGCAAACGAGGCGACCAATACATTTGATGTCATAGCCAAAGAGTGGTTACAGACCAAAGACTGGGAAGACATCACCAAAAATCGACGCCTCGATATGTTGGAGCGAGTGGTGTTTCCCAACATAGGAAAACTTCCTGTTCGCGAGGTTACCTCAGCTCAGATACTCAGCATCCTCCAGTCCACATTCAAGCGCGGCGCTCCGAGCGTAGCAGCAGAGGCTCGTCGCACCATGTCTGCGGTGTTTGAGTATGCCGTCGCCACGCTCCGAGCCGATAGCGATCCAGTCTGGCCAGTTCGTAAAGCACTGCCCACCAACAAAACGCAGCATAAGACTGCCCTAACCACGGATCAGATCGGCAAGCTATTACGTGATTTCGACAACCACCGTTGCAGCTTCCAGCTCAATTATTGCATCCAGCTGATGTGGTGGACGCTAGGCCGACCGAGCGAGGTAGCCGAAGCCGAATGGGAGGAATTTGATCTTGAAGCAGCGATTTGGCGAATACCTTCGCGAAGAATGAAGGCGCGCAAGGAGCACGTAGTTCCCCTCCCCCGCCAGGCAATCCAGATGCTCAAGGGGCTCCACACCATCACTGGCACCCGGCACCATCTATTCCCTGGCCGAGACAACAGACAGATGCCGATGGCAGTTGCATCGATGCGCCAAGCTTTGAAAGTTATAGGGTGGAGCGGTAAATACAGCCCCCACGGCACACGAACTACTGGTAGCACTCGATTGAACGAGCTCGGATACCGCCCAGACGCCATCGAAGCTCAGCTTGCTCACGCGGATCAGAATAACGTCCGTCGAGCCTATAATCATGCGACGTACTTCGACGAGCGCCGCCTGATGATGCAGGATTGGGCAGATCATTTGGATGTCTGGAGGAAGGGATGAACCAATCACGGTACCTACCCAGCGGCTTTGTCAGCAGCCTGAGCGAGCAGGAGACGAAGATGGTTAATACGGCCGCAGATATCGCTTACAAACGTCGCTCAGCGGGCCTGCCGTCTATTACCCGAATCTATCCGTTCTGCTTAAAGCTGCTTGAGCTTTCGGACGGCTATATGCGACTGAAAAAAGACCAGGAGCGGGCGATTGCTTTAGCTCCTCTCCTAAAGGAGGTTTCGCGCGCGAGCCTAGACCTTCGATCCGCCCTCCAAGCAATTGACCAATGTGGTATTGAAGCGCTGGGGGACGCTTTAGATAGGCGGAATCTCGATGGGGGAGACACTACACAACGGGATATCCGGCTGCCCTCGTCAGACTCTACGCTTGTGTCATGGCTTCAAACGCAGGGACTGGAAGATCTGCAAAAGGCTGCAGCCGGTATGACGGCCCCACGAGGCCGTGGCCGCCAACTCCAAGCACAAGAGCAATGGGCATCACTAGAGTTCGTTCGCCTATGTCACTCCCACGGATGGACCAATGTAAAGGTCGCTAACGGTGGATCAGAGAGCAAAATGGCCCCACGTCCAGAACCGTCGGATGCCGTGATCTGCTTAGCGGCGGTTTTTGAAGTGGCGGGAATCTCATCTATACGCTCGCTTACCCTAGCCAATACTGCTCTTCGATCGTTACGTAAGGGGATGGAGCACGTCGTGCTGCACACGTACGGAACGGAGGCTGACGCATATGAAGAGCATGAGCATTATGATATTTCACTTAAAGCTAGCGTGAGTGAATCACTAAAGCTGCTTTCGGCACTACCCAACTTCATACCAAAAGACCATTGAATCAAGGCGCTCGTTTGCGTTCGGATTGACCTGTCGTTTGCATAGGATTTGATCAGAAAGCCTGATGGCTTTGACAGGCAGGAGTGGATCCAGCTGCAGGTCAGCACCGGCAGAAATCGGCCAGAATTAGCCCTTCGATGATTAAGGAACTCTGGACACCGTAGAGTTATTCAGCTATCTGATGTAAATGTTCTGAGGTGATGACTGGGCGACAAGACTGATGATGGATGACATTGGTACCGTTCGCCAGCCATGCACCAAATTAAGGCGGTGCTAACAGTGAAAGAAATCCTTGGCAGGCTATATTTGTGGCAAATAGCTCTCAATAGAATCGTCGATCTTCTGGCACTTAGGCAGCGCGTGGATCGCTTCTGCAACACTGGACGACCGATGCATATAACCGAGTTATATGATGATGAGCGCAGGAGATTGAAAACTGGCCTACGACTTGATGGGGAGGCATTAAATGGTTTTGAAGAGAAACATGGCACCTTATTCCCTGACATTCATGATATACAGCTTATTGACGAGCTAATAACCGAAGAAATAATCATTAAACTATGCACTATTTTCAACGACGGTTACGGGAAAGCAGGAGTTATTGCCGCAAATAAGAGGCTATTTTGGGAGCCGACTCTCGATGAGATAATTTTACAGGCATTTTCCGGTGACGTTAGAGAAAAGTTCAATAAATTTATAGAAGATGCCAAAGCATACCGAAACAAGCAAGGCGCTCACTTTGACCAAGAAAGCTTTGTGATGACGCACGGAAATAAGAAACCCAATGAAGACGGGGTTATTTATAGCGTGGGGTGGACCAACGCCTTGTTGACGTTTGACTGGAGCTTTGTAAGCGACACAATTCCAATTTTTAATAGATCCTTAAATAACCACATTAAAAGCGTTCAAAAGGAAGCTGGCATAATTTAGGGGATGGCTTGGAAACATACAATTAGTTAAAGTCGTTCACTTCGCTCACAGGAAGGAGCTAAGCCCGTCCCTTAAGACTCTTGCCTGTCCTGAGCGGCAGCGCGGCAGAGGGTGAACGGCCGAATTGAGGGAAATGCTCTGTGTATACCAGCGTCAGGATTTGCGCTGATCTCTAAAATATGTCTTTTTTAAAAAACATCTACTAAAGCTCACACCTCGTATGCATAATATTTCTAGAAAACTGAGCTGCTCGAAGAATTGCTCTCTCATTAACCTCAGAGTTCCTCAGCAAGGAAGGTTCATACGAGTAACGTAAGTTTGCGAGATCGTATAGCTCCCTATAGACTTCGGCCCCCATATTATGATTGCAACGCTCACATAGTGTTACCAAATTTCTAAAGCTAGTTTCCCCGCCTTGCGAATATGGTCTTACATGCTGCAAAGTTAGCCCGTCAGATTCGGCGCAATTAACACAGTGATTTCCATCTCTATCTAATATTCTTTGTTTAAACTTTCCTCGAAAACTTCTTTTACGAATAGATGCCGATGCCAGCTCGATATCGGTAAAAGACCCGTAAGGAGAGATAAGGCACTTTCGTGTTTTTATCCAGTGAGCCATGTATTGCCTCACATACTTTTCATCTGCAATTGCCCATCCCTGAATACAAGTCCAGTCGTAATAGCTTTCTTCGCTATTAACGACAATATAACTTACTCCTAACTCCTTGAGGGCGCTAGGAAACACCTCGCTGTTCACCAACGAAGGCTTTCGAGCCTCAAGGCCGTTTGAGTCGGGCGCGCTACCTGATGTTAAAGTTGAAAAATAACCATAGCCGCCACAGACTAATTTAAGATCAAAGGCATAGCCATTCATGTAAACCTTCCATAGGAAACTTGTGGTTTCTCTCGGTCCGTCTTATCAGTTCCGGAAAACGGCGTAAGGTGCCTTTAGCGTAGCGCCATCGCGACGGCATGCAAAGATAATTGTTCCTGATCTGGCAGGCGTATCTGCCTGACTCCTTTTTGCCGATTCTGTTGACAACATCGGCTGCGGTTTTCAGGGCAGATAAGTAAGCGCACGAGCTTGAAATCTTAAATGGCTGCACAGGTGTTCGGACACGGATTTCACGTAGCCGCGCGAATACAGTTTCCTTCACCGCTCGGCTTCCGGGGGATGCAATTGCGCAGCAGACCTCTCTGACTATCGGTACCCATAACGTCTTTCGCTCTTTTACCGGGCCCAAGGTGAGTAACGGGTGGTTCACACATGAGCTAGCCGTAGCTCATAGCTGAGCGATAGCGATCTCGAAATGTTGCTACGAAACATCGGAAGCCATACCTGTTTAAGACAGGCCGCTGTACACACACCCGACGATCAAGGTTGACCTCGCTAGCCTACTGGTGGCGCACATATCCATCAATTCCCATCGCTGGGCATTTGTGCAAGCAGGCTGAATGTGGTTACATCTGTAAATTCGATTATCCACATATGCAGAGCAATTGCTTATGAGCCTTGCACCACACACATTCTTCAAGTGCTTGGGTGATGAAACCCGCGCTCGGATCATGCTCATGCTTTCGGCTGAGGGTGAGCTGTGCGTGTGCGAGTTGATCTGGGCACTGGACGATAACCAGTCGAAGGTTTCGAGGCACCTGGCCCAGCTGCGTGCCTGCGGATTACTAGCGGATCGCAGGCAGGGTCAGTGGGTTTACTACCGCCTGCATCCCGAGCTTGAACAGTGGGCACTTGATGTTCTGAATGTCACTACGCAGGCACACCAGTCATGGGTTACCGACCATCAAGGACGGCTGGCCTCCATGGAAGACAGACCCGTGCGCCAAGCCTCCTGCTGCTGACCTCCGACCTGGAACATACCCATGCTCATCGCAGCATCGATTTTCGTAGTTACGCTCGTCTCTGTTATCTGGCAACCCAAGGGGTTAGGTGTCGGCTGGAGCGCGGCAGCGGGTGCCGTTCTGGCACTACTGACTGGCGTCGTAAGTCTGGGGGATGTGCCGGTTGTGTGGCACATCGTCTGGAACGCTACCGCGACCTTCATTGCTGTGATCATCATCAGTTTGTTGCTCGATGAAGCGGGATTCTTCAAGTGGGCGGCGCTGCATGTAGCTCGCTGGGGTCAGGGCAACGGTGGACGCCTGTTTGCGCTGATGATCCTGCTCGGTGCAGCCGTTTCGGCACTGTTCGCCAATGATGGAGCCGCACTGATTCTGACCCCAATCGTCATCGCGATGCTGACAGCGCTGCGCTTTAGTCCGGCATCGACCCTGGCATTCGTGATGGCCGCAGGTTTCATCGCTGATACCGCCAGTCTGCCGATGGTGGTGTCCAATCTGGTGAACATCGTTTCGGCAGACTTTTTTGGCGTGGGTTTTGGTGAGTACGCCTCAGTGATGTGGCCGGTAAACCTGGTGGCGGTGGCCGCGACGCTGTTCATGCTCTGGATGTTCTATCGCAAGGACATTCCCGCCCAGTACGACGCTAATCAGCTTGAAGCCCCAGATGCAGTGATTCGTGACCGGGCGACATTCATTGCTGGCTGGTGGGTGCTTGGTCTGCTGCTGGTTGGCCTTTTCGCACTGGAACCGTTAGGCATCCCCATCAGCGCCGTCGCTGCTGCGTGTGCGGTGATCCTGCTGGTCATCGCAGGTAAAGGCCACATCATCTCCACGAGAAAGGTCATCAAGCACGCGCCCTGGCAAATTGTCGTGTTTTCGCTGGGCATGTATCTGGTGGTCTATGGCCTGCGTAATGCCGGGCTAACCGACTCGCTCTCGGCGCTGTTGAACATTTTTGCCGAGCATGGCCTATGGGCCGCTACCTTGGGTACCGGTATCACCGCTGCGCTGTTGTCCTCGATCATGAACAACATGCCGAGTGTGCTTATCGGCGCTCTGTCCATTCAGGGCAGCGACGCTACGGGACTGGTACGTGAGGCCATGATCTACGCCAACGTCATCGGTTGCGATCTTGGCCCCAAGATCACGCCCATCGGAAGTCTGGCCACGCTGTTGTGGCTGCATGTGCTGTCGCAGAAAAATATCCGCATCACTTGGGGCTACTACTTCAAAGTCGGCAGCATCCTCACCCTTCCTATCTTGCTGGTAACGCTGGTGGCACTGGCGTTGCGGCTGAGCATCCCTGTCTAGGAGAAACCCATGAAAGTACTATTTATGTGTACGGCAAATAGCTGCCGGAGCGTTCTCTCGGAGGGGTTGTTCAACCACTTGGCCCCGAGCGGTTTTACTGCCGTCAGTTCGGGCAGCTTCCCAAGCGGGCAGCTGAATCCCCGCGCCGTGAGCACGCTGCGAGCGCTAGGCATCGATACCACACATCTCTACAGCAAAGGCTCAGAGGTTTTTTCGGACTCACCACCGGATGTGGTGATCACCGTGTGTGATAAGGCTGGAGGCGAACCCTGCCCGGTCTATTTCGGGCCTGCTGTCAAAAGCCACTGGGGGCTTGCCGATCCTTCCAATGTTGAAGGAACAGATAGCGAAATCCAGGCCGCATTTGACGCAACCGTCGTCCAGATTAAAAAGCGTTTCGACGCATTCTTCAGTCTGGTTCATTCGGCGCTCACACCGCAGGAATTGAAGCGCGAACTAGATCGAATAGGTGAACTGTAATGGACGAATTTTCCTTGGAAAGCAGTCTAGATCTACCTAACCTGGATCAGTCGCTAATCGACGTCGCCACACTGGATCGCCTGCAAGGCAACGAGCAACCGACGCACAAGCCACGCATCTTGTTGCTGTATGGCTCAACCCGTGAGCGCTCTTTCAGCAGGCTACTGGCCCAAGAGGCCGCGCGCATCCTGACTCTAATGGGAGCCGAGGCCTTCATCTTTGATCCCTCGGGTCTGCCTCTCCCTGATGACGCTCCGGAAGACCATCCAAAGGTTAAAGAGCTGCGGGATCTGGTTCTGTGGTCAGAGGGACAGGTGTGGTGTTCGCCAGAGCGTCACGGTGCAATGTCTGCTGTGTTCAAAGCCCAGATCGACTGGATTCCTCTCACGATGGGCGCTGTCCGCCCCAGCCAGGGCAAGACGCTGGCGGTCATGCAGGTCTGCGGTGGATCACAGTCGTTCAACACGGTAAACCAGCTGCGGATCCTCGGGCGCTGGATGCGGATGATCACCATCCCAAACCAGTCGTCAGTACCCAAGGCCTTTCTGGAGTTCGACGACGCAGGGCGTATGAAGCCATCTGCCTACTACGACCGTGTTGTGGACGTGATGGAGGAACTGGTGAAGTTCACGCTGATGGTTCGGGGCCGGGAAACGTATCTGGTAGACCGCTATTCGGAGCGCAAGGAAAGCGCCGAGGCACTCTCGAAACGAGTCAATCAAAGATCGATTTGAGCGACCAAGGGGATAGAGAATGAGCAACACCACAGTAAGGAATGCGCAGATTTCGGACGCTCAAGCCATCCAGGCAATTTACGCACCGATGGTTGAACGCACCGCGATTTCGTTTGAGCTTGAGCCCCCTACCGTCGAAGAGATGGCCAAGCGGATTGGGTCGACTTTGCCGACTTACCCGTATCTGGTAGCGGAGCGAGACGGCCAAATCATCGGCTATGCATATGCCAGTCAGCATCGGGCTCGTGAGGCCTATCGCTGGTCGGTCGACGTCACCGTTTATATATCGCCAGAAGCGCACCGTAGCGGGGTCGGTCGGGCACTGTATGACGTGTTGCTACCGACATTGAAAAGGCAAGGCTTTCACGCAGCCTATGCCGGGATAGCGCTGCCTAACGATGGCAGCGTGGGGTTGCACGAAGCACTTGGCTTCGCTCACATAGGTACGTATCCAGAAGTAGGATTCAAGCAAGGCGCTTGGCATGACGTTGGGTATTGGCGTATTGCGCTTGATGTTTCGAGTCCGCCGAAACCCACTCTGCCGTTTATGGATATCAGTCCGCAGGTTTAGGTTGCGCAGGTCGACTTGATGGGCTGCGAGTGGCAATCAGGGCTAGTTTGACGGTCGAGAAGATATTGGCTTTTTCTCATGTCACTTGGCTCTCGCGAGTTCTGTGAAATCGACCGGCTGCTTATGGCCGAAAGCTGCCCTTCGTATTCGGCCGCTTTGGAACCTCATGCAGCCTTTGGAGGATCAGACGGACTTTGGCACATGGGAGTAGGATGTGCTCCGGATCCTCAGGGCCTCTGAGTTTCGCGAGACAATCGACCCGGCTTGCAGGACCAACAGCCGTGGTAGCCAATCACGAACTCATGAGATAATTACTAAACATCGCAGCGTTAAGCCTGGCTATGCGTTGCGGTTTTCAGAGCGTGGAATCGAAAGTTTTCCGCAGAAACAATTGCCCTGATTCAGGAAGGTAGGCTGCCCTGGGCGCTAGGCTCAGTTTCACTACACGTCGTGGGCTCGCTGGTAATGACGGCTGCCGGGCTTCTGTCCTATCAAATAATCAACACGCGCTGAGGAGAGGAACATGAAAGCTTTTCTGGTGACCTTCTTTACTCAACAGAATCGTCGCTATCAGGGAAAGATGCTCGGCGACTGGGTCGTTGATTTGGCGAAAGAAATGGGACTGCGGGGTGCGACTCTGTCCACAGGTATCGAAGGCTTTGGGCATACCGGCCGGCTGCATTCCTCGCATTTTTTTGAACTAGCGGATCAGCCTACCGAAATTCGTATGGCCATTACCGAGGACGAATCTGAACAGTTATTCAAGCGATTGGAGCTTGAAGATATCTCGTTGTTTTACATAAAAACCCCAGTTGAGCTGGGCTTCGTCGGAACAGAGGTCACCTAGTTTGGCCCTCTTTCGTAAGCGGTGACTCGAAGACGCCTTCGCTTGCCTCGTACTCCGAAACACGATTTTACATTTTGGACAGACCTAGCTAAGATCGGCGCATTGGAGATGGCATTCCTCCATTAACAAACCGCTGCGCCCGTAGCAGCTGATGATGCCTACAGAAACCTGATCAATCAGGTCTGTAGGCGTTCGCGCTCAGATTCCCTTTTTGGTCAGGCCCACCTACTTTTTTGTGGCTGGCCAAATGTCTAAATTTCGACGACCTGAACAACTCGACTTACTGCCCTATATAGCGAAATGGCTTGCGCTTGCAGGTCTTGTAGCTCTTTTGGCAGGCTCTGCTTCTGCGTTATTCCTCCTTTCCTTGGATCATGCCACCCAGTGGCGAGAAACCCATCCTTTGGTGATCTGGCTCCTGCCAGTGGCTGGCTTTGCTGTGGGACTTGCATATCACTTGATAGGCAAACCCGTTGATGCCGGAAACAACCTGATCATCGATGAGATCCATGATCCTAAGAAGATCGTGCCTTTGCGCATGGTGCCGATGGTGCTGGTTGGAACCGTGGTTTCCCACCTTTTTGGTGCATCTGTGGGACGTGAGGGGACGGCGGTGCAAATGGGCGGTGCCCTTGCCGATCAACTGACGCATGTCTTCCGTCTGCGCCGCGAAGACCGTCGGGTGATTCTCATGGCCGGTATCAGTGCTGGCTTTGCGTCCGTCTTCGGCACCCCTCTTGCCGGGGCTTTATTCGGACTTGAAGTATTGGCCATTGGACGTATGCGTTACGACGCGCTTTTCCCTTGCGTGGTTGCGGCAATCGTTGCTGACCAGGTGGGGCAAGCCTGGGGCGTGGTTCACACGCATTACGTCATTGGCGAAGTGGTTCCGGTGCAGCTGTGGAGCGTCATGGCTGTGGTGGCAGCTGGGATTGTCTTTGGCCTTACCGGCCTGCTATTCGCGACTGCGACCCACAAGCTCGGAGCCTTCGTTAAGCGGCTTATCACCTATTCACCATTAAGACCCTTCGCCGGCGGCCTGCTGATCGCAGTCGCAGTGTGGGCGCTCGGTAGTAACCATTACATTGACGTTGATAAGTACATCGGGCTAGGCATTCCGAGCATCGTCCAATCCTTTCAAATACCAATGGCCCCTTGGGATTGGCTTGGAAAGATGGTGTTCACCGTTGTCTCCTTGGGCACTGGATTCAAAGGCGGTGAAGTGACACCGCTGTTTTACATCGGTGCCACCTTGGGGAATGCGCTGGCTCCCCTCTTGCACCTTCCCTTCGGCATGCTGGCTGGTATCGGCTTTGTCGCCGTCTTTGCCGGTGCAGCTAATACGCCACTGGCAACCATCGTTATGGCCATGGAGCTCTTCGGGCCCGAAATTGCTCCGCTTGCAGCCATTGCCTGTATCGCAAGTTACCTCGTATCCGGACACACCGGGATCTATCACGCCCAGCGCGTCGGCCACAGCAAGCATCACCGTCCTCTTCCGGAGGAAATCCGGCTCTCTGATATCAAGCAATTTCATGCTCAAAGTGAATCCGCCAGCGAGCGGAAAGTGACTCTTGCGGGGGAAGAGAAATGATTGAACATCACCAAGATCGCCTGACAGCTTTGCAACTCTATTTTCCTGGCGCTAGCCGGGCTCGCGTGACCAGCTTCTGGCACCACCTAAGCGCACCTGCACTAGCCCAGCACCTCCTTAAAGTTGCTCAAAAAGCAAAAATTGAGCAGGTCATGCTCAAGACGATTTCTGCAGGTTATTTGCCAAGCTATCGCATCTCCCATCATCACCCGGAGCTTGGCGATATGCGTCATCCCCAGTGTCTGGAATTGCTAGATACAGAGGACAAGCTGCGCGCATTCCTGCGCGACCACGCTGACGAGTTACGCAAAGTGCGAGCAGTTCTTCTCTTATGTGAGTTACCGCTCACTGACGCGTCGTAATTCAGTTTGAAAACAGCTCGGAAATGAAGAGGTACGGCCGACCGAAGCGTCGGTCACTCGCGACATTAGAGGATGTAGCTATGAACGGCTTTCAACTGACGTTTTTCACCGAACAGAGTACCAACTACCAGCACCTTCCACTGGGAGAGTGGTTGGTCGAGTTCGCCAAGCGAGAGGGCGCGTTGGGTGCGACGTTGGTGAGCGGTACAGAGGGGCTAGATCATTTGGGGCATTTGCATACGGCGCATTTCCTCGGCGGTGCCGACCATCCCGTCACGGTGACTATATCCACTGATGAAATTGGGTGCGACAGGTTGCTGGAGGCATTGGCCAAGGAGTCGTTTTCACTGAGCTATATCAAATTGCCCATCGAATACGGTCGAGTGGGCCAGGCGAAAAACTAAAAAACGCACCTTGTTGGACAACCAATAAAAAGGATAAGCGCCATGTACCGAGTTTATAACCTACGTCCACAGCCAGCCCCTGCTAACTGGGCTCGTGACAACAAGCCGCTTCTCGTAGGACTGGTTTTCTGGTCACTTTTTCTGGCCGGCATCGCAGGCAGTCAAAAGGTCTCGAGCGAGGGGTGGTACATCGTCACCTCGCTCGAAGGCGCATTGGTTACGCTGCGTATGCCCAGTGAGAAGTCCTGCAAGGCCGACGTAGCCCAGACCTGCGTACCGGGCTACGAGCTGAGAGCACAGCAACATTGAGCGCGATGGCGGTTGGCAATCCAAAGATGAGATCGCGAAATGGAGCTCACCGACGTCGGCTCATCAAAATCATTTTAGAGAATTGGGAGACCACATGAGCGCAGTGACGCTGAGCATCGTATTCGGGCTTGTGATGGGCAGGTTTTTCACAGGATCCGTCTATGAGTTCGCCGCGCTTTTCATCGTAAGCGTTGGAGTGTCCTTGCTGACCTTTCATCTGCTAAATCAAAGGCGCGTCAGGCTACAAGCCCAGACGGCGTATTGCTGCTCTGTAATGGTTGCTTCAAACCAAATGATGGAGCTTTTCCAGATGGCAAAAAGAGGGCAGTTCATGCCCTTGGTGGGAGAGATTCCTGAACTAATTATTGGAGGCTTCTTGGTTCCCGCAATCGCGGTGTCGGCAGTGCAGCTGTTCAGGATACTCATGGAGAGCTGACGTCCGACATAGAGGCCTCTCAACGGTTTCACATCGTTAATGACGTTCCCGAATCGTTACTTGGAGAAAATCTATGAAAACGCAAATCCAGGCCATTCATGCACGTGAAATTCTCGATTCACGCGGCAACCCTACCGTTGAAGTCGACGTCACCTTGGAGTGCGGCGCCATGGGCCGGGCTTCAGTACCGTCCGGTGCCTCTACAGGCGCTCACGAAGCAGTTGAGTTGCGTGACCAAGATATACAGCGGTATTCCGGCAAAGGAGTTTTGAAGGCCGTTAGCAATGTAAATACCGAAATATTTGAGTCTTTGAGAGGCCTGGATGCGGCTGACCAGGAACAGATTGATCATCTGATGATTAAGCTGGATGGAACCTCTGATAAATCCAGGCTTGGAGGAAACGCGATCTTAGGCGTGAGCCTCGCCGTTGCCAGAGCGGCGGCTTCTGCGCTGAACTTGCCCTTGTTCCAATATCTGGGCGGCGAGCAAGCAGCAAGAATGCCCGTCCCAATGTTCAATATTCTCAATGGCGGTGTTCACGCCAACTGGCAAGGCCCTGACTTTCAGGAATTCATGATTGCACCTACAGGGGCTGGCAGTTTCAAGGAAGCCTTTCGTTGGGGCGCTGAGGTGTACCACGAGCTGAAAGTAGTGCTTAAGGACGCCGGCTACTCAACTGCGGTCGGAGACGAAGGCGGCTTTGCTCCGACGCTCAAGAAAAACTCAGATGCCATTGAGCTGATCATCAAGGCAATTGAAAGGGCCGGTTACGCCCCTGGATCTCAGATCGAGATCGCTATCGATCCAGCATCCAGCGGTTTCTATGAAAACGGTCTTTACCATCTGCGTTCGGAAGGTCGGAAGGTAGATGCCCAAGAGCTGATTAGCCTCTATTCCTCCTGGGTCGACAAGTACCCGATTGCGGTACTGGAAGATGGCCTCGCGGAAGACGATTGGTCGGGCTGGAAGCTATTGAATACTGCGCTGGGTGACCGGATCGAGTTGGTTGGAGATGACCTATTTGTCACCAATGTCGAACGGATTCAGCGAGGCATCACAGAAAACGTCGCCAATGCCGTATTGATCAAACCTAATCAAATCGGAACGCTGACTGAGACCAAAGCCGCCATCGAAATGGCCTATGGGGCAAATTGGGGGGCGATGGTTTCTCATCGTAGCGGGGAGACGGTGGACAGCTCCATCGCTGATCTGACTGTCGCGATGGGGACTGGCCATCTCAAGACAGGAGCTCCATGCCGGGGGGAGCGGGTCGAGAAATACAATCAGTTTCTGCGAATAGAAGAGCATCTTGGCAGCCGTGCGTTTTATGCAGGACATGATGCATTCGTGCGCTGACGGCCTATCGCCGCTAAACCTGTTGGACTGGTTACCGTAAAAAATGAACCACGTATAGCTGTTGGCAAAAACGTCAGTGGCATTGGCCTTTCCTAGACGCTTGGAGATATGAGCATGAGCTACACGGATATTCCAGCTGGTAACGCGATCCCCGATGACTTCTTCACCGTTATCGAGATTCCTGCAAACCACTCGCCGATCAAGTACGAGGTGGACAAGCCAAGTGGACAGATCTTCGTTGATCGCTTCCTCAGCACGCCGATGTTCTACCCGGCTAACTACGGGTTCATTCCAAATACCTTGAGCGATGACGGCGATCCTTTGGACGTCCTCGTGATTTGCCCTTACCCGGTATCACCTGGCGTTGTCATCCGCAGTCGCCCAGTAGGTGTGATGTACATGACGGACGAAGCTGGTGCGGATGCCAAGGTAATCGCAGTGCCTCATGAAAAACTCAGCTCTATGTACAGCAATGTAAAGGAATGCTCTGACCTCCCTGCGTTACTCCTCGCACAGATTCAGCACTTCTTCGAAAACTACAAAGCGTTAGAGCCGGGTAAGTGGGTGAAAATGGGCCGCTGGGGGAGCGCAGACGAAGCGCGGGAAGATATTCGTAAATCGGTAGCGGCCTATAACCTGAAGAAGGAGGCTTCCAAGTAGTGTTACTCAATCAGAAGAGCGCAGAGCAGGAAATTTCTCTGAAGGTAAGAGAAGACTTTCTGCTGCTGCCGAAAACTGCTGAATTGACGCGCTGGGTAATGGCCCAGTCCACGGGCGAAAGAACATTACCGTATTTCGATCCACTGGATGGCGGCGTCTTCGCAAGGGTATTGATCTTGTTGGAATCGCCCGCTCGAACGGTCAGTCTTCCACGGTATGTCTCAAGAGACAATCCGGGGCCTGCACAACGCAACCTGAAAGGTTTCATTGAGCAGGTTGGACTGGCACGTCACAAAACCGTCCTTTGGAATTTGTACCCTTGGTTACCAGATCTCGATAAGCCCAAGGGTCCGCTCCGCAGAGCGCAAATTGAGGAAGGTATCGAGATGCTGATCACGCTACTGACGCTTTTCCCTGATCTCGTCACTATCGTGTTTGCTGGACGTGTTGCCCAGAAAGCCATACCGCGTGTTCGGCTCGCCTTCCCTAATTTTTCATTGCTGGAAATGCCACACCCAAGTCCCCTTTCTGTTTGCACTCACCCGAATGTTAGGCAGCGCATTTTGTCCACACTGCGTCACGCCAAACAGTCGATCAAGTAGCCAAAGGCTCAGGTTTTGCTCGCCTTGCTCAGCGAGCGGATACACGGCGAGACGAACAAGTTGCCGCGATAGGCACCAGCCAGGGTTTTAGCCGCGACGATCATCCACATGACAGTCAGCATCAACACCAGCACCACGCCAAAGAAGCTAAAGAACGTGAGGTGCAGCATAGAGCCCAATTTGAGGGTTGTTACGGCGTACACTCCCAGCGGAAAGGTGAAGCCCCACCAGCCGAGGTTGAACGGAATGCCCTCCCTGAAGTAGCGCCCGGTAATTAGCAGCGCCAATACCATCCACCACAATCCCAGCCCCCAGAACAGCACACCACCGATCAAGCCAATGCCCTCGGCTACGCCGCCGATGCTTGCCATTCCATGAGCAGCAAAGATTGCTGGAGCATCGTTGCCCAGCAGCAACATCCCCAAAGCCCCGGTACCGATCGGCCCTAAAGACAGCCAGCTCGATGCTGCCATGCTTTCATGAGGTAGTTTGTGCAGCGCCATGCGCAGTAACAGGATCACCAGTATGCTCAAGGCGACGGGCACCGAGTAGGCCCACAGCACGTAGCTGGTGATGAGCATGGTGAACTGTGCGCTCGCATCAGCGAGGTGCGGAGCCAATAGACCGCCACTGGCGGCAGCCACCTCAGCCGCAACTACTGGCAGCAGCCATACCGCTGTCATCTGATCAATGCTGTGCTGCTGGCGAGTAAACATCATATACGGGATCAGCACCCCGCAGGCCAATGCCATGGTGACATCGATCCACCACAACACTTCGGCTAAAGCGACTACCCCACCCCCCCAGCGTGGCAAACCATAAAGGAGAAAACCGTTGATGATGGTCGCCAATCCCATGGGGATAGTTCCAAAAAACATCGATACAGTGGAGTGGCCGAAGATCTGTTTGGCCTCATCGAAGAACAATACCCAACGGCTCGCGTACATCAGCGTAAACAGGCAAAACAGCACGATATTAAAAAACCACAAGGCTTCCCCTAACGCTTTGGGCCACTGCGCAACAAAGGGCAGTTGGCCCAGAGCCAGCGCCAGAATCCCGGTGCCCATCGTGGCGGCGAACCAGTTGGGTGTGAACTGGCGGATCGCTTCTCGTGGATTGGACAAAGCCGCCAGTGGGTGGCTGCCGCCCATTATAGCTGCGAGTCGTGTCTCACTCATTTTCGCGCTCCCGCTTCAGTGTGCCTTCAATATGACATGGTTGAAGTATAGCTTGATGGGCATAGCGGTAAAAACGGATAGTATAGGTTTACATTACCTATTAAGAAGGTAGATTACTTGAAGCTAAGCCTACGCCAGCTACAAATTTTCTGCGCCGTCGCGCAGCACGGTAGCACCACCAGCGCCGCCATTTCGGTGTCACTGTCCCAATCTGCAACCAGCGCCGCACTGAACGAGTTGGAAAGCGCCTTGGATACCAGGCTGTTCGACCGAGTAGGCAAGCGTTTAGTGCTGAACGATAACGGCCATGCCTTACTGCCTCAAGCCAGAAGGATGCTTGAGAATGCACAACAGATAGAGGCCAGTTTCTTACCCGGCCATGCCGGGCTGAAGACACGCTTGCGGGTAGGATGCAGTACCACGATAGGCAATTATGTTCTGCCATTGATTCTCGGTGAGCTACGTCAATCAGCACCACATTTGAGGGTCGATGTCGACATGGCCAACAGCATGGCTATCGCAAGAAGAGTCGCTGATTTCGAGATTGATATGGGCCTGATCGAGGGGCCTTGCCACCTGCCCGAACTCAGTGCCGAGCCTTGGCTAATTGATGAATTGCTTATTGTCGCAGGCCAACGGCACCCCTTGGCACTAAAGCAGCAGGTCACACTTGATGATCTTCGTACGGCTGAATGGCTACTGCGCGAGCCAGGTTCTGGTACCCGTGAAGAAGTCGAACGATTGCTGCTGCTTCATCTGCACGATCTCGCCGAAACGCGCCAGATCGGCAGTTCAGAGGCCATCAAGCATACCCTCGCACAAGGCATCGGCATCAGTTGCCTGTCCCGCTGGGTCGTTCGGGATCTACTGGCCTCTGAAGTTCTGGTTGGACTGCCGCACGCGTTGCCTGCACTGACCCGACGTTTTTTTCTGATCCGCCACCGGGACAAATACATCTCGCCTGGACTTGAGCGATTCTGGGAAAACTGCAGTCAATTCGTGAGCCAGGAATAGCTAGACCTATTTATAAAACAGGTAAGAGCTACCAAAACAATTTGTTTCCGGAATTTATCAACGACGCATAAAGTCAACTCATTGCCCTGCAGCGATGAACGAGTTGTATATGCCAAGGCGCGACTGGATGCCTTGCTTACCCTATGAGGAAACTCTGATGAATGTGATAAAGAAAACCGTCACAGCCCTGACGTTGGGTGTTGCGTTGGCCGCATCAATGAGCGCGTGGGCCGCGCAAGATCGCTGGACGTTTGACGGCGATATTCACAACAACTCGCTGGCCGTCAGCCCTGATGAAACGACGGCGGTGGTCTCTTACAGTCAGCGTCCAGATGTAGTGGTTTATGATTTGAAAACCGGTAAGGTTCGCCAGGTTCTCACCGGCTACGTCACGCCGCGAAATATTGTGTTTTCGCCAACTGGCGATGTGTTCTACCTCTCCGACAGCAGTTTGGGGGTCGTGCGCAAGATTGACACCAAGACTTTAAAAGTGATTGCAGATATTCCGTTGGGCGCAGGTGCTTTTGGTACCACACTCAGCAAGGACGGAAGCCTGCTCTACGTCAACAATGAAGCGGCCAGCACGCTGTCGGTCATTGACCTTGATCACCAGCGGCCAGTAGCTGTGGTACCTGGCTTCTCCCAACCGCGCCAGGGCATCCGAGTAAGCCCTGACGGCAAAACCGTCTATGTCACCAACTTTCTTGGGGACAAAATTACCTTGGTCGACAGCAAAACCAATACGATTGAAGGTGAGATCACTGGCTTCAACAAGTTGCGCGCCATCTCCATATCGGCGGACGGCAATACGCTGTACGCGGCTAACAGCGGCAGTAACAGCATCGCAGTTGTCGACACTCAAAAACGCGCCATCACAACCACCGTCATGGTTGGCAAAGACCCCTACGGCGCAGCCCTCACTCCAGACGGGCTGCACGTCTACTCGGGTAACCTCGGTGACAACAGCCTTTCAGTGATCGACACCAAAACGCTGAAAGTGACCACCACTGTGACCGGTTTGAAGGCACCCCGCCAGGCCATTGTCTTCACCAAAGACAAATCGAAGGCGTATGTCCTTAATGAGGACTTGAGTATCTCCACAGTCGATCTCGCCAGCAACAAGGTGGTGTCGACGCTCAAGGCCGACTGATTGAACAGCGCAGGCCTTCATGGGGGCCTGCTGATACTCCACGACCAAGTGAATAATAATGAGTGAAAATGATGAGTCCTGGATGATGGATCGCCGTCGCTCATTGAGATGAGCCAGTGATGCTTGACCGTGAGCGTCGCTTTGCTCAATTGAGGAAGGCACAGGGTCCGGGGGGGGGGGAGCCCAGCATTCCAGCAAAAAATGATATCGGGACGTTTTTTCTACGGAATCGAATTAACCTGTTTGTGGCTCGTCTACTGTCTGATCGCTTGCCGTTTCAAAAGCAGGTGGGTCTTCTAAAAATTAAAAATGACCAAAGGAAATACAGATGTTCAAAAAGATGATTCTCACCGTCGCTATTGCCGCCAGCTGCATGTCGGGTTTGGCGCTCGCCGATGCGCCAGTCAAGCTTGCTGAAACGGACAAGGGAAAAGTACTCGTAGACGCGAAAGGAATGACTCTTTATACCTTCGGGAAGGACACCTCGGGCAAGTCGGTCTGCAATGGGCCATGCGCTTCAAACTGGCCACCTTTACCGGTATCCGCAGACGCGAAAGCGGGTCATGATTACTCTGTCGTCACTCGAGACGATGGCACAAAACAATGGGCATACAAAGGCATGCCACTTTACAGCTGGGTCAAAGATACCAAGCCAGGGGATACAACCGGTGACGGCGTCAACCAAGTCTGGCACGTTGCCAAGCCGTAACGTCAAATAATTAATAGGCTGGCTTACCCCACTGGCTTTGTCAGTGGCGTAAGCCAGAAGAATACACACCTGATAATTTCGCCAACATACAGCCGCCGCGCCTCATAAATCTTTGATGGATCATTTCAACGAAAAATGGGGCCGAGGTACGGTACACCTTGGACGTATTCCCGTAACGCCAGCCTGGGGTATGAAGCCTCCAGAAACTAAGCCGCATCTACACAACCCACCTGGATCACCTCTGGACTGTTGAACTCCAATAGGGGCTAGCAGCGGGACTGGGATTTATTACGGTTTCAACCCACAGATCTGATTAGGTAGGATGATCCAAGGAGCATAGCAAAAAACTTAATTCCGTTAAGGAAAAATTACTTAAAAAATCTGATTTAGTTGTATTTGACCACCTGCTTGCATTCAACTTGACCAATTGCATTCGTATTCCCCACCTGGATAAGCGTCAGATGCTCTTACGACCGTTTGCGAATTTTGATTCTTCGCATTGATTCGCCTTTCAGTTCGATGATGTGGGACTTGTGAACGATACGGTGTATGCGTCCGGCCAAGTCATCTACCCAGCTCCGAAAAGCCAAGACATGGTGTTCACTTAAATTAAGTGGACACCAGTTATAGCCTTTTAAGCGGGTATTTCGTGCAACCAACACGCCGTTCCTACTCCAATTCCTTCAGAGCCCAAGTCATTCAAGAGTGTGCCCAGCCTGGTGCTTCGATTGCCAGCATCGCACTCAGCCATAACCTCGTCCACAAATGGATTCGGCTGCAATCGCAGAAAAGCACAGCGCTGCGACCTGCATTTATTCCATTACCCGTGTGGCTGGCTGGGGCAAAATCTCACCCGTCCTCATCGAACAGTTGCGTTGAAATACAGCACCCGCGAGGCACCGTCAAAGTGAACTGGCCCGCTGAAAATGCTGCTGCCTGCGCGACCTTTCTTCGAGACCTTTTGCGATGATTCGCATCGACGCCATCTGGCTTGCCATCGAGCCGATGGACATGCGCGCCGGCACCTAGACGGCATTGGTCAGCGTGATAGCGGTGTTCGGTGCGGCGCAGCCGCACTGTGCTTATCTGTTCGCCAATTGCCGCGCCAATCGCATGAAAGTGCTGGTGCATGACGGCTTTAGAATATGGCTGGCGGCGCGCCGGTTGAACCAAGGCAAGTTCCATCGGCCTGGCATTCGCCATGGTTCTGAGATGGAACTGGATACCGAGCAACTTCAGGCATTGGTGCCGGGTCTGCCATGGCTACGCGCGGGTTCTGGAGGCTCGATCACACTGCTTTAACGGCTGCCATTAGTCTATCGGTCTATCGCCGCGAAGCGCCTGCTCTGGCAAAATCCGGCGCATGACTTCTTCTCCCAATCTCGACCAAATTTCCCCCGAGCAACTGCGTGCTTTGGCAGCGCAGTTGCTGTCGCGGGTCGACACGATGGGCAGCGCCTTGAAGACCGCAACATCGACGTCGCGTTGTTGGAGTCGCGGCGAGTGCAATCGAGTTGGGACTCAGTAGTACTGGGAACAGACGAGATGGTGCTATGCATGAACGAACACAACCCGTTAGCCCAGAAACCCTTTCTGGAAGCCCGGCACTTGCAGGATGAGCCCATGGTGGTGTTTGACCAAACATTCCTGCAACGCCATTACTCGACGCTTTCTGCGATGCGGGGAGCGCAAATTACCGGATTGCACTGCAAAGCAACTTCGTGTCACTCGTCATTAAGGCCGCTGCCGATGGTATGGGGATTTCCACCTTATTGCGCTCTGCTCAGAAGCGCGAGCCGGGCATTCTGGGCGTGCCTTTCACCCCCCCACAAACCATGAGTTTCAGTTTGCGCTGGCGCGCGGGCGAATACCTTTCCTTCGCTAACAAGCGTTTCGTCGATTTTGTCCAGACGACGGACATTTTTAAGAAGGAGTCGGCCAGGGGCCAGCGGGCGGAGTGACCGCTTCGGGTCGAAAGCCATCAGCCACGACCGGCTGCTTTCGACCCAAAGCGGCCGTTCGCACTGCGTGCGATCTGTGGGTAGAATCCCTTTTTCCAAACCAGTACGAATTGATGCCAATGGTCCAACCGACGACAGTAGCCAACATCATTGGCCCTTGGAAAGGAGAGGCTCCGACAACGTTACTACAGCATTGTCGAGATGCCTGGGACACTCCTTTTAAAGAACTGTCAGATATCATGGTCGCTACTTTTCTGAACCAGCGAATCGCACTTCCTCAAATGTTGGCCGAGGCCAAGCGGCGATTGGATTCAGAGCCCCGCGAAGACACGGAATACTTCGATGACCAGTTAGCTGAGGCAGTTCTAGGTGCTGACAAGTGACCGCTTCTGGCCGAAAGCGGTCCTTCGCAACAGGCAGAAATCGCCTCAACAAAGCTGCCCCATCAGTACCACCCAGAACCTGATCGATTACGGCGCTTTTCAGCGCTCGCAGGATCAGTCTGAAATCCACATTGTTGAATGCCGCCTCCGCCTCATTGTGAACTGCATAGCCCACATGGACGGCAACACGTACGCTCATTGGCGCATGCACATCGCTGCCCAGATAATCAGCAAGCAGCCCCCTGATCTCATAGAGTGCGAGCTCGAGTAGCCGGGTCCGATCTGACTGCATAAGGATTCCGCTTACCAAAGGGAAGTGTGAGCGAGCTTAGCGAGGCCAGCTTAGTTCTCGGACTGGCAAAGGCGAAACACCGATTTTCCAATACAAACGCCCGCCAAAGCGGGGCTCTCTCTATCAACGCAGTGGCCATCGCGCCAGCCCTGAGATAGCGAACCGTAGGCATGCCATAGATCAGGTGAGGGTTCGCCAAATTCTCAGTGCACGGACAAAAAGTCATCGGAAAAGGAACAATTGATGTCCGTGCTCCACGCGGCAGATAAAATGAACATGCCCTCGATTCCATAACGTTTCGAGGCGTGCCATGAGAGTTCTTCGTATCCAAGATACCTGCTCAAAAATTGCTATCAGCCGAACGTCTTTGTGGAGACTGTGCAAACAAGATGACTTTCCGCAACCCATCAGCATCGGAGGCGGACGTGTAATCGGTTTTCTCGAGCACGAAATTGATCATTGGCTGGAGGCCCGTGCAGCAGCCCGCAAAACCACACAAGGGAGAAGCTGAGATGGGCCGACGGACAAGGCAGGAAATCTTCAAGCCATCAAAAGTGAAGTCTTCAGTTCACCGCTGAACGGTGGACTTATGGAAAAGATTCTTCAGCGGCTGTGCGTCCTCTATGACAGCACCGTGCCCCCCCAGTTGCCCCCTTGTGTCATACCCTTTCACGCCGTTGGCCAACCTGCTGGCCAAGGCGGTGAGGCATGAGCCACGACAACGCGATCAGTCTTGCCCACGCGACCTCACCCTCGGCCAAGGTCGATCCGCTGGCCACCAGCACCCACATGCCTCCGGCGCGTTTTTTCGAAGACGGCACTGCGCTCAACCGATTATTGCTGGAAGCGCCGTACATGGCGCGGTGCAGTGACGACAAAACCGCGACCCGCGTCCGTCCCCGTGAATACGCGCTGCGTTATCCCTATATGCAGGTCAATCGCCTCGGCATGGTGTCCTGGCTGGTGTTCGACCTGGACCATGCCAACGCCTTGGCCTGGGACGATGCCGGGTTGCCCGCGCCGAACCTGATGGTGCGTAACCGCAAAAGCGGCCATTCCCAGTTGTTCTATGCCGTGCCGTCCGTGTGCACCACAGAGAACGCACGGGTCAAGCCGATTCAGTACATGAAAGCGATCTATACCGCGTTTGCCGCTCGCCTCGACGCGGACATGGACTACCACGGTGGCCCGGTGGCCAAAACACCCGGTCACCCCTGGTGGGAGACGACCGAATTTCACACCCACGTGTATGAACTGGGCGAACTGGCGAACGCGGTGGAGCTGACAGTCAAACCCTGGGCCACAGGTCCGAAGCTTGATCAGGTCAGCCATTCGCGGCACTGCATCCTGTTCGAGCAACTGCGCTATTTTGCGTACAGCATCGTCAATCGCGAGCGTGAGCTGGGGTCGTTCGAGTCGTTCATGCGCTCGCTCGATGCGTATGCGTACAACCACAACAGCTTTCTCAAACAGGGTTTTTCGGAAAACCTGCCGCTGTCGTCGATACGCTCCACGGTCAAATCCGTAGGTCGCTGGACGTGGGATCGGTACACCGGCGATCGTCGTTGCCATCGAGGCGCAATGCAGCTCGATGGCAGCTTGTCGCTTACAGAACGGCAGAGCCTGGCTGCGCAGCGCACTAATGAGCTGCGGCACAAAGCCACAGAATCCAAAATACGCGCTGCTTGCAGGCAGCTTCAAGACCAGGGCAAGGCACTGGTCCGTTCTGCGATAGCGACTCTCGCCGGCGTTTCGGTGAGAACGGTGGCCAGCTACAAGCACATTCTCAGGGAAATATCTCAACCGGCCACTGTGAGAGTTCTCAGGCCTGCCAAGGCTGCGCCTGGGACACGTGGCCAAGTCGATTCAGCTTCCCCACAACCCACTCCGAGTCAGGCTGCAAATAGTCGCGCTCTGGGGGTGCAATCCGGTGTACATCAGATATCTGCGGTCCCGCAGGGGCCGCAAGCCGGAGAGTCTTTAAAAATAGAACATGAAGATGGTTCATCCATAGGCATTTTGAAATTCCTATACATGAACGTTCCGCCCGAGTGGAAAGAGGATTTCGTCACTAATTCGAAATCTTGGTTAACTACCAGAGAGCAGCAAGCTTGGATAGACAAGGCTATGCAGCGCTCGGACGATGATACCTCTGCGATACCTGATGAATATGGGATGGATACCGTATCGGGAAGCGTTGTAGATAACACCAACAACTAACCTAAACAGAAACTAGTAAAATAAAACACGACACTAGGGGGCAACGCCGTTCGATTTGTCGAAGACCCCGCCTAGCAAACGGATCGACGTCCACAACGCGCTCGCCCAGACCATTGCGCAAAAAACACTGATTCATGATACGCGGATGGTAGTCGACCTGATAGTCAAACAGTTAACATCCACCGCCAATTCTCCAAAATCTGCTTTGTACTCACTCACAAATCGGATACTCGGAGAGAGTTAAACACCTAACAAATAATTCAGAGAGCGTTTTTCCCTTGGGTCCTACCTTAGATAGACGCTCTCGAAAACCCCACAGAAAACCTATAAAAAATGCACCATCCAGATACCTAAAATACAAACTAATAGTTATTAGTCAAATTAAATCAACCAAAGTGAGCCAAGTCATACATCGTAAGTTTTCGGACACTACGAGCATAGATCACATCAGCACGCTATACTCACCCCACCAAGTCGGCTCGCTCAAGCAAAGCTCTAACAAACCTTCTCTTAGTCAAATCTGAGCATTTGCCTCTGTAGGTTTCACTAACCAGCTCGAAAACACCTATAGACATCGTCAACAACAATCCAACAATCAAAACTAGAGTTAGTGAAATAAGAAAAAGGGTGAGCGAGTATTTCGCAGCGGTTATCATAAAAACCGAGAGGTCAATATTCGACACTGTGAATTCCACGCCGGGTATTTTAAATGCGAAATTTATCATAGCCAATATAACTGGAATTGAAAGCAAGGTCTGAAGCGGCTTAAGGCTGAAAAAGCTACTCAAAAAACGATCGCCCAGCTGCTTATTCTTTCTAGACTCGGAAAGCATACCCTAAGCTTCATAAAAATTCTTGGCCAAATCAAAATACTTATCAGGCGGGACAGATAAATTCTTTTTAAGCCAAATGCCTTTGATAATTTCTCTATCTTGTTTTTTACAAAGCACGTCGGAAATATTTAAGCCGGACCTTTTTAGCTTGTCATATCTGTAAGCAGGCTCATAAAAAGCAATCCAAACTGCCAAACCGACGAATTCAAAAAGAACAGCTATCAGTGCTAGGCCTGTGTTCGCATCCCGCCCTAACGCTAACTCAACCAAACTGTAGAACATAAACAATATTGTTAGCACAAAGAAAAAAACTGATATCCAATACGCGATGCTTTTCGGGCCATCCTTGAGAGATCTTGAATAGAACAAAGTTGAATACCTAACGGCCACTTTTTCAAAATCTGAAACTGTCAAAATCTGCACCGCAACCCCCTCTTAATTTTTTATGCTGACTTTTTCATTACGCGTCGCTCATCATATCTTGAAAATGTCTGAAGTCTAATGGTCGAGTCAAGGGGTTGGTGCGGCCCGCAGCACCGAAGGGGCGAGGACTCGGCCCCTTGACGCGTTCGAGGTCAATAGCCTTCGCTAGGGTGACTGGGAGCGTTTCTATCCCAGGCTCCCGACGCCACGCGGGCGAGTGTGGGGAGTCCAGAGGGGCAAAGCCCCTATGGGGCGCATCGGAAACCACGGCCAGTTCTGAAGGCTGATCAACCTTCCCCTTTCAAAAATGCCCTTTGCTTTTTTGTATAGCGCCTCAACGCATCAAGTCATTTTATGAAAAAACCGAAAAATTTCGACCCATATATCGTTCCAAAAATAGTGGTACTAGTATGGTAAGACTGTGCTAACAAGCTGGTAATTTTGTGGCTATAGCGTGTAACCATTGTGGTAGCTTTGTGGTGGCAATGCGGTAACTGCATGGTAAGATTGTGTACACATTGTAGCAACTCTGTGGCAACTCTGTGGCATCATGGTGCGAACATTGTGTAAGTACGTACTTTCTCTAGGCGCCGAGCCGTATTTGACCATATAAAAACTCCAAGCTACCTTCTCCGTGGAAGTCATGATGATCGAGGACAGGGTGTGGTTTGAGCTACCGCGCACTTCGTGCTGGTATCTCATCGGGGCTCTTCCTCGCTTCGCTCGTCATCATCCCTAACCTGCCCTGCTCAGGGCTGCGCCCCGAGACCCCTGCCGCCGTGCGGCCATTAGAGTCGGAGTTTGTTATGGTCAATGGTCGTTCTGGTTCGGATACAAGGAAACGAACTGTGGTCGTTCACACTCGCTGTTTGCCCGAAGAGGCAGATGCATTGAAAGCTAAAGCTGAGGATGCAGGCATATCATTGTCGATGTTTATTCGTTGTGCTGGATTAAGTCGCCGCATAAGGAACCAATCAGATCGCATCATCTGTGCAGACATAAAGACGTTTGCAGCTCAGCTCCGTAGTTTAGGCGGATTGCAAAAAAACTTATTTAATAGCAGCCGTGGTGCGTATTCACAGCAAACATCTGAGTTGTTGATTGCGTTTAAGAATGCCGTTGACGAGGCGACAAGGGCACTCAAACGTATAGCGCCTGACGTCGAGGAAGTGGATAGCGATGATCGCTAAGATCGTTGGCCGACGAAGCGATGGAAAGACAAGTTTCCGTAGTCTATCCAAGTACATAAATAGTTTTCGACATGGTATTGATCCTGAGACCGGTGAGGTCACTGAAGGAGCTGTGGCAGTGCAAACAAACTGCCTTTCTGAGGATACCGCGTGGATTGAAATGTGGGGTACTTCGGTTCGAAGTAAGCGCACGAAAGATCCGGTAATGCACCTCGTTCTGAGCTGGTCAGAAGGAGACTACCCAACCGATGATCAAGCTTTTGATGCCGGTAAATTCGCGCTCGCTGCTATTGGGCTTAACGGTCATGAGTATCTGTCGGCCATACACCGTGATACCGACAATGCGCACTTGCATATCATGGTGAATAAGGTTCATCCAGATAGACACCGAGTACCGAAAATGTCGTATTCGAAATTCACATTAGATAAGGCAATGCGGCAGATCGAAATTGACCAAGGGTGGAAACACGATAATGGGCCTTTTTCCGTCAAAGAGGTTGACGGTAAGAAGTCTATAGATTGGACTTATACGAGTGCAGCACACCGGCTCAAGGCACGGGAAGGGAGTCGCGCCGATTTGCCGGAGAAGGCCCGGCAGTTTGAAGTTCACAGTGGTAATGAGTCGTTAGCGAGCTATGCCAAAGGACCGCCCAAAGATGATGCCAAGGCGCTAATGGAATCCGCGAAAGCTTCGTGGCAGGCGCTGCATACTATACTTGCCACTCATGGACTTGAGTTGAGACCAGCAAATGACCGAAACAACGCTTTCTACGTGGCGTCGGTAAGTGATCCCGCCCAGGCTCCGATCAAGGCATCTGACATGGGGTTGGGTGGGGGAAAACTCATAGAGCAGCTTGGCCCATACGAGCCACTTAAAACCAGGTATTTTGAACGGGAAGCGTTAGAGAATCAGAACTACAGCAAGCATCGCCCATTGCGCGATCCAACCAAGCGTGCCGACAACCGCGAGAAGCGCGCCAAAGAACGCGCAGAGTTGCGCGGCAAATATGAAGGTTTTGTCGTTGAGTGGAAGGCTAGGAAAGCTCCGGCTAAGGCTGAGCTAGCCCACACTCAGAAGTTGCGGCGTAAAGCCCTCACCGATCTACTTAGGGCAGAACGGGAAGGCATCCGGCGAAGTGGGCTAGACGGCAACCATCGCAGAGCACTTCTGTCGGTCGCAGCGTTTACTGCTGCGACCAAACGAGACGAACTAAAAGCCATATTTAAAGCTGAAAATGCCAGTTTACGAAAAGAGAAACATCTGTCTTATCGGGAATGGGTTGCAGATTGTGCAGAGGTCGGTGATCCAGCAGCTATAGCGCAGCTTCGGGGCTTTTCCTACGCAGACAAACGCAAAGGCAAACATCCCCAAGAGCCGGATGTCGCGGACGTACAGCGACCCTACTTCACGGCCACTTCGGATAGCGATCTTGACCCGGCACGGCCTGCAAGGCTTTCGGAGCGCGTTAGGTGGGCTGTTGATCGTTCGACTGGTGTTGTTAACTATTCGGTCAATGATCGGTTGGCGTTCCGGGATGAAGGACAGCGCATCACTTTCAACAAGGACAGCCGCAACGATGCGGATAGCATCGAGATAGGGTTGTTGCTGGCGAAGGAGAAATTCGGCGCTGTAGCGGTGCATGGCGGGCAGGAATTCAGGGATAGGGTGCTTGCTACCGCGGTTGAGCGACGGCTGGATGTGCGGTTTGCTGATCCTGAGCTTGAACAGCGACGCAAAGATGCCATCAATGCCGACATTGATCATAAGCGTCAGCGCTTCATAGAGGATCAACAGCAGTTCGATGTTATCCGTGCGCAACACGAGGCCAAGAAAGCGCCCCGGCAGGCCGCTATGACGCGAGATGAGGCGCAGCAGGCGCTATCAGCACCGGCACCGGTTCGGCCAGTCCGCGATTATGTTGAGATGGATGCTGTCGAGGCTGATGTGGCTCTGTATCGGTCTAGACTGGATCGTACATACGGGGAGTCCCGGGGCGAGCGGCCAGACCCGGAGAAGGCAGTCGGCTTCATTGGCCAACACATGGCGAAGGGCAAGGCCATGCAGTGGGACAATGATTTTGGTAAGAATGTAGAGCGACCATCCGAGGCTCGGCGCGATCACTTAAACAGCCATCATCCCGACGCTATTAAGTTTAGAGATGATGCGTGGAATCAGG
This sequence comes from Xanthomonas sp. WHRI 1810A, assembly GCF_040202885.1. Classification (NCBI taxonomy): domain Bacteria; kingdom Pseudomonadati; phylum Pseudomonadota; class Gammaproteobacteria; order Lysobacterales; family Lysobacteraceae; genus Xanthomonas; species Xanthomonas sp. WHRI 1810A. Next base: position 700,351 of record NZ_JBEGED010000001.1, read on the forward strand.
CGTTAAAAACGCATGATTCATCAGTAAATGCTTGGATAAAAAAGTGCGATTATGCGAGGCACACGTTGATGAATACGCACGTTAATAGTGAGCCAGCAGTACCGAATCAGGACGTTCAGCGAGCAGCACGGCAGACCGAAGCTCAGCGTTTGCAGCAGCATCAGGAAGAAAGAGAGCGTGAGCGTCAGAACTCATTGAACCGGGACTCGCCGAATTTGGATATGTGAGGGTGGATCATGCTCGATACAATGAAGTACGTGTGGCGGTTCAACCCGGAAACGCAAGAGTTCGACGATGTTTTGCCGCTCATGGTGCGTAACGACCCCGGGGCGTATTACGTCATTCGAGACGGTTTTGGTGATTTGTGGGTGCATGATCCTTGGGGGCGTGAGTGCCATGCGAATTTTGAATATGTGGAGGTATACGGTATGACATTCGATAGAGAGCAGTTCGACCCGGAAGGGGTCGATGGGCAGCGCACAACTGAAGAACCACCCACGAGGTCGCTGTATTATTCGCTCACCCCAGAGGAGCTGGACGACCTGCGTACAGAAATGCGGCGCGACGGCCAATTGATGAAAGAACGGCTTGCTGTCTGGGGCAAAAAATTTTGAGCCGTCTAATCGGTATCTGATTTTGTGGCGGCATAGCGAGCCTGTAAAGCCTTGTAGCGTTCCACTATCCCGCGATAGGCACATTCAAGCGGAGAGCCGAGCTGTTCAAGGTTCGGCATTATTGGCAATCCTATTTCTGGGGACGCCAATTTTATCGAAGGTAGCCGACCGCGAGCTGGTGAGGGGCGGTCTACTCCGGCGTTCAACAGGGCGCGATTGAATGCATCCAAAGCTGCCCAGATAGCAGCTTTCCGGGACTCACCGACGGTACACCCCTGTTCCGTCAAGGCAGTGGCCGCATAACTCAACGTAAGAGGTAAAGTATTCAGTGACGCTTCAAGCTGCTTACGTCTAAACGCAGCATCGTGAGCTGTCTTCCACGCCTTCCACTCCTCTACTTCAGCCTTATTTAGTAACTGGATTGCATGTTGCGGCAGCTCGGTATCCCATCGGCTGATCGTACAGACATAGGTTTGCTTTTGATTGCCGCCCTTGGTCGTCTCATCGAGCATGCGAACGCAAATCACAGAGTTGCCAACGTACTGAATACCTAAAGTTTTGTTGTCTTGATACTTGAGCTTGAATCTCACTTTTCACCTTATCTGCTGGCAATTTTTTGAGTGACTGGAGTCTACGTTACGGACCATTCTAAATAAACATCATTGTTGCGATGTATACATACACCCCAATCAAGATGAAAATATATATTAATAATAAAAACAATGGTTTAAATCAAAACTTTCTTAATAGATGGACTATAGTCCACAACCTAGTTTTTACATACCTTTTAAAGGATGCCGAACGCCTATAGACTTTCTCGTGAATTCCCCCCGAGAGACTATCCAGATGGCAGGAATGCCCTTTTCACCGTGTGACACAACGGACGGCGCAAGCAGTTGCTCAGATGCAAGTGTGGGAGTACTTAGAGCAGTCTTTGGGCCGGTCATTGACGCTTTGTCACAAGGCAACGACCCTGAAACTGTCACTGCCACCTCTAACGTGCTGGCCTCAATGTTCGTACAGTACAACTCTGGTCTGCTGATACTGGCGTCCTTATTCGTTTCGTATATCGCCATTATCGGCGTCGCTAACACGGCTAATGAGGGCGAAGCGATGGGCAAGGCATGGAGTTCGCTTTGGACTCCGCTGCGCATCGTGTTCGGTGGTGGAGCCTTACTGCCCGCTTCAAGCGGCTATTCGATTATCCAGATCATCGTACTGACAATTGGACTTTGGGGCATTGGTTTTGCCAACGGCGTATTCAAAGCCGGTGTTGAAAACGGGATTGTTAACGGATCGCTCAGCAGCGTTAGTAGCCAGCTTGGATTTGGTAGTGGCGCGAAGCCCAACCCCAACTATCCGTTGTACGACATTCGCCAGTTTGGCCAAGCCTATTTGGCGTCGAGCTGGTGCGCCAGATCCCTCAATGCAATTTACGGCTCGCTTGACCAGCATACCGCTGTACAAGCGCTTTCAACGCCTGACTCCAAGGTAGATGACGGCATTGGACGACAGGCTGCGACGTATCTCATCAAAGATCGCAATACGGCCACCAACCTTGGCGGTGGAACGCCAATTTGTGGATCGATCAAGGTCTATAGCTTTAGTGTTCCTGCGGAGCTGATAACGACCTCTCCCTCTACGGGTACAATTTTTAATCCTGCTACGATTACTAGCAATAAGGCCGCGATGCAGGCGGTACGGCTTGCCACGCTTAACGCCAAAATCATTGCCATGAACAAGGTGATGGCTGATATTGATGCATGGGTGAGAACTTGGCCGACGGATATAAACAAGAACGGATGGGATACCGTTAAGAGCGATCGCTTTAACCTCATTATCAATCAAGCCCAAAATACGCTCACTCAAAATCTAACGTCCCAAATGGCGAACGATACGACACTAAAAAAGATAATGGCTAAGTACGTCGATGATGTAACAGAAGACGGCTGGGCAATGGCGGGGGGATTTTATCAGCGTCTCTCCGGCATTAGGCAGGAGATGGGGGCTATGTTTGCAGAGCCTGTTGCAGTTGCAACGCAGCCAAACCTCAATATGCTGCCTAAAGACGCGGCGGCACGGTTGGCATTAAACAGTTACCAAACGGTCTATCAAGCAATTATTAGCAAATCGCTTGATGGCTCAAGCTACAAACAACCCGTAACGCCTAATGCAGCAGATATTAAAGCTGCTTTAGCTCCGGCATCGCTGGATGATTTGAATGTCGACACCTTGGGTAGCCGTGGCGACAGCATTATGAGTAACTTCATCGGCTGGGGCATGGAACGCGTTACAGCCACGCTGATTGGCACGGATGGTGATGTTGACGCAATTTCTCGTATCAAGACTACTGGTGATGTACTGGCACTTATGCAGGCATCCGCTATTACAACTAATCGTGTCGTGCATACTGCGTTATCAGGTGCCAAGGCCGTAGCAGCTGGGGTTGGATCAGTATCTTTTTTCGGAACTAGTGTTGACGCTACCCCGCTAGCTGACACGTTGCTTGAGTGGGTAATCTACAATTTCTTAAAACCACTGGTAGAAGTCGCTAGCTGGGTAGGAGTATTAGCATTTTACTTTGGTGTTTTTCTGCCGTCACTGCCCTATACCATTTTCATTATTGCCGTGGTCGGCTGGGTGCTTGGTGTTCTGCAATCAGTTGTGGCTGCGCCACTATGGGCATTGACGCACATGACGCCAGAACGTTCGTTTATTGGATCGCAGACCCAAGGTTATTTAATGTTGTTGTCCCTGTTTGCTCGACCTGTACTGATTGTTTTCGGTTTGTTTGCAGCGATGGCAATAGCAAATCCAATTCTGCTGTACATCAGTAAAGCATTTTGGGCGATGCACGCAGCCAACGTGACCAGTGCGGAGTCTTTAGGCTGGTTTGTTGAGTTCTTCCAGTGGCGCAACTGGTTAATCATGTATGGTCTGCTATTGCTGCCTGTCATCTACATGATCTTTGGACTATCGCAGACTTTGCCGGATGTGGTCTTGAAATGGATCGGCATCGGCATCGACTCTATGGGGTCGACGCAAGCTACTAGCGAGATGCGAAGCAACACAGAAAAATTTGGGCCAAGCAGCTTGGGCAGCGGTAGTGTCGGAACAAAGCCAATCCCCGGAGGAGGAACATCTGGCCTTCGAGATGACAGCGGCAATAACAATGGTGGTGACCGGGGTGACCGAAAAGACGGTGGGGCTCCACTTAACATAGGCCCACAAGGCGTTGCTCCTAATATGGCTGATGAATCATTAGGTGGTGCGTCCTCTTCTGAATCCTCGACCCGGCCCAGTGGCCGAGTCGGTGAAAGTCTGATGCTGGGCCCACGAGGTGGTGTTTTGCCTGAGACTTCAGCTAATCCTGCGGGGTCAGATGGAAAAGATTCTTCGTCCGAAGTCAAAAAACCCAATAGTCAGGACCGTAACGCAAACGACGACAAGCCCATAATTTCATAAAGGAATAGAAACCATGTCATATGACTTTAATGCAGAAACCACAGGGGTCATTATCGGCCGCAGGCAGGGTTACCAAAAAGGACGCAATGAAGGTTACGACGCAGGCTTTGAAGATGCAAATAGCCAATGGATCGAGGTTAATAATAAATGGAAAGCGGGTTATGCCCAGCTTAAAAAAGAAAACGAACAGCAGGCAAAGACTATAAAAGAGGCAAACTTTGCAATGTCTAGTCTTGCGATTATTGCAATGAGCACAATGCATGGGTTAGGCAATGCACATGATAAAGAAATAAACAAAGTTGTTCTGCACTATTGCGAGCTTTCGAGAAGTTGGTTGGATGGTGGTTACATACGCACTTCTCCGGCTCAGGAACCTGTACTTATACAACTTTCACCTCACATTTGTGAGGTTATGCAAGGGTGGTGTAATCGAATGATCGATGCACATGAGCGAGAAAAACTGCATATCCATCACTCTGACCCCTCTCAGTGATTTTTCAGCCCAGGAGGACAAAATAATTTCTATAACTGAATCCGGAGTAAGAAACCATGAAAGAAGGACCCAAGACGGAAGAAACACCAGCTCAGGACATCATGAACGCGCTTCTCGCTGTAGCTGAAAAAATATTGGCTAATATATCTGTGAAACGTCGCCGTTGTGCGCGTAAGGTGCTTTGAAATGAGGTTTTTTAAAACTGCTCAGAAAGCTGTAAAGTTCGCTTTCGTGTCTATGCCGCTTTCTGTCTTCGGATGGCGCAATATTTCATCTAATCACCGGCATTTGAAAGACTTGGTGAGCACGATAAGAAACCCGCACTGCCCTATGTGCGACAAGGGCGTGATGTTCGTCCACCGCGACGCAGAAGCGGACGAAAAATCGCTTTACCCATGGACGTGCTCCGCGGACTGCGGCTTTGGCGTCCTCACAAAGCGAGATCAGAAATCAATTACGGAAGTGTTGCTGCCGCTGATCAAAAAAAAGGGGCGTGCTCAACTTGACGGTATGAGCGAAGAAGAGCAAACCAGTCTTATCAAGTCACACACGCGACAATCTCGAACGTTCTGGGCATTTGCGGTGCTTTGCCCGCTTATCGCTTTGTACAGCCTGGCAACAAGTGGAATGGCCCTCACTTGCATCAGTATTTTTTCCATGACACTGCCCTTCTCGATTCTCGCTGTCAAATGGAGCTATCGCGCATGGCAGGTACGTACCGGCACGCTGTACGTGGAAGGCGCATTCAAACAGTTCGTGAAGCGCGGACTTTGGATTCCGGGGATCGACAGATGATTAAGCAAAAAAACATCGCGGGCAACTTGGTTATCGGAGACTCGAAATACTGGGCTGCGCTTGAGTATGCAGCGGATCAGTTTTTGGCCCGTGAGGCTGCCGTAATGAGGAACAGAGCCGGGAACGACGTTTCCCCCCGCTCTGCTAGGGCCATAGGGGCTTTGCCCCTCTGGACTCCCCAGGTCTGCCTTGCGACGCGGCGGGAAGCTGACGGGAAGAACGTCCATCAGCTTCCCTTGCAGAGGTTAAGGTCACTACTAACACGTCAAGGATGAAGGCTACGCCCCGGCGCTCCGTTCATCGGGCAGGCCCGATGAGCCGGTGCGGCGGCCCCTGACATGACTAAGAACGATGTTGACAGCCTGTTGTGCTAAAAGTGAAAACCTACATCTCGCGTAACTTTTTGAATGTCGAAGGACAAATCATTACTACCTCAGACAATCTCGAAGAAATCACAGCAACAGCCAATCGAAATTCAACTAGACAAGGTCAGCGAACCCAACATTTCTAGAGGCAGACCTAATACCACTTATGGTTTACCTGCGCACTTCCAAAAACTATGTTTTTGAAACTTTATTCGGCTTCTTTCCAACATTACGATGTGCTTCCCGGAACAAATCGTAAACTGCCTCAGCTTCTAGGGAGGGAGTAGCATCTTTTTTACTGCAAAAAATATCGTAGTATTTATTGAACATGGAACGGTCACGTGCCTTGTGCCAAGTCCAGCCTATACCAAGACTTCCCCGCTGCGGAAGTTTTCCAGTTGCAGTCCGATTCATAACAAAACCAAAAACGTCGTTATTTAGACTTTTTACAAGCGTAAAGGTCAAATCTGCGATACTTGCAATGGAGACCTTATTTAGCGACACTGGTTTCTCTAAAAATTTACTATGAGCATGAAGGCCTAATGCTGAGGCGTTTTTTACTCCAAGCTTGCCAAACCTGTGAGTACAACAATGGCGTAGTTGAATTATTTGGTCAAACTGCTCCAAAAGATTACGAGTGCCAACTGATACATTTTCCAGCCCTACAAATTTTTTTAGTGACGGGGCTATTACTTTTTGCGTTGAAAAGCTTGTTTCTTCCAACAAAGCATCTGGGAGTGCTTCTTTGGAATGATGTATAGCAGCAGCGTAGGACACTTGGTGTGGCGCACATAGATCTCTGGTGAAAGGATCACAATGAATCAGCCTAGTAATCAGCGACCGCATATACCCCTCAACTGCAGAGAGATAACCTATTAATAGCAACCTGCTAATTTCAGGAGCTATCTCCTCTGTCGGCCCCAAGCTCGTCCAATGCTTATTTAATAAAAGCGAGTTATCCAAAAACAAATCTACAGGAGACCCTTCTTTTTCAACATAACTGCCATCAAAGAGCTTTTCCGTATCAATTGCGGTTTTGAGCGGACGCACCGTCACGATTGCTGCATAATTACTCATGATAGGTAATCATCAACAAAACTGTTTAGCACATCGACAATGCGAGCTGTACGTCTACGACCAAACCCCGACACGCTTAGCAAATCTGCCGCCGGATCCTGTTTAGCCAGATAGTCCCGAATTGTTCTAAAAAACGGGAGATGCTCCCTAATTTGGTTTCTTTGCCAGTCTGTCAAACCAGGAACTTCGTCAATTAAAGCGTCCAAGCACTGGTGAAAAGCAGATGCATCTACTAGCTGGTGTCCGCAAGCATGACAAAAACGCTGATTATCTGAAAGTCTTCTTTCCTTACAGTTTGCACACTGCGGCAAAGCCAAGCTAAGTCCTTTTACAAACTCCTTACCTACGATAGAGGCCAAACTCTTCCTAAGTGGATGTTTCGTAGACTTGAATCTAATAGCTTCTAAATTCTGCTTAATAGAACCAGATCCCTCCTCGGCGATGAAAGCCCCTATATTTAGAAGGAGGCTGCTATGGGGTATGAATTTTTTGTATATACGTAATGGAGTACCATGCTTAACCTCACCGTCATCAAAGATTAATCCAGCCTCAATCAACAACCGCAGTGTTCGTTCTAACAGAGGTTCAATCACCTCTGTCCGAAGCCCATACGTTATTCCCTTTTCTTGACGCTTTAACAACGGTCGATTGTAATCTTTGAGTGAAACACAGATCGCATGGACCAACTTCTCGCCAGATGCAACCAATATTTCTAGCTTAGGTGCTTTTTTCCCAAGGGTTCTAAACTCACCAAGACGCGCGCTGAGGTGCTCATTGATTATACGAGTCACACCCTGCTGAGCAGTCCTAAAGCCACCTCGCTGGTAATCCTCTAACATGGTTAGGTAAGCGCGCGGCACTCCAAATGCGGCAAACCTGAGTAATGCTTGAACATCATCGGGTATTGATTCAAGTTTCTTCACCCTCACTGCTGCAATATCTTTCATGATCGACTCATATTCGGAGTCTTCTGTCGAGATCCACGCCGGGATGGACACAGCGTCTTGCCCCATATGGAAGCGAGGACTCATTTCAGTGGTCCCAGGATAAACTGAAATTTTGGGAGCAATGGTAGAGGATTTGAGCGATCGAGCGATATCGAGAAACTCGATTAGATACTCCGGAGTAAGCGTCATCGCCGCGTCATCTAACAGCAGCACTGAGAATTTACGGCCTGCAGTGTGGCAAAGTTCATCGACAATGCGCTTCACACGGTCAATAGATAGAGAGTCGGAGAGTTTAGCGAGATCCCCTTCTATGGTTTGGTTACGCTCTAGCTTTGTTGCAAGCGTTAAAAGCGACTCATAAGCATAGCCATACGAGAAAAGCAATTCGTCCACTACAGATAACTTGGGTAGCCATTCCTCGCTGCTTTCACGTGTAGAAAGTAATATCCTAGCCAAAACCCAAGAATGAAAAAGCTGTGAAGCTCCAGCGTTGCTCGACAGCAAAGGCTCAAGGCGAAAATAACGTTGAAAAGATGCGAATATTGCGAAAGGCTTATTTTTGTTCTCTCGGCAAGAAAGCCAAGCAAACCGCATCATGTGAGTTTTCCCGCACCCGCGAGGTCCCACAACGGTCCGTAATGCTTTATTAGTGAGTTCTAGTGTAACGCGCTGAAATAAAGCCCCTCCATCTGAGGTCTCGCGATGCAAGTCTTCAAGCGGAATATAGTCTGCTCGGTGTTGTAAAGTAGTGCTCAGCACGCTGGAGTCAATTGACTTAGTGCTAGCGTTCATATATTTGCCTTGGAATTTTTAAGTCGAGCAAAGCTTCGGTTGTTATAAATCTAGCACCGACACCATGGGCGATAGCACGAATAGCTGCTCGACCAGCCCCCCCTGTCAGATAACCAAGGACTTGTTGGCGGGCGAAGGGTGCTACCCGAAGAATAAATACGCAATCTGAAACCAGAACGACTCCCGCTTCCACAACACATACTTTTTCTTCTAAATTCCTTCCAACCCTTGCCAACAAAATATCTCCGGCAATAGCTTCAATTCCACCAGCCAGATTTCTAACGCTTGGCAACAATGTGAAATTAGGAGGAACCTGGACCTGTCCCAGGACGAAATTTGTGGTATGGAAAACAGGAAGGGGGCAGGTTTTCAGCTCACTTGATGAGAATGTACCACGCCTGAGCATTGTAGTAATGTCGCGCAATAGTACGTGGTCACAACTTTGATCTGAGTTTGCGGCTACTAGGTAGGAATAATCTAAACGTGTGCCTGCCTCTTCCGCCGAGACGGATATTTCTCTCGACAGTAAACCGTTTGATTCAAGCCGCTGAACTTTTATGGCGTCTCGTGCACCTGGACTTTTTCTCAAGATTACAATATGCGCTTTAGCATCCGTCCTCTTAAAAACCCCGCGAGGTAACTCCACAACTCTTTCAAGAGAGTGCGATGTAGCCAAGACTTTACGGAGCCCTGAGTATTTCTCCCCTGCTACTATGCCATCCGGAAGAATTAGACCTAATTTGCCACCCGATTTAATAAACCGAAGATTTTGCGCAATAAACAACACTTCCGCAGGGGCAGTGCTCAGCTGCGGGAGAATGTGACTCAGCCCCGCGTCTTCAAGAATCTCACCGAAATGTTTTTGCCACTTCGGTCGAATATAAGGAGGATTACACAATGCAGAATCTACAGAGCCGAAAGGCACCCCTATTTTTTCGTCTATAGAGCCATCGAGCGCATCCCCAACATGATGTGTGAATAGCTCTCTTTGGGTTTTTGAAAGAGACGAACTTCCCGCATTTTGATCAATGTCAACAGTGATGAATTTCGCTTGATCCCAATGAAGACTGGCCGCTCCCACTAAGGCACCGTCTCCTGCCCCTAAATCGATTACTAAGCTTGGAGAGCAAGCAGACATCCTGTCAATCAAAAGGCCTGCAACTCCTTCCGCGGTATAGTATCGACCGTAAAGGTCAGAAGTTTTTGGTAGGTGCCGTAAATCCATGTTTTTTTAGCTTCGTAGTAAAATTTCAAGTCGCGTGCGGTGCGCGGCACACTGCTTTATCCAACGTGCTGGCACTGGAGACGTCAAGATACAGGGAATGCGGTAGCCTTACCATGAGCCTTCTACGCCCCACGGGCGCTTGTCACCATAAGCTGCGAATCCCGCCTGAATCTACAGCTCATCCAAGCCATGAGGCATGCAGAGAATGAGAGGGGTACGAGCAGAGAAAAGCCTGTTGCAAACCGGGACAGGGCAAGAGCAGCGGTCCCAGCCTGCCGAGTTCTACCTAAAAAGGGCATTCTGTAGGTAGAGAACATCGGTCTTGTCGCAGAGATGGCTCGGAGACTTCGCCGGGCGGTGCCAAGCAGCCTAAATGCGTTCTCTAAAACTGTAGGTACACAAGCTTGGCTTCGTAGTCCGCTGGCCAAGTCCAACTGCACATGAGCGACCCATGAGTGTGGATGAGTACATATATGAGTACAATTTTTTATAACATCTATAAATATCCAATCAATTCAACTAGTTACGATACAAGTCACGGATCAACGTCTGATTACCGATCCACACAGAAAGCCCCGCCAGCGCGGGGCTTTTTTGTGGGATGCGTTATCCGAGCACAAGGGGTTGCGAGGCGCTGAACATCAGCACGCACCCCTCTCGCCGCACCTGCACATTGCCAAAGTGCGCGCGCAGATGGACCTCGAATCCAGCCTGGGAATCACCGCTGTTTCCAAAGATGCCTTTGCTGTTATAGACCTTCATCAGCTTGCGCCCAAAGGCGTTGTGCGGCGCCTCATCGCCAAGAATGGTGGCACCGAACAAGACCCCGTCAGGTTGCAGGTTGTGCTTGAGATGACCAAGGATCGCCGCCTTCGCGTCGAGCGGCCCCGGCAGACAATGCAGCAGGTAGAACAGCGAGATGGAGTCGAAGCGCTCTGCGCCGGGGATCGGCGTCATGATGTCGTGCTGGATCGTCCGAACGTTTGCGCGGCCAATACGCCGCTTGGCCGCTTCCAGGCTGCTCGGGTTGAGGTCAAGCAGCGTGATGTCGGTGGTCTGGGGCAGATCGGCCTTGGCGAGGTAATAGCCCGTCCCGACGCCGATGTCCAAATGACGAGCCCCGACCTGGCGGCGAAAGAACGGCAAAAGGATTTCGTTTGTCGGGCAACGCCATGCGTACCGATTGGAGAGGCCCAGTACCCATGCGTCGTACAGCGCCAGCGTCAACGGAGAATAGACCGCCGCGCCGGCCGCACTGTCGCCACTCATGAAAGTGGATCTTTTGGGTAATTGGATGGGAACAAGGCGCGCCGTGCCGCTTCGTCCATGTCCTTTTTGAAGTCGTGATCCTTGCCCATTTCTTTGGCGCGTGTGGCCGCAGGGCGCGAATCGATTGCCTGGAACCAACGTTTGAGATGAGGAAAAGCCGCCAGCGCGTCCTCAGTGCCTTTCATCACGCGCGGCGCACGGAACAGCCAGCCCCACGCAGAAACATCGGCCAGCGTGTACTGATCGCCAACGATGTACTCACGTCCTGCCAGATGGTTATCAAGCACCTCGTAATGGCGCTCGATCTCACGGCGATAGCGGTTGACGGCGTACTCGTTGCCTTCAGGCGCTGCGTACTGGAAATGCACAGCCTGCCCCGAAAACGGACCGATTCCGGTCGCCAGGAACATCAGCCACGACAGCAATTCAGGCCGGTCTTCCGGCGTCCCCATCAGTTGCCCGGTCTTCTCCCCCAGATAAAGCAGAATCGCAGCGGAGTCGAAGACCCTCACTTCTTTCCCGCCGGGGCCGTCGGTATCCACGATCGCAGGCACTTTGCCGTTAGGGTTGATCGCGCGAAATGCCGCTGAGTGCTGTTCGCCCTTGCTGGTGTCGACAGGCACCAATTCATAGGCCAGGCCTGTCTCTTCGAGAAACAGCGCAACCTTGAACGGATTAGGCGTGGGATGAAAATAGAAACGGATCATCAGGTTTCTCTCGTTGGGTGGGTTCGGGGAGAGCGATAGATCAATCGCACATCCATCGCGTCTGTTCAAGCACCCCGCCCCCAACACCAGCAACCTCTGCCCGCATGACCCCTTGTTCAGTTCAGCTGAAACCGCGCCGTGTTGTCACTCAAAGCCCGGCTGCCTTTGCTCAGCGTGTCCGCCGCTTGATTGACGGCACGAGCGCCCTCAAGCAGACGTCCAGCCGCTTGATCCACCTGCTGGATGTTGCCGCTGACCTCATCGGCTGTCGCCGCCTGCTCCTCGACGGCTGTGGCGATCTGCGCCAGCGTGTCGGTCACGTGCTGCACCGCGCTGGCGATTTCCCCCAGACGATTGCCCAGGCCGGTGACCGACTCGGCATCCGTGATCGCCTGCCCACACGCCGCTTCCATCAGTGAGACAGCCTGACTGACCGTTGCGCGCAAGCTGTCCACCGTTCCGGCAATTTGCGCGGTCGATGCTTGAGTGCGTTGCGACAGGCTGCGGACCTCATCGGCCACCACCGCAAACCCCCGCCCCTGCTCGCCCGCCCGGGCGGCTTCAATGGCCGCGTTGAGCGCCAGCAGGTTGGTCTGTTCGGCGATGCCGCGAATGGTGTCGACCACCGACTGGATCTGCTGGCCCTGCTGGCTCACCCGCCCCAGCGCGTCTGCGGTGTCAGTCAGGCGTTGATTAAGCTGCTGGATACTGGCAGTCGTGCGAAGACTGTCGCGGCTGCTGTCCTCGGCGATGCGCCGGGTCTCTTGCGCACTCCCGGAGGCCTGCTCGCAACTTTTGGCCACGCCCATGGAAGTGGCCGCCAACTGCGTGGCTGCGGCGGCGATCTGGCTGATTTGCTGTTGCTGGTCTTCCACTTCCGTCAACGTATTGCCCGACTCCGAATTGAGCGTCTCCACGGCCGAGCCCAATTGCTGGGTTTCATGATTCACGCCCAGCAGGCTGGTCCTTAACTGAACCACCGCGACGTTGAGTGCGGTACTGATCGCCGCGAGCTCATCGCGCCCTTCCACCTCGACCGCCACGCACAGGTTGCCATCACGCAGGGATTCGGCCAGCGTGGTGATGCTGCGGGCACTGCGCCCGATGGACGCCTGCAGGCACATGAGCAGGTACAACGCCGCCAGTGCCAGCACGCTGAATGTCGCCGCGATGGGAATGAACTGGTTGTTCGCACTGTTGTGGTAATAATCCAGCCGGTCGTTCAGGGACGTCAGTGACTGGTCGCGCAGAACGCCCAGGGTGCCGAGCATGCCGTCGACGCTGCGTTCAAAAGCTTGGGTATCCACCTTGATGGCGCCGCCGAACACCCCGTCGTCCAGCATCTTCAACTCGTTGTCCAGCAGTTGCAGGCTGGTGTCGTATTGAGCCGTCCAGGCCTCGATTCCGGGATAAGGCCTGGCCTTGAGGGAGCCGGCCGCCTTGACCAATTGGTCTCGTGCGTCGCCAATGCGGCTGCGCAAATCACGCATCTGCAAACGGCTTTGCAGTGTGAACTGCCCCGAGGCAATGGACGACTGACCGACACCGGCCATGCGCCCGATGCGTTCCATCAGGTCTGGGGTCTGCTGGGTGGAAATCTGCATGAGCAGGTAGGTTTCGAGCCACGGATCGAGGATCAGTCCGCTGTCGACCGCGATCTGCTCACGCAGGCTTTGCATCGCGGTGAGCGCCGACGTGAAGCGGTCATAGCCGTCCGGCCACCAGCCCACAGTACGCAGGGACTGGGAATCCATTCCTTTGATCGAGGCTTGCAGCGCCTCGTAGCGTGCCTGCGTGTCGGCACTGACGTTTTGTGCTTTTAAGGTCTCGCCCAGGGTCTGGAGGCTTTGCAGTACCACCGGGTTGTTGGCGTCGAGCTCGGCCATCGCAGCTTTGGCTGCCGGCGTGGGGTCGTGAAGGATGTCGGCAGCTTTCCAGCGCGCAGCACGATTGCGCTGCGCCGTCAGTTGACCGTCCAGCGCATCCAGCGCCAGCAATTGGCGCACGCCTGACTGCTCATTGAGAATCACGGTCAATTTAGTGCGGTAGTCCTGTCCCATCATCCAGAGACTGCCCACCAGCGGCAGCATGAACAGAAAAAACAGGATCTGAAACTTGCGCGCGAATCCGAAACGTCCGAGCAGACGGATTCCTGGCGATAAAAGACTGCGCATGTCCTACTTCTCCCCTGAACAACGAGCCCTGCGACACACCGCCGCAGAAAATTGCCGTTTTTAGTATTAGCGGCAAAATGCCATGTTATTGATTCAATGACGATAGCCGCCGATCCGCTGCTCCAGGGACACGTGACGTTCATTGGATTTTGTTAGGCGAGCGCCAGAACGGCGCCGCTGATAAGCGAGCTAAAGCAAGAACCGGACCGCAGCATGAAAGCCAGCCAGAACGGGCTGAAATGATGGCGAACTACGGGGCATGCACACAAATGAGGCGAAACCACCCAGCGGCGGGCAACAAACTGTAACGTCACCCGGCAGATGTACGTGCGTCCCCTCCGTGATTTATGAGGGCGAAGCGGTTTAAATCGTAACCACTTGATCGCATGCATAAATTTTTCACGCTGACGCTTGACACATATTCGATCTAAGCGAATAATGCGCGCCACTTGGCTACATAGCTCAGTTGGTTAGAGCATAGCATTCATAATGCTGGGGTCCGGGGTTCAAGTCCCTGTGTAGCCACCAAGTACCGGCTTACTGATTTCTAACGAAATTTGTAGGCCTCAAGAAAGCCCGCCTCGTGCGGGCTTTTTTGTGTCTGGCGATTTGTCCCTACGCCCTTCCCCCTCCGGCACTGCTCTCGCCGTCGGGATCGCGGGTGATCAGGGCATCAATACCGTATCGACAACGTGAATCACGCCGTTGGACTGCATCACGTCTGCAATGCTGATACTCGCCTTATTGCCTTTTGCATCGATCACCCAAAGCTTTCCGTCTTGCAGCTTGATCGTCAGCGATTCGCCCTGCACGGTCTTCAGCATGACCATGCCACCGTTCTTCTTGGCGTCAGCCATCAGTTGCTTGGATGTGTGGGTGCCGGAGACCACGTGGTAGGTAAGGATTTTGGTCAGGTCGGCTTTATGCTCGGGCTTGACGAGCGTATCGACGGTACCTGCTGGCAGCTTGGCGAATGCCTCGTTGGTGGGCGCAAAAACCGTGAAGGGACCTTTGCCGTTGAGGGTATCAACCAGACCGGCAGCCTTGACCGCTGCGACCAGCGTCGTGTGGTCTTTGGAGTTGACGGCGTTTTCCACAATCGTTTTGTTCGGATACATCGGGGCACCGCCCACCATCACGGTATCAGCGGCGATGCTGAAGGTTGCGGTCACTGAGAGCAGTACGAAGCAGGCTGCTGCTGCAATTTTTTTGTAAAAAGCATGCATGGTGTTTCTCCTGGGCTCTTGCCCTCAGGATGAGGGTATTAGAGATACGGAACGAGGCGTCCATGTGGATGCATGTTTTTGAGAAATTTCGCGTGCCTGCCCCTGCCCCGTGACAAGACCGCCCGCGTCCAATAGATTAGGCGCCCCGAAACGCCTCAACCGCTTTCGCGTCCCAACCTCAGTTAATGAAGTAGTGAATGTCCAATGCCTGATTCCCACACCGATGCCGCCGTGACGCCCTTGTCTTCCAAGCTGGAATACGAGAACGCCATCAATCTTTCTCAGCACGTGCCGCAG
Organism: Xanthomonas sp. WHRI 1810A; assembly: GCF_040202885.1. Classification (NCBI taxonomy): domain Bacteria; kingdom Pseudomonadati; phylum Pseudomonadota; class Gammaproteobacteria; order Lysobacterales; family Lysobacteraceae; genus Xanthomonas; species Xanthomonas sp. WHRI 1810A. The sequence goes on from NZ_JBEGED010000001.1 coordinate 715,797, forward strand.
GCGAAGATCGTCAGTGAGATGGTGCTCGACGCGTTCCAGACGGCCAAGGAAAGCGACCAGATCCGCGAGCTTCGGGTTGCCATTCGGCAGGCGCACGATCAGTTCGATGACGACAAGGCCTACGACCTGATGGGCGAACTCAAGCAGCTCAAGGACGCTGAAGCTTCTGACATGGCTGCGCTTGAAGACTTGAGCGCCAGGTTCCCGATCAGCCGCATTTTGTCCTGCTACAAGGATGACCCGGCGTTTCAGGAGTTGGTCTACAGCCTGGCGTTGCGTGTCTTGAACCAGACCCACCAGGCCGTGAGCAATCCGAATCCGGGCAAGGGCAAAGTCGCCCGCGCCAAGAAAGACATTGAAGTGTTCGTCATCAGCAAAGACGACAACAGCGTCACCTTGGCGCTGTGCAATCCGCGCTCCAAGCCGTATGTCGATCGTGAAGCGTACGAATTTCTCGGCTTTTCCTTCGTGGGCGAAGGCGAGGAAGCCGAGCTGCAAAGCGAAGTGTTTGTGGACAAGGACGGCAACGAGCAGCCCGCGACGCGCAAGAACATTGTCACTGCGATTCAGCAGCAGACAGCGTTTGAAGGGTACAGCGCGGTTCAGCAGTAGCACTGATAGCCCCCATCTTGGGGGCTGTTCAACCACCGTTCGGCGCGCTATCGCCGTTTCGCATCCTCATACACGTCGCCGCGCTCCCGTCTCCCCACGGCAACCACCGTCACAACGACCCGCTCATCCTCGACCCTGTATACGAGTCGATAAACCACGCTTCGCCACTTGATTTTGTAATGATCAGCCATCCCATGCAGGGCGTCTGCCGGGATTCGAGGGGTTCGCACGCGCTCGGCCTGCACTCGATGCCAATGGCCCGTGCCCCGTGTCCTCACCGTCATGCTCTATACCCAGTGCACGCACGCTCATATATGTTGGTGTTCATCGTCTCCCTGTTTCTGCCAGAACCCCCGTAACAAGGAACCTGAAATCCATGTCTGATTCCAAGCAAGCACGCAACGGCGGCCAGATTCTCGTTGAAGCGCTGCTCCGAAACGCCGTCGACACCCTTTACTGCGTCCCTGGCGAAAGCTATTTGCCCGTGCTCGACGCGCTGCACGACACCCCGTCGATCCGCACCATCGTCACGCGCCACGAAGGCGCGGCTTCGAACATGGCCGACGCTTACGGCAAGTTGACCGGCCGCCCCGGCATTTGCTTCGTCACGCGCGGCCCTGGCGCCACCCACGCCAGCAACGGCGTACACACCGCCAAGCAGGATTCGACCCCGATGATTCTGTTCATCGGCCAGATCGAGGGCGGATTTAAAGGGCGCGAAGCATTTCAGGAAGTGGACTACACACAAATGTTCGGTGGTCTGGCGAAATGGGCGACTGAGATCGACAGCATCGAGCGGATTCCGGAAATCGTCAGCCAGGCCTTCAGTGTGGCCATGTCCGGGCGGCCCGGGCCTGTGGTGGTGGCGCTGCCGGAGGAAATCCTCTTCGGTTCGGCGGTGGTGGAAGATGCCGAGCCTGTGCGGATCGCCCGCGCGGCGCCAGACCCTGCTGCGCTCGAGGAACTGCGAGACCTGCTGGCGGCGGCCAGGCAACCGCTGGTGATTGTCGGCGGTACGGGCTGGGACGCGGAAGGCACTCAGGCGTTCAAACGCTTCGTGCAGGCCCATCATCTTCCGGTAGCGGCGTCGTTCCGTCGGCAAGACCTGTTCGATAACCGCGACCCGCATTACGTCGGTCAAGTGGGGCTGGCCACGTCGCCCAAGCTGATCGAGCGCGTTAAAAATGCCGATCTGCTAGTGGTCGTCGGTTCGCGCCTGAGCGAAACCGTGTCCGCCGGCTACACGCTGATCCAGAGCCCGACGCCTGCGCAGAAGATGATTCATGTGCACCCTGATCCCGAGGAGCTGAATCGCGTCTATCAGGCCACCTTGCCCATCAACGCCGCCATGAATACCTTCGCCGCGGCCGTCGCACAGCTCACGCCAGTGGCCAGCGATGCCTGGAAGGCCTGGACGGAATCCGCCCGTGCCGACTACATCGAGCATTCCACCCCGCCCCTGCCGCACCCGCAACTGGCTGGCGTGGACATGGGCTCGGTGATCGGCCATTTGAACGAGATACTGCCGGACGACGCCGTCATTACCAACGGCGCGGGCAATTACACCGTGTGGGTCCACCGGTTTTATCGCTATCGGCAACCGGCGACCGAGCTTGCGCCCACCAACGGCGCCATGGGGTATGGTTTCCCGGCGGCCATTGCCGCCAAACTGAAAGATCCCCAGCGTACGGTGGTCTGCTTTGCTGGCGATGGTTGCTTCATGATGTACCCTCAGGAGCTGGCCACGGCGATGCAGTTCAACGCGCCGCTGGTAGTTATCGTGGTGAACAACGGCATGCTCGCGACCATTCGTATGCATCAAGAGCGCGAGTACCCGGGGCGGGTGTCAGCCACCGAGCTGACCAACCCTGACTTCATCGCGCTTGCCCAATCCTTCGGGGCGCATGCCGAGCGAGTTGAACGCAGCGACGATTTTCCGGCCGCGTTCCAGCGAGCGCAAAACGCGGGTGTCGCGGCGCTGATCGAATTGCGCGTAGACCCTCGACAAATAACCCCCCAGGCCCGTCTAGATTAAGAGGTTTCAGCGATGCAGATTCTTGGTGAAACGATCATTGGTCAACGCTCGGTACGGGGCGACGCAGGCGAGGTGTATGCCTTGGCGGCCGCTACCGGCGAGAAGCTCGAACCGGCGTTTGGCGCCAGCAGCCAGGCCGATGTCAACACGGCCTGCGAGTTGGCCGAATCCGCCTTTGATGCCTATCGACGAATGCCTGATGAGCGTCGGGCGCAGTTTCTCGATGCCATCGCGCAGGGCCTGCTGGACCTGGGTGACACCCTCATCGAACGCGTCCACCAGGAAAGCGGCCTGCCGCGACCGCGCCTTGAAGGCGAACGCATGCGGACGGTGAATCAACTGAAACTGTTTGCCAGCCTGGTGCGCGACGGTCGTTGGAACGGCGCGGTCATCGACACCGCCCTGCCGGACCGCGCCCCGTTGCCCCGCTCTGATCTCCGCCTGCGTCGTATCGGCGTGGGGCCGGTCGCCGTGTTTGGCGCCAGCAACTTCCCATTGGCATTCTCGGTGGCTGGCGGCGACACCGCGTCCGCACTCGCCGCCGGATGCCCGGTGATCGTCAAGGCCCACCCCGCGCATCTGGGCACCAGCGAACTGGTGGGCCGCGTCATCCAAAAGGCCGCGTACGACACGTCCATGCCCGCTGGCGTGTTTTCGATGTTGATCGACAAGGACATTTCCGTAGGGCAGGCGCTAGTCAGTCATCCGCTGATTTCGGCGGTCGGCTTTACCGGTTCGCGCCGTGGCGGACTGGCGTTGGTCGCGGCCGCGCAAGCCCGTCCGGTGCCGATTCCGGTGTACGCCGAGATGAGCAGCATCAATCCGGTGTTCTTGTTGCCGGCGGCGTTGGCTGCACGGGCGGACAGCATCGCCACGGGCTTCGTCGAGTCACTGGTACTGGGCGCCGGACAGTTCTGCACCAACCCCGGCATCCTGCTGGCGCTGGAAAGCGAGGCACTGGAACGCTTTGTAGAGGCATCTGCCACGGCGCTGTCTGACAAGTCTCCCACCACCATGCTGTCGCCGAACATCCATGGCGCCTACTGCAACGGTCTGAATACGCTGCACAGCGCGTCGGGCGTTCAGTTGGTGGCCGAGGGTAAAGAGGCTGAGGGGTCGTTCCAGGCACGTCCGGCATTTTTCCGCACAGACTCCGCCACCTTTATGGCCAACCCTGGCCTGGAAGAAGAAAACTTTGGCCCGAGCGCACTGCTGATCGTGTGCAAGGATCTGGAAGACCTGCGCCACGTCGCGACGACGTTCAGCGGGCAACTGACCGTGACGCTGCACTTTGACGAAGGCGATCAAGCCCTCGCTCAAGCACTGATACCGACCCTGGAACGCAAGGCCGGGCGCATCCTGTTCAACGGCTTCCCGACGGGCGTCGAAGTCAGTTACGCCATGGTGCACGGCGGGCCGTTCCCGGCCACGTCCGACAGCCGCAGCACGTCAGTGGGTGCAACCGCCATCGACCGGTTCCTGCGTCCGGTCTGTTACCAGGACGTCCCGGATTCGCTGCTGCCACCTGCATTGCAACAAGGTAATCCGCTGGACACCTGGCGTCTGGTAGACGGCCAGTTGACCAAGGACTGACAGGTAGTGGTCGGGTGTCGCAAGCCGACGGGCACCCGGCCATCCTCTTTCATCACCCTGTCGCGAACTATGCTTTAAGAGGCAGAGCGCGGCAGCACCTTCCCTTCGACCCCGTCCCCTATCACCAGAAAGTGACCGCCTGCCACATGGTGCACCGTGCGCAGTTCGTCGTGGCCCTGAAAGTGCCAGTGCCCATCGGAGAACACACGCTCGTCGGCGTAAGCGGCCACCACTTCGCCAATGAACAAATCGTACTGACCCTGGTTGTGCGGCTCGGGCAGCAATCGGCATTCGAGCCACGCGGCGCAACCTTCGAGCAGCGGCGCATCAATCACTTCCCCCTGGAACGTCTGCAGTGCGTAAGCGCTGAATTTGTCGACGTCCTTTTCACCGGAAATCTCCAAGCCAGAGGTTGAGCCTACGGTTTCAACGATATTGACCTGACTCACGGTCGGGACGTTGATGACGAACGCACCGGAGGCTTCGATCAATTGCCGCGTCCATACCGACTTGTCCAACACCACCGTCACTTTGGGCGGATCAAAATCAAGGGGCATTGCCCACGCCGCCGCCATGATATTGCGCTTGTCGCCGTGAGCGGCGCTGATCAATACCGTAGGACCGTGATTGAGGAGGCGGTAGGACTTGGCCAATGGAACAGGACGGCGGTGACTCGCGGACATAAGGAAAAATCCTGAAGAGAAAAAGCGTGCTCTGGAAACTACAGGTTTTGAGTCGTCGGGAAAATGCATGGCACGAACGAGCTTTCACCTGTCCCCTCCCTGAACCTACAAAAAATACCCCTTCCCTCCTTCCTGAGAATAGTGATGTAATACTATAACAAAACATTTCAGGCTTTCCGTTTGTGAACTCGATCAAGCGCTCACCTCAAAACATCGCGGCTTCTGCCCTCGCCCAGTCCGCAGGCAGACGCGTGCTGCTCTCACTGGCCGTGCTGGCAGTGTTATGGATGGCGATCGTCTGGGCGGTGGCCATCCCATGAGTGCAGCCATCGATCTGCATGACCTGACGGTGACCTATGAGCGGCGGCCCGCCGTGCACCACGTCAGTGGTCGGTTCGCTGCAGGCAGTCTTACCGCCATCGTCGGTCCCAACGGTGCGGGCAAATCCACGTTGATCAAGGCCATCGCCGGCACGCTCAAGCCTGCCGAAGGCCGTGTTGATCGCGGCACGCTGGCCACGCGGCATATCGGATATCTACCGCAAGCCGCCGAGATTGATCGCAGTTTCCCGCTCAGTGTCGCTGACACCGTGCTGATGGGCGCCTGGCACCGGCTCGGCCCCTTCCGTGGCGCCGGACGCGAAGCGGTTCAACAGGCGCATGAGGCATTGCTGGCGGTGGGCTTGCAGGGTTTCGAGCAACGCAGCATTGGCTCGTTGTCTTCGGGTCAATTCCAGCGCGTGCTGTTTGCGCGGCTGTTGTTGCAGGACGCTTCGGTGATTCTGCTGGACGAGCCGTTCACGGCCATCGACGCCCGCACCACCCGGGATTTACTCACGCTGATCAGCGGCTGGCACGGTCAGGGCCGGACGGTAATCGCCGTGCTGCACGACATCGAACAAGTGCGGCAGCACTTTCCGGACACGCTGTTGCTGGCACGCGAAACCATCGCCTGGGGCCGCACCGCTGACATTCTGCACAGCGAAAACCTGCGTCGGGCCAAGAACATGGCCGAACACTGGAGCGCCGACGCACAGCCGTGCGCCCTCAATGAGGAAGGCCCGCTATGACGATGTATCAGGCGCTGATCCAGCCGTTCTTCGAGTTCGGTTTCATGCGCCGCGCGCTGGTGGCGTGCCTCGCGCTAGGGATAGGTTCCGGCCCGGTGGGCGTGTTGCTGATGCTGCGACGCATGAGTCTGGTGGGCGACGCCATGAGTCACGCGGTGTTGCCGGGCGCAGCGGTAGGCTTTCTGTTCGCCGGTCTGTCGCTGCCGGCCATGGGTTTCGGCGGGTTGATCGCAGGGCTTGCGGTGGCGTTGCTCTCAGGGCTTGTCAGCCGCTTCACCACGTTGCGTGAAGACGCCAGCTTCGCCAGCTTTTACCTGACGTCGTTGGCGGCGGGCGTGCTGATCGTGTCGCTGCACGGTTCCAATGTGGATCTGCTGCACGTGCTGTTCGGGACAATTCTGGCCATCGATAACCCAGCGATCTTCATGGTCGGGGGCATCGCGTCCTTCACCGTGATATTGCTCGCGCTGATCTACCGACCCTTGATCCTGGAGTGCTTCGACCCAGGTTTTCTGCGGGCGGTGGGCGGACGAGGATCGCTGTATCACGTGCTGTTTCTGCTGTTGGTGGTACTAAACCTGGTGGCAGGTTTTCAGGCACTGGGCACCTTGATGGCCGTCGGCATGATGATGCTGCCGGCAACGGTCGCACGTTTCTGGGCGAACTCGCTGACCGGCATGATCGTGATTTCCACACTGGTGGCCACCTTGTCGGGCTTCATCGGGCTCATCGTTTCCTACCACGCCAGCGTCGCTTCCGGCCCGGCCATCGTGCTGACGGCCAGCGCCTTTTATCTGTTCTCACTGTTTTTCGGACGCAGCGGATTTCTCCGACGGCTGCTTCCGAGGGTTCACCTCTCCGGCTGATCACGCTCTTACAAAGGAAATCACATGAAACGTTTCACGCTACTGACCGCCGCTCTCGCGCTGTCGGGTCTGGCTCATGCTGCCCAGGCGAAACCGCTGGAGGCCGTCGCTTCGTTTACGGTTATCGCCGACATGGTGCAAAACGTCGGCAGCACGCACGTGCATGTGACCTCGCTGATCGGGCCCAATGGCGATCCACATGTCTACGAGCCAACGCCCAATGATGCGCAAACGCTAAAGACCGCCGATGTGGTATTCGTCAGCGGTCTGCATCTGGAGGGCTGGCTGGATCGCTTGATCACGGCATCCGGTTACAAGGGGGATCCGGTGGTGCTGTCCAACGGCATCCTGACGCGCAGCATGGAGGAGGACGGCGAGCAGATCACCGATCCGCATGCCTGGAACAGCGCAGTGAACGGCGTGGTGTACGTACGAAACATCATCACCGCGCTACAGAAAGCAGACCCCGCCAACGCAGCCGAGTACCAGGCCAACGGTGATCGGTACATCAAGCAGCTGCAGGACATGGACGCCTACGCACGTGCGCAGATTCAGTCGATCCCGGAACCGCGGCGCAAGGTGCTGACCTCCCACGACGCCTTCGGCTACTTCGGCGATGCCTACGGGGTTACGTTTCTGTCGCCGCTGGGCTTCTCCACTGAGACCGAAGCCTCGGCCGCTGACGTAGGCAAGCTGATCAATCAGATCAAGCAGGAGCACGTCAGCGCCTATTTCTTCGAGAACTCCGGCGACCCGCGCCTGGTGCAGCAGATTGCCAAGGCCAGCGGCGCGCATCCTGGGGGTGAGCTGTACGTCGAGTCACTCTCGCCCGCCAAGGGCCCGGCCGCGTCCTACCTGCAAATGTTCCGTTACAACGTCGACAAGCTGACGGCAGCCATGAAGGGGCAGTGAATACGCAGTGACGGACTGCGCCGATACGCCTTGTAATCAGTTTCTGCCCCGAATGGATTGTTCCTTTCCTACACTTCGCCGGCGCGCTCAATGGCGAGCGCGTTCAACGTCGACAGGGAGAGCGTGCAATGAACAGTCGAGACATAAGCGTGGCAGAAGACGTATTGGTGGTGTCCCCGGATATTGCGCCGGGTTATCTGGCCGACGCGATTCTCGCCGAGATCATGCGGGCCGAGTCGGTGCTGTTGTTGATATCGGGCCAGTTCAGCGGTGACGACGATGGCCAGTGGTCCGATCAGGTCATGTCGTCGGCCCTCTGGTCGGTGCAAGGCCATCTGGGCATTTTGAAAACCCTGATCAATCGCGGCTATATGACCTCCAAAACCGACCCGGCACTCCACTTTCAGGAATCACCACACAACTGAAATATTTCTTTCCGATGTCATAAAGACATCACGGAAGCGCTCTATAACCATTACCTCCGGTGTACTCGTCGATGGGATTGGTTGCAGTGAAAACGTTATTGCCTCGATTGCTCGCTCGTCGTTCCAGGCCCAGTTTGTTGCGGCGCCTGAAAATCACTCAGCGGCTGGTGCTGTGCTTCAGCATCACCGCGTTGCTGATGGTGGCGTTGGGCGCATTCTGCCTGCAGCAGATGCAGAGCATCCGCGATCAGGGAGAGGCAGTCGAAAGCGGCACGTTGCCGAGCATGGCGATGGCAGACGCAATCGCCATCGACCTGATCAAACTGCGGGGCGAAAGCGCTCGCCTGATCGCCAACGCGGATGACCCCGGGGCGGTGGTCACCAGTAAAATCAACGTTGAACAGCTGCGCAATGAAGTGGAAAAAAGCTTCAGCGACTATCTGGCGCATGCCACCGACAGCACCGAACGTGATTCGATTACCGCCTTGCAGGACGCCTATAAGGCCTTCATGCCGGGACTGCATGACGAAATTGCGCTGATCGAGCAACGCAAACTCGAAGACGCCCGGATGCTGCTCAACACCACGCTGAGCATGCAGGGCGACCTGATGGACATGCAGGTGCAGTTGCTGCGCGAGCTGAACAAGCAAAGCGCGTCAGCCACAGTCGATGCCGCCGGTAGCCGTTTTCAGCAAACTCGAATTATTGCGCTCAGCGCGATTGTCGTGGCACTGGTACTGACCTTGCTGCTGGCCTGGCGCTTGAGCGTGAGCATTATTCGCCCTGTGCGCCACGCCCTGCAGATCGCCAGCACCATCGCCGACGGCAACCTCAGCCCGCAGCCTATACCCGAAGGCCGGGACGAAACCGCTCAGTTGCTGATCATGCTGGGCCGGATGCGCGGCAATCTGCACGGCACCATCGAGCAGATTTATGCCGCGGCGACTCAGCTGACGCAGTCGGTGCAGGAAATGGGCGCGATTGCCGAGGCCAGTGCGCAGAACCTGCAACTGCAGAATGATGAAATCGAGCAGGCGGCGGTGGCGGTCAACCAGATGAGCCAGGCGGCGGTTGAAGTCGCGGACAACGCCAGCAACACCTCAACAGAATCCCGGGCCTCCAATGATGCAGCCGCCGAAGGGCGGGATCGACTGTCGGGCACCATTGAGTCGATCAAGGAGCTGACTGACAACGTCCTGGATTCTTCGCACCAAGCCGAAGGCCTGGCCGAGCGCACGTTGAGCATCAGCAAGATTCTCGACGTCATCCGCGCCATCGCCAATCAAACCAATCTGCTGGCGCTCAATGCCGCCATCGAAGCTGCACGGGCAGGTGAAGCCGGGCGCGGGTTTGCGGTGGTGGCCGACGAAGTGCGATCACTGGCGCAGCGCACCAGCGCGTCGACGACAGAGATCGAGGGCCTGATCAACGGGGTGCAAAAGAGCACGCAGGAGACAGCTGAAGCCTTGAGGGTAACGGCGGCACAAGCCAGCGTGACGTTGGAGCACGCGGCCGCGACGAGTCAGGCGCTGACCGTGATCATCAGCTCGACGTCGACCATCAGCGACCGCAACGTCCTGATTGCCAGCGCCGCCGAGCAACAGGCGCAGGTGGCCAACGAGGTTGATCGCAACCTGAGCAGCATCCGGGACTTGTCCGCCCAGTCGGCGTCCGGCGCTCAGCAAACCACCGTGGCGAGTAACGCACTGTCGATGCTGGCGACGGACCTGAACACGATGGTTCAGCGGTTCGTGCTGTAAGGCGATCCAACCCGTAGGAGCGAACTTGTTCGCGAAGCGATCTGCAAGTCAGACCGCGTAAGCTCTTTCGCCAACAAGTTGGCTCCTCCAGACAGGAGCGGGGTCACTCCCCCTGCGGCATCAACCGATACTGCGGCGGCAATTGATCGAAACCACTGATGGTCGCGTTCAGGCTTTTCCAGCGACCGTCCTTGATGCCGTAGATGCAGCCGTGCACCGACAACTTCTGCCCACGGTGCCAGGCGTTCTGCACAATGCTGGTATGACCGACGTTCGCCACCTGCTGAATCACGTTCAGCTCGCACAAGCGATCAACACGCTCCTCCTCAGTGGGCAGCGCCGCCAGCAACTCGCGATTCTCGTAGTACAGATCACGAATCGAACGCAGCCACCCATCGATCAGGCCCAACTGACGGTTTTGCATCGAGGCCTTCACCCCGCCACACCCGTAGTGGCCGGTGACCAGGATGTGTTTGACCTTGAGCACGTCGACCGCGTACTGAATCACCGAGAGGCAATTGAGGTCCGTGTGCAGGACCACGTTGGCGACATTACGGTGGACGAACAGATCGCCGGGCAGCATGCCGACGATTTCATTGGCGGGAACGCGCGCGTCCGAACAACCGATCCACAGGAATTCAGGGGTCTGTTGGCGCGCCAGTTTGGCGAAGAATTCAGGATCTTCTTCCTTGATGGCCGCAGCCCAGCGCTCGTTGTTGTCGATCAGGTCTTGTAGCTCGTTCATGCGTTGATGCCTCGAAAATGATGCTCAGCTATGACTGGCGCCAGGCGCTGCGGGTCACGCGCTATTTGCCACTACGCCGCCGAAGAACAAAAAGGAATCTTCAAGAGTGTGGTCGGTCCACCTTACTTAGGCCCACACAATGAGGAATTCGCCATGACTGATGAACGCCGCCCGTTTGGCGCCACCCAACCCGAACCTATCGATGACAACGAGGATCGGATGGGCTCCATGGAAGAGCTGAACTTCAACGACAATAACGAACCCAGTGGTCGAATCGGTGACACGATCCCGGCTGACGAACTGGAAAGCCTCATCCCCGATGAGCGGGTGCGCGAAGCTGGCATGACCGGCGCGTCCACCGCGGACCATGAGCCAACCGACGACGACATGAGCCCGGAAACCCTAATTGACGAAGACGGCGCCCGCTCTGCGGAGGAGAGAGGCGAAGGCGGCCCGGCCGACTTCGATCTGAGTGTTGTCGACGAAGACGAGATCGGCGCCGGCGGTGGTCTGGACGAGGAAGAAATGGCCATTTTCGACCCTCTGGATGGCAAGCCGTAGGGCAGATCGCTCTTCCCGTCAGCCTTTAGTCCAGCAATGTGCAGGCCATGACCAACGCATCCTCCCGGCCACCGACGGCCGGGTAGTAATCGCGGCGTCGGCCTATCTCGTTGAAGCCGTAGCGCTCATACAAACGGTAGGCCGACTGGTTGCTGGCCCTGAGCTCAAGAAAGCACTCGCGCCCATTGAGCTCGTAGGCACGTTTCATCAACCGGTCCAGCAGCAACAAGCCCAAACCACGCCCCTGGCTTTCCGGTTTAACGGTAATGTTGAGCAGATGCGCTTCATCGATGATCACGTTGATGACGCCGTGACCGACTTGTTGTTCACCCTCGAACATCAGCCAGATTTCGTACGACTTCAAGCCATCCAGAAAGATGCCTCGCGTCCACGGGTGGCTGAAGGCGGCGTATTCGATTTTCAATACGGCATCGAGATCCGCTTCGGTCATCGGGCGGAAAGTCACTGCATCACTCATCAACGGTCTTCCAACGTGCCATCAGCCTGCGCATGGCTTTCCAGACGTCGGCTTTGCGCTGAGGCTCGTCCATTAAAAGTTCAAGCCCTGGCAGCGCCCAGGCAGAACCCAGGCCATCGACCTGCAGTTCTCGGTTGTAGGATTCGGCGTCGGCTTCACCGGCGAACTTGAGCGATGGCAACCCGATCAGCCACAGCAGGCTGCATGGCGCCTCTTCCAGACGGGCAAACAGGAAGCCCTGGACGAAATCACGCGCCGCTTCCGGGCCTTGATCCATCTGACCGCGTACCAGCAACGGCCAACGCACCGGTTCGCCAATGATTTGAGGGCTGTCCGGCAGACCGGCAGCGCGGAGCATGTCTTTGAGCAACAGATAGGATGGATCGCGACTCTGGAAGGGCTCTCCGGTGGCCAATTCAACCAGCAGCAGACAATTGCCGGCACGCAGCAACTGCAGGGAAAAGCGCGGCGGCTGTACGACCGGCGCTTTGGCCACTGCGGGCGCGGCCTCTTCCTCTTTTGCAGCGGCCTTGACGGTGGGCTTCACAAGCGACGCGGGGCGCGGCAACTCGACCTTCGGGCGTTCGAGGCTGCGCGCCGTGGGTGCAGGGCTGACTGGCGCCGAATCGGCAACGGCCTGGGGCGCAGCAACAGCCACCGGCGTTTCGACAGGTGGCGGTAACGGCGCAAGCAGTTCCGGACGCGAGGGCGCGGCAAAAGGCAGTTCGGTGCGCGGCAGCCAATTGACCACCTGCATGGCAGTCATATAAGCGCGGCGGCGGGACTCATTGAGCAAAGGTCAGCCACCTGTGGATACGTTAGGACGGCGATTCTACAGACCTTCGTCGTTTCGCGCCGCAGTTGATCGACCGGGAGTGAAAACCATCTGCGGCTATGCAGTACAATCGCCGCTTTTCTTCGCTAACCAGCCGGCCCTCCAATGATCGAACCTAAGCGCGTCCTGCGCGCCCTTGCCGAACACTGGGCGCTCCTTGAGCCACTGTGCGAGCATTTTGACCAAGGCACCTTGAGCCTGAGCGAACTGCGCCTGCAACTGGCGGCCCATCAGGTCGAGAGCACGCCCCAGGACATTACCCACCTGCTGGACGTCTGGATCCGCCTCGACATTCTGGTGCCTGTCGCCAAGAGCCCGAACCGTTTTGAGCTCAACGCGCAGATCCACGACTTCCTGTCCTACCTGCGCCGCGAGCACCGCCTTGGCTTGTGCCTGGAAATCGAGGCCTATCTGCGTCATCTGGAGCGTCTGGCGGGTTATATCCAGGACGCGTTCGATGTTCGCGACGCCGACGATCTGGCACGCCAGCTGCGGTTGCTGGACATGCGTGTGCGCGATGTCCTGAAAAAGCTCGCCAATGACGAACAGGCGCTGGTCTCCGTGGCCGAACGCGCCAAGACCAGCGACCGGCAGATTCCCCTTCGCCAGCGTTACGCTGAAGTGCTGGCGACGTGGGACGAATACGTTGAGCCGATGATTCAATTGGTGAACGCCGACGGCGCCTTTGAACAGGGCGTGCGCAAGGTCGAAAACGTGTTGCTGCGCATGCTCACCGATCAGCAGCGCCTTGGGCACCTGGTTGACGACGATATGCTGCTGCGCACTCACGCGCGCATCCTGGAAATGCAGACCAGTGCGCAACTTACTCTGCGCCATGCCCGTGAACTGCTGCTGCCGCTGCGCGAAGAAGCTCGTCGCCACAATGCCGTGACCCGAGGCGCCGCGCTGGCGCTCTCAGCCATCCGCCGCAAGGGCATCGACGCGGTGCCGCAGGCGGCAATGCCGATGTTCACCCGTCCGCAAAGCACGTTCCTGGGCAGCGCCAATCAGGTGGAAGCCTACGTTTACGCCCTGGCGCGCTTCGAACCCAAACCCGCGCGCTTCCCCAAAGCCAGCACCACCCGCAAAGGTGAGCCGCCCAAGGCGCCGCGCACGGTCAAGGAAATGCTGGAGCGCTGCGAAGACGCGCTGCCCATGCCGGACCTGATGGCGTGGTTGCTCGAGCAAGAATCGACCGGCGCGACCGATGAGTTGCTGTACTGGTTTTCGCGCCTGTCGCGGGACAAGCGCTTTCAACGCGCGCGCCTGGAACGCCGTGAATATTTGACCCAGGAGCACCGGGTCAGCCTGCGCTCCTTCGCCCTGCTCTCGAGTCGAGACGTCACCCCAGAGAATTCAGAGGGCACCGCCCATGCATCTTGATCTGTCCGAAATGTCCCAGCTGGCGCCGATTTTCCGCGAGCTGTTCAAGGGCTATCACATCAGCCGCCGCGACCCGGAGCTGTACGCACAGCTGTCAAACTCCCAGGATCAGTACCGCACGCTGTTCAAAGCCCTGGGCTTCGAACTGGTGTGCGACACCCGTGGTTTCTATTACTTCGTCCCCGACCTGGCTGCAGCTCAGGTCAACAAGACGGCTCAGCGACTGGCGTTGTTCACCTTCATTCTGGTCGAGCATCTGGCAGACCAGGGGCGTGACCCCGTCGCAGTGCTGGACGGTGGCAGCCTGGGCCGCGAGGAACTGCCGTCGTTGCTGGAGAAATACCGCGACCTGTTCCTGCAGGCTGAAGTGCAGAGTCAGGAAGAGCTCGAAGAAAAAATCATGCGCCGCATGACCCAGCTCGGCTTTGCCACCGAAGAACTGGGCGTTTTCCGCTTTTTGCCGCCGATGCATCGATTCCTGGATGTCTGTCTTTCCGTCCAGCAGGACCGCGACCTGGCGGCCAGTTTGCACAGCGATCTGCCGTTACCTGTCCCGGTTCTGATCGACGACGACAGCGACGAAAAGCTGCTTGAAACCGGCGACCCATTGGACCTCGCGGAGTTTGACGACAGTGAGCTTACCGAGGAGCAGGCCTTGGCCCGCGCGATCGCCGAAGAACAGGAGCTTGACGCATGAGCCAGGAACGTTACGGCATCCGCCGCTTTGCCCTGCTTAACACCGCCGGCTACAGCCTCGGCCTGTTCCCGCTGGAGCATCCGCTGTCGGTCTATGGCGCGAACAATTTGGGCAAAAGCGCATCGATCAACGCGCTGCAATTCCCGATTCTGGCGCGCATGTCAGACATGAGCTTTGGCAAATACACGCTGGAGCAATCGCGCCGCTTCTACTTCGCCACTGATACCAGCTACATCCTGGTGGAGGTCGCCCTGCCTCATGGCCCTCACGTCATTGGCGTAGTGGGTCGCGGCCCGGGCGGTGGGTTCGGTCACCAGTTCTTTGCTTACGCCGGCAAACTGGATTTGGCGCATTACCAGAAAAACGACACCTGTCTTCGCCAGAAAGAATTGTTCAGCAACCTCGAAGCCGAAGGCCTGAAAGCCTACGAGTTGAAACCGGATGAATTGCGCCGCTTGCTGGTGGGCGGTCACACCTCGATCCCGCTGGATCTGACGCTCATTCCGCTGCGTTCGACCAGTGAACAGAGCTTGAAAACCTTCCGTGCGTTGTTCATCAACCTGCTGCACATGCGCGAGATCACGGCCGCCAAGCTCAAGCAGTTGTTTCTTGATGCATTCGAGCACAGCTTGCGTTCCGGTAGCGTTGATTACATTGCTGCGTGCGAAGAAGCCTTCCGCGATGTGCGACGCATGGAGCAGGACTACAACGCTCTCGTCCTGGCCGGCCCGCTGGTGGAAGCATTGGCCAACGGTGTGCGGCAGCGCGAAGTCCTGCGCGGCAAATTGCATCGTCTGTCTCCGCTGCTGGATTCCCTGCTGGGCACCTGGCAGGACTATTCCAACGCGCGCAAGGAAGAGCTGGTCATTCAGGCCGAGCATTACCGCGGCGAGCAGGATGCACTGCAAAACAATCAGCGCGGTGGTACGCAAGAGCTGATGCGGCTTGAGCGTGAGATCAGCGGCATACAACGCTGGATCGGCGAACTGGCAGTCTTGAAGAATCGCTTTGCGTTGGTGGACGATGCGCGGGTGCTTGAGCAGCAGTTGCTGGCGGCCAAGGATGCGCACGATGAACTGGCAGGCGCACTGGCTCAGTCGCGTCAGTTCAGCGTTGAAGATCTGGACGAGCGTCTGCGCGATCTGGAAAAACGCCTGAAGTCGGTCAAGCAGCAGCTCGACCATGCTGACAACAACAGCTACGCACGTTTGCGTGAAGAGTTTTCGCAGCCGGACGTCGAACGGTTGATGCGCCTGTTCAACAGCGCGCTGTTCAGTTTGCCGCTGGGTGAACATGGCATCGCGCTGGACGATGGTAACGCTTGGGTCAAATCCCTTGAAACCATCCTGGACGGCTTCAAGGGGGAGCGCTTCGAAGTGCCGGGTCTGTCGATCAATCTGTCCCATATCGAGCCCCCGGCCTTGCAGGCGCTGGCTGACCGTGCAGCGTTGCGTGACCAGAAAGAGCGGCTTGAAAAAGAGCTCAAGCAACTCAAGACCCAGCAGGCCGTGTCAGCCGACCGCGCCGCAAGCAAGACGCAGACTGAAGTGCTCTACCAACAGGTGCTCGACGCGCAAAAAGCGCTGGAAGATTTCCGCCGCTCGCAGACATTGAGCGCGGAAGAGCCCGAGAAGCTCGAGCAGCTCGCTCAGATGGAAGCGGCGCAGGATGAGCTCAAGCGTTCATCTGATGCATTCACTGAGCGCGTCCAGCAACTGTCCGCCAAGCTGCAACTTATCTCACGTCAGATCGGTGATATGGAAGCCAAGCAGCGGACACTGGACGATGCCTTGCGACGCCGTCACCTGTTACCTGCTGACATGCCGTTCGGTGTGCCGTTCATGGAAGCGGTGGATGACTCGCTGGAAAACCTTTTGCCCCTGCTCAACGATTATCAGGACAGCTGGCAGGGTCTCCAGCGGTGCGATGGTCAAATTGAGGCGTTGTACGCGCAGGTTCGCCTGAAAGGTGTGGCCAAGTTCGATAGCGAGGACGACATGGAGCGTCGTCTGCAGCTGCTGATCAACGCGTACGCCCATAGGCAAGATGAGGCGCTGACCTTGGGCAAGGCGCGTCGCGCTGCGGTCACCGACATCGCTCGAACATTGCGCAATATCCGCAGTGACTACGACAGCCTTGAACATCAGCTGGCGCTGTTCAATCGGGAGATCAACAAGCGTCAGGTATCCAACCTCGAAAGCTTCCGCATCGTTCTGGCGCCCAACAAGGAAGCGCTCAAGCATATCGATCAGATTATCCACAGTGCTGGCCAGTATGAGGAAGGGGAAACGCTTTCGGTGTTCGACCTGAATCAGAGCGCAGATCAGGACAACAAGAACGAAGAGGCCAAGGAATACTTGGCGCGCCTTGTCGCTGCGAATCACAACCAGTTGGGGCTTAAGGACCTGTTCGAACTAGCGTTCGAGATCACCAAAGTAAACGGCCAACCCGTGATTCACACTGATATCGATGGCGCGGCGTCCAACGGCACCACCATGACCATCAAGGCGCTTACCAACATGTACTTGTTGCTGCACTTGATGGATCGCGATCAGGCCGGCCGTATCCGCCTTCCGTATTATCTGGATGAGGCTGCGGACATTGACGAGAAAAACCAGGCAGCGTTGCTGGAGACTAGTCTCCAACTTGGGTTTGTGCCTATTTTGGCGAGCGTGAAGCCGCAGGTCTCTGCCCATGTGGCGATTGACCTCGAGGGCGGTAGCGGTCCTGCCGGGATCTATATCGATGAGGCTGACTGGAAATACATTCAGCGTCGCGATGATTCTGTGAAGGCTAAAGCTTCTGAAGTGCCGGAGAAAGCGGTGCCATGACCGGAGGGTGAAGCATTGAAAAGGCCGCATGAAGATGCGGCCTTTTTTTATGCTGTTTGTCTCGTCCTAAATAAGGTTTGTAAGCGTCTGGCAATCACGTCTTGCGAGCAGTTAATTGTCTGGGTCACTTCTCGGACGTACAGGTACCTGTTTGCG
>NZ_JBEGED010000010.1:0-36791 GCF_040202885.1 Xanthomonas sp. WHRI 1810A
CCCCATGTGAGAGTAGGTCATCGTCAAGATTAAATTCCGAAACCCCTCATCGCTTGCGCGGTGAGGGGTTTTGTTTTGGGCGATCGAAAAGCCCAGCGTTCATACCGGCCTTAGGGCATCTATCGCACCCCTGCAAACAGCCTTCGAGGTTACACTTCGCCCAAGAAATTCTTTGGTGAAGGAGCCGTTATGCCAGCCACATCCAATATCAGCGCCGGTTTCATGGTGGTCCATGGCAACCGACTGGATGAACTGCGCAGTCTGGTGGTCTCCTGGATGCGGCGATATCCGCTGGCACCTTTGGAAAACGAAGTCGCTCTGGTGCAAAGCAACGGGATTGCGCAATGGCTAAAGATGGCTTTGGCCGAAGATGCAATGGATGACGACCAAGGCGGCTGTGGAATCGCTGCGGCGGTCGATGTGCAGCTGCCCGGCAGTTTCATGTGGCAGCTGTATCGACTGGTGCTGGGACGCGAAGAGATCCCTTTCACCTCGCTGCTCGACAAAGCCCCACTGACTTGGCGCCTCATGCGTCTCCTTCCCGCACTCATCACCCAGCCACACTTTGAACCGCTGCGCCGATTCCTGACGGCAGACACTGACCTGCGAAAACGCTATCAGCTGTCCGAACGCCTCGCCGATCTCTTCGACCAATACCAGGTGTACCGTGCCGACTGGCTGGAAGACTGGGCCGCAGGCCGCCACCAACTGAGAAACGTCCGAGGCGAAGCCAAGCCTTTGAAACCCGAGAACTGCTGGCAAGCAGAGCTCTGGCGCGCGTTGCTGGTGGATGTCGGGGAAGAAGGCATGGCGCAAAGCCGCGCCGGCGTCCATCAACGCTTCATGGAGCGCATCAAACAGATGGCCGAGGCGCCGCCTGGGCTGCCCGCACGGGTCATCGTGTTTGGCATCTCTTCGCTACCGGCTCAAGCCCTGGAGGCTTTGGCCGGGCTGGCAACATTCAGCCAAGTCCTGCTGTGTGTGCATAACCCGTGTCGCCATCATTGGGCTGACATCGTTGCCGACAAAGACCTGCTGCGGCACGAATACAAACGACAATCGCGCAAACCCGGTATGCCGGTGGTGCTCAACCCGGACGCACTGCACCAGCATGCCCATCCGTTGCTGGCTGCCTGGGGCAAGCAGGGCCGTGACTACATCAATCTGCTCGACAGCCACGATGACCCCAACAACTACCGGTCGGCATTCAGGGATGGGCGCATCGACCTGTTCAGCGAAAGCGAGCCCCAGACGATCCTGAACCAGCTGCAGGACGACATTCTTGATCTGCGCCCGCTGAACGAAACACGCGAGCACTGGCCAGCCGTTGACCTGAAGCAAGACAGGTCGATTCGCTTTCACATCGCCCACAGTGCCCAGCGCGAAGTCGAAGTGCTGCATGATCAACTGCTCGCGCGGTTCAGCAAAGACCCGGATCTGCGCCCTCGCGACATCATCGTCATGGTCCCCGACATTGACAGCTACGCCCCGCACATCCGCGCCGTGTTCGGGCAACTGGACCGCGACGATCGACGCTTCATTCCCTTCACGTTGGCCGACCAGGGACAGCGGGGCCGCGAACCGCTGTTGATCGCGGTTGAGCACTTGCTGAAGATCCCGGACAGCCGTTTTCCGGTCAGCGAAATTCTTGACCTGCTGGACGTTCCGGCCCTCAGGGCCCGGTTCGCCATCAACGAGCGAGACCTGCCAACCCTGCATCGCTGGATTGAAGGCGCCGGTGTGCGTTGGGGGTTGAACGCACAACAGCGCGCGGGGCTTGGGCTGCCAGAGCAGCTTGAACAGAACAGCTGGCATTTCGGGCTGCGACGCATGCTGCTGGGTTACGCCGTCGGCGCCGGTGCTGCGTACGAAGGCATAGAGCCGTACGACGAAATCGGCGGTCTGGATGCCGCGCTTATTGGCCCGTTGGTGTCGCTGATTGACGCGCTGCAAGTGGCCCACAAAGAGCTGTCACAACCGGCCGAACCGCCAGTGTGGGGCAAGCGGCTGCAAGCCATCATGCAGTTGTTTTTTACCGCCGACAGTGAGCACGACGACTACCTGCTGGGCCAACTGGAAACCCTGCGCGAGACCTGGCTGGAAACCTGCGAATCGGTCGGCCTGTACGAAGAGCTGTCACTGACCGTGGTCCGTGAGGCCTGGCTGGCAGGCCTTGACCAAGGACGACTGTCCCAGCGCTTTCTGGCAGGCTCGGTCAACTTCTGCACGTTGATGCCGATGCGTGCGATACCGTTCAAAGTGGTCTGCCTGCTCGGCATGAACGACGGCGATTATCCCCGCGCGCAGCCGCCGCTGGATTTCGACTTGATGGGCAGCGACTATCGCCCTGGCGACCGCTCCCGGCGTGAAGACGACCGCTACCTGTTGCTTGAAGCGCTGCTCTCCGCGCGCGAGCAGCTGTACATCAGCTGGGTCGGCCGCAGTATTCGGGATAACTCGGAGCGCCCGGCGTCGGTGCTGATCGGGCAGTTACGCGATCACGTGTCCAACGGCTGGAGACTGGCAGACGCCGTCGAACCGGAAGATGCCAGCAAACGCGACCCAGGCCAGCAGTTGATGCACGCGCTGACCCATGAACATCCGCTGCAACCGTTCAGCGCCAAGTACTTTCACGAGAGCCCGGATTTTTTCAGCTTCGCCCGGGAGTGGCAGGTGCTGCACGAGGCCGCCGTCGCGATGCCAGAACAACCGCAGCTGACGAAACATGAGCAAGAAGAACCGCTGAACCTCATGCAGCTGCAGGATTTCCTGCGTAATCCGGTCAAACATTTTTTCAGTCAGCGGCTAAAGATCTTCTTTGAAGTGGCCCAGGCACCCCTCGCCGATGAGGAGCCTTTTGTGCTCGACGCGCTGGAGCGTTACGGCCTGACCGACAGCCTCCTGCAAGCCGCACTGACCCAACCTGATCACGTAAACGTAGCGCTTCAAAGCCAAGCCTCCCGCCTGCAGGGCAGTGGTCTGTTGCCCATGGCCGGCTTCGGCACCAGCCTGCAAACCGAACTGATGGAGCCGCTGCCCGATCTGGTTCAGCGTTATCACGCGTTGCTGACACGCTGGCCAGAGCGCCTGGACAGCGCGCTGCCGGTGACCTACCAGCATGAAGGCATCGAGCTGGACGGCTGGGTCGATGGTTTGCATCAGAACGCTGCGCGGGAATTGCTCTCAATCACTGCAATTCCGAATTCGATTGGCGGCAAGAAGACCCGCAAATGGCACCGCCTGACACGGCCGTGGGTAAACCATCTGGTGGCGTGCGCCTGCGACATGCCGTTGACCACCGCGCTGGTTGCGAGCGACGAAACCCTGCTCTTGTCGCCGCTGGAAAAAAGCCATGCCGTGCGCACGCTCGACGACTTGCTGCTTGCCTGGCAGCAGGGCATGCAAAGGCCGCTGCCCGTAGCGGTGAAGACCGCGTTCGCCTGGCTCGGCCAGACCGAACCGACAAAAGCCGAGGCCGCTGCACGCAAGGCCTACGAGGGCGACGGGCAGACCACCGACGGAGAGCGCCGGGAAAGTGCGGCATTGGCCCGACAGTTTCCGGATTTCAATGCGCTGCTCGAGAGCGAAGAGTTCGTCGGTTGGTGCGACGCGCTGTACAAACCGATTTTCGAGGCGCCATGGCAATCACTTTCCAGCGAGGAGGCCGGCGCATGAATAACCCAATCACTAAACCGTTGGCCCTGAGCTTTCCGCTCAAGGGCAGCCAACTGATCGAAGCCAGTGCAGGCACCGGCAAGACCTTCACCATTTCCGCGCTGTACTTGCGCCTGGTGCTTGGCCATGGCGGTGAGCTGTGCGGATTCGGCCGCGAATTGCTACCGCCGCAGATTCTGGTGGTGACCTTCACCGACGCCGCCACCAAAGAATTGCGTGATCGGATCCGTACCCGCCTGGCCGACGCCGCGCGCTTCTTTCGTAATGAGATCGAAGCGCCTGACGCCCTCATCGCTGACCTGCGCGATGAGTTCGACGCCGAGCAGTGGCCTGCCTGCGCGAGCCGTCTGGACATCGCCGCGCAATGGATGGACGAAGCCGCAGTGTCGACCATCCACAGTTGGTGCCAGCGCATGCTGCGTGAACATGCGTTCGACAGCGGAAGCCTGTTTACTCAAACGCTCGAAACCGATCACACCGATTTGCTGAGCGAGGTCCTGCGCGACTACTGGCGCAAGTTCTGCTACCCCATGACGGGCGACGCGCTGGACTGGGTACGCACTCATTGGGGCGGCCCGGCGGCGCTGCTGCCTCGCGTGCGCGCACTGTTCGGCAGTGATCGAGCGCCCGCGACTCAAACCCCCGCGCAGTTGATCGAGCAGTCGATTCACGAACGGCGCGAAGCCCTGAAAGAGCTGAAGTCACCCTGGGCCAATTGGGCCGCCGAGCTCCACGCGATCTGCATCGACGGCGTGCAGTGCAAAGTGGTCGATGGGCGCAAGATGCAGGAGCGCTACTTCCGGCCGTGGTTCGACAAGCTCATCGCCTGGGCCAATGACGAGGCGCAGGAGCAGCTCGATCTGGGCACCGGTTTTACGCGCCTGACCCCCGATGGCATCGCCGAAGCGTGGAAGAGCAACCCGCCCTCGCACCCGGCCTTCGAGGCGATGGTAGAGCTGAAAGTCGCCCTCGATACACTCCCCACCCCCGACGCCGCGGTGCTTGAACACGCCGCGCAGTGGGTGGGGGCGCGCTTTGAGGAAGAAAAACGCCGACGCGCCGAAATGGGTTTCGACGACATGCTGTTGCGTCTGGATGCCGCGCTCAGGGGCAGCGGGGGCGAGCGGCTCGCGACCCTGATTCGTGAGCAATTCCCTGTCGCGCTGATCGACGAATTCCAGGACACGGACCCCGTGCAGTACCGGATCTTCGACAGCATTTATCAGCTCGAACGCAGCGCTGACGACACCGGCCTGTTTTTGATCGGCGACCCGAAACAGGCGATCTACGCCTTTCGCGGTGCCGACATCTACACCTACCTGCGCGCGCGTCAGGCCACGCACGGTCGCTGGCACACGCTGGACACCAACTTCCGCTCCAGCCACGCCATGGTCGCCGCGGTGAACCACGTGTTTGCCCGTGCCGAAACCAGCGCGACCGGGCGTGGCGCGTTCTACTTTCGCGATGCCCATGCCAACCCGGTACCGTTTGTTTCGGTCGCGTCCCAGGGCCGCAAGGAGCAGTTTCAGGTGGACGGTCTGGTCGCGCCAGCGCTCAGCATCTGGCACCTGGAAAGTGATCAGCCGGTGTCAGGCACGCTGTACCGCCAGCAACTGGCCGCCAGCTGTGCGAGCGAAATATCGCGGCTGTTGAACGCAGGTCAGCAGGGCAGCGCAGGTTTTGCCAAACCCGACGAACCCCTGCGAGGCCTGGTGCCGGCGGACATCGCGATCCTGGTGCGCGACGGCAAGGAAGCGCAGGCCGTTCGCGCCGAAATGTCGGCCCGAGGCGTGCGCAGCGTTTACCTGTCCGACAAGGATTCGGTGTTCGCCGCCCAAGAGGCTCACGATCTGCTGGCCTGGCTCAAAGCCTGCGCCGAACCGGATTCAGAGCGAACGCTGCGCGCGGCTCTGGCGTGTATCACTCTGGATTTGCCGCTGGCCGAGCTTGAACTGCTCAATCAGGACGAACTGGCCTGGGAAACCCGGGTGATGCAGTTCCGGGGCTATCGCGCGATCTGGCGCACTCAGGGCGTGCTGCCGATGCTGCGACGCTTGCTACATGACTTCAAAATGCCGCAGTCGCTGATCGTGCGCAGCGATGGCGAGCGGGTGCTGACCAACCTGCTGCATCTGTCCGAGCTGATGCAGCAGGCCTCCGCCGAACTGGACGGCGAGCAAGCATTGATTCGTCATCTGAGCGAGCACCTGGCGTTGTCCGGTCAGGCGGGCGAGGAGCAAATCCTGCGCCTGGAAAGCGACGAGCAACTGGTCAAGGTGGTGACCATCCACAAGTCCAAGGGGCTGGAATATCCGCTGGTCTTTTTGCCGTTCATTTGCTCGACCAAACCGGTGGATGGCAGCCGCCTGCCGCTGCATTTTCACGACGAACACGGCCACGCGCAGATCAGCCTGAAACCCACCGCTGCGCTGATCGAACAAGCGGACGACGAACGTCTGGCAGAGGACTTGCGGCTGCTTTACGTGGCGCTGACCCGGGCGCGCCACGCTTGCTGGCTGGGGGTCGCTGACCTCAAGCGCGGCAATCAGGGCAGCTCGATCCTGCACCGTTCAGCGCTGGGCTATTTGCTCGGGGGCGGCGCTGCACTGACCGAATCCACCGGCCTGAAAAGCTGGTTGCGCGCGCTGACCGAAGACGCCCCTTCACTGAGCGTGGAACCTGTGCCTGAGCCGGCGGCGCAGATGTTTGTCCCGCCCCGCAATGACGCCGCGCTGGTCAAGTTGCGCGTGCCCCGGCGCAGCGCGAAGGAGAACTGGTGGATTGCGTCCTACAGTGCGTTGCGCATCGGCGACACCATCACCGACAGCGGCGATCAATCCCCGGACAGCCCGCAAGCGCAGAAGCTGTTTGACGATGAACGCCTGGACCCGGACGCGCCGCGCGAGGTGTCGGTCAGCGGCGCCGATATACACCGATTCCCGCGCGGACCGAACCCCGGCACCTTTCTGCACGGCTTGCTGGAATGGGCCGGCGGCGAAGGGTTCCCGAGTGTTGGCCATGATCGCGCGGCGCTGGAAAGCGCGGTGGCCAGACGCTGCAACCGACGCGGCTGGGAAGGATGGATTGTCGCCCTGACCGACTGGCTGCAGCACTTGCTCACCGTGCCGTTGCGTCTGGCCGCCGATGATCAGCCAGTGGCGTTGTGCGAACTGGATCAGCCCAACCAATACCGGGTCGAGATGGAGTTCTGGTTTGCCAGCCATAAGGTGGACGTCGCGCACATGGACGCGTTGGTCCGCCGCTACACCCACAACGGCGCACCGCGCGCTGCCGCTGAAACCCACATGCTCAACGGCATGTTCAAGGGCTTCATCGACCTGACGTTCGAGCATCAGGGCCGCTATTACGTGGCCGACTACAAATCCAACTGGCTGGGCGTGGACGACGACGCTTACACCGAGGAGGCCATGCAGGCCGCCATCCTCGACAACCGCTATGACCTGCAATACGTGTTGTACCTGCTTGCGCTGCATCGTCAGCTCAAGGCGCGTCTGGCCGATTACGACTACGACCGGCACATGGGCGGCGCCCTGTATCTGTTCGTTCGCGGTAGCCGGGCGCCGAGTCAGGGCGCCTGGTTTACACGTCCGCCGCGAGCGCTGATCGAAGGCCTGGACCTGCTGTTTCAAGGCCGCTCGCCCGTTCAGGAAAACGTATTGTCAGGAGACTTCGCATGAGCCGTTCCTTTGCCCACCTGATGCCCACGACGCTGGACGCGCAAAGCCTCGCCGACCTGAAACCGCTGACCGACGTAAACGACCTGCTGCTGTTGCTGGCGCGCTGGGTTGAGCGTGGCTGGTTGCGCGCGCTCGATAAGGCGTTCGTGGCGTTTCTCAGCGAGCTCGACCCCCAGGCAGACCCCTTGGTGTTGCTGGCAGCGGCATTGACCAGTCACCAACTAGGCCACGGACACGTGTGCCTTGACCTGTACGAAACCCTTAAAGAACCCGATTTCGCCCTGTCGCTGCCGCCCGAAGGGGACGCCCAGACCGGGCCGATGCTGCTGCCCTCGCAGTTACTGGTCGCGCTCAACGGTGCCGAATGGTGCCAGGCACTGGCAGACAGCACCTTGGTCGCTCAGGCCGGGGACACCCGCGAGGCGGCGGCGAGCAAGCCGTTGGTGATGTCGGATCGGCGCCTGTACTTGCGCCGTTATTGGACCTACGAGCGGCGGATCGATGCGGCGTTGCGCCTGCGTTTGAGCCAGATTGAACCGGCGCCGACAGATTTGACGCAGCGCCTTGATGCGTTGTTTGGCCCTGCCGACTCATCGCCGGGTGCGCTGATCGACTGGCAAAAACTCGCCTGCGCCATCGCCACACGCGGCGCATTCAGCATCATCACTGGCGGGCCCGGCACCGGGAAAACTACCACCGTCGTGCGCCTGTTGGCATTGCTGCAGTCGCCCGCCGTGGAGCAGGGCAAGCCGTTGCGTATCCGGCTCGCAGCCCCCACTGGCAAGGCGGCCGCGCGCCTGACCGAATCCATCAGCCATCAGGTGCAGTCGCTGGAAGTGCCGGAGGCCGTGCGGCAAAAAATCCCCAGCGACGTCACCACCGTGCACCGCCTATTGGGCAGCCGCCCCGGCACGCGCCACTTCCGTCATCACGCGGGCAACCCCCTGCCGCTGGACGTGCTGGTGGTGGACGAAGCCTCAATGATCGACCTGGAAATGATGGCTAACCTGCTGGACGCACTGCCGCCCCATGCGCGCATGATTCTGCTGGGCGACAAGGATCAGCTGGCCTCGGTGGAAGCCGGGGCGGTGCTCGGGGATTTGTGTCGCGACGCCGAAGCGGGTCTGTACAGCCCTGGGACCCAGACGTGGCTGGAGTCGGTCAGTGGCGAAGACTTGAGTCGCAGCGGCCTGACGCCCGGCAGCGACGCGCAATATCCGTTGGCGCAACAAGTGGTGATGCTGCGCCACTCCCGTCGCTTCGTGCAGGGCAGCGGCATTGGTCAGCTGGCCAAGTTGGTCAACCAGCAACAGGATCAACAGGCGCGCGCGCTGCTGGCGGGCGGGGCCTATCAGGATCTGTTTTCCCTGGCGCTCAAGGGTGAACACGATCGGGCGTTCAGCCGCTTGTTGCTCGACGGCCATGGCGGCGGCCCGCAGGGTTACCGGCATTACCTCGGTGTGCTCGCGGCGCAGCGTCCGGATGCCCAGGCACCGATTGAGGACCCGCGCTGGACCGAATGGGCGCGTGCGGTCTTGGGCGCCTTCGACGAGTTCCAGCTGCTGTGCGCGGTGCGCAAAGGGCCGTGGGGCGTGGAAGGTCTGAATCAGCGCATCACGCGGACGCTGTCCGATGCCAGCCTGATCGAAAGCGATCAGCAGTGGTACGAAGGGCGCCCGGTATTGATGACCCGCAACGATTACGGGCTGGGCTTGATGAACGGCGACATCGGCATCGCCTTGCGCATGCCGGAAGGTGCTCCGCAAGAACAGCGTCAGGCCTTGCGTGTGGCGTTCCCGCGCAACGATGGCAATGGCGGCGTGCGGTTTGTGCTGCCAAGCCGGTTGAATGATGTGGAGACCGTGTACGCGATGACGGTGCACAAATCGCAGGGTTCGGAGTTCGCGCACACGGCGCTGATTCTGCCGGAAGCGCTGAACCCGGTGCTGACCAAGGAGCTGATCTACACCGGCATTACCCGGGCGAAAAACTGGTTCAGCCTGATCGAGCCCCGGCAGGGCGTGTTTGAAGAAGCGCTGCGGCGCAAGGTCAAGCGGCTGAGTGGGTTGATGTTGGATTTGTGACGTCCGCAAGCCTCGCTCCAACAAGGCGGGTGGCGGTGAAATCAAACCCCCATAAACTGCTTGATCCGCTCCCCGCTCTGGGTCGCGCGAATGGTGGCGGGTGGGGCATCGAGTTGCACCACGCCGTTCTCCATGAAGATCACCCGGTCAGAAATCGACATCGCGAAATCCATCTCATGGGTCACGATTAGCATGGTCATGCCTTCTTTGGCCAGGTCGCCGATGACCTTCAGCACGTCACCCACCAATTCCGGGTCCAGCGCCGAGGTTGGCTCGTCGAACAGCATGATCTGCGGGTCCATCGCCAGCGCCCGGGCGATGGCTACCCGTTGCTGCTGGCCGCCCGACAACTGATGCGGGTATTTCAGCGCGTGGGCCAGCAGCCCGACCTTGTCCAGCAGGGCGTAAGCGCGTTGTTCGCTGATGGCTTTGTCGCGGCCGTGATAGCGCGGGGCAAGGGTGACGTTGTCGAGGATGGTGCGGTGCGGGAACAGGTTGAAGTTCTGGAACACCATGCCGATGCGCTGCACGCCTCGACGGATCTGCGGTGCATTAGGGTTGTCGCCCGCGTGAATGAAGCCTTCCCCGAAGAGAATGATCTCGCCCTTGTCGATGCTTTCCAGGCTGTTGATCGTACGAATCAGCGAGGTCTTGCCCGACCCGGACGGGCCGATGATGGAGATCACCTGTCCGACGCTCACGTCCAGGGTGATGCCCTTGAGCACCTCATGCTGGCCGTAGCTTTTATGAATGTTCACCAGCTGCAAAGCCGGCGCCGAGCCAGGGCCGGATACGGCGTGTCTGGCGGCAGACGGTTGCGCCACCAGCGTCGCGCGCAGGCGTTGCAGGCTCGCATCATCGAGGGTCTGCGGCTTACGGTTGTTCAGTTCCAGGTGCTGTTCGAGCCAGTGGAACAGCCAGCCGAACACCGTGACGATCAACACGTAATACACCGCGACTGCCGACAGGGTTTCCATCACCAGAAAGTTCTGCGCGTACAGGCGTTGGCCCACGGTCAGCAGTTCGGTCAGGGAAATCACCGACACCAGTGAGGTGAGTTTCACCACCGTGATGTATTCGTTGATCAGCGTGGGCAGAGAAATCCGAAATGCCTGTGGGATCACGATCAAACGCTGCATGCCGATCAGCCCGACGCCCAAGGCGCGGCCGGCTTCTTTCTGACCCTTGGCCACTGAAATCAAGCCGCCACGGTGGATTTCTGCCATGTACGCTGCTTCGGTGACGACGAGCGCCAGCAGGCCGGAGTAGAACGGGTTGGACAACACGTCCCGGGTGATCGGAAACATCTGCGGCAGGTTGTAGACGAACACCACCAGCACCAACAGCGGGACGCTACGGAAAAACCAGATATAAATCGACGCCGGGACGCTGATCCAGCGGCTGGTCGAGAGCTTGGCCGAGGCCAGCAGGAAACCCAGCAGCATCCCGATGAACCAGCCCAGCGCGCTGAGCTCGATGACCGTGATGCACGATTCCCAGAAGTCCGAGACCGAAAACAGAGAAAAAAAGTAGGACCATTCGAATTGCATGTACACCTCAAGCAGCAAAAACCTTGTAGGAGCGCGCTTGCCCGCGAAAGGTGTTACAGACGACAGAGATATATCGAATGTACCAATGTCATCGCGGGCAAGCGCGCTCCTACAGAAGAACTCAACGCATCAGTTAGCCGGTTCTTCCAGGTTGTATTTCTTCAACAGCGCCGCGTACTCACCGGACTTCTTGGTCTCGTCGAAGGCCTTGAGCAGCGCCTGATACAGCTCGTCGTTACCCTTCTTCACGTAGATGCCCAAGGTCTGCTGATAAATCGAATGCTCGGTGCTGACCACCACGCGGCCTTTGGTGCGTTCGGCGATCATGCCGGCGGCGCCGTCGATTTCTACCTGGGCCTGGACGTTGCCCGACAGCAGCGCCTGCGTCACTTCAGGCGCAGACGGGAATTCGCTGACCGAAATCGCGCCCTTGTTGTTCGGGACGCAGTAATCGGTAGAAAGCTTGTTGAACTGGGCCACCCACGTGGTGCCTTTTTCGAGCCCGACTTTCAGGCCGCACAGGTCTTCCGGCACCTTGGGTTTGAGCGGGCTGTCCTTGAGGACCATGATCGCCGCACCGGTCTTGGCGTACGCGATGGTCTGCGCCTGGGTCTGGCGCTCGGGGGTGATGTACATGCCCGAGATGATCGCGTCATAGTGACCGGCATTCAGGCTGAGAATCAGGCTGGAAAACTTGGTGTCGATGAACTCAGGTTTGAGGTCCATGTGCTTGGCGAGCAGGCGGGACAGGTCAGGATCGGAACCCACCACGTTTTTCTTTTCATCGTAGGACTCGAACGGCGGGTAGGTGATTTCCATTCCGACCTTGAACTGGCCCGGCGTTACAGTCGAAGCGGCGTGGGCCACGGTGGCGCCCAGGACGGCAGCAGCAAGCACGGTCAAGCGGACAACTGAGTTCATTTTGTTGCGCATCGTCGATGACTCCACGTCAGTAAGGTAGGGCACGGCTGGTGTTGAGGCGTTGTCGTTTGAACGGCATCAAGACGCGTCCTGCGTCTGGTTTTTCAAGTGGCCGAAGCTCGAAGGCTTGCGCGCCTTTTCGTACAGCTTGATTTCGCCGGCTTCGACCTTGCGCCGCAGGTACTGGTAGGTCTGCAAGGCTTGGCCGAACATGTGTTCGCCGATGGTGATCTCTTCGTAATCCTTGCCGGCCTGCGCGAATTGCGGCAGCGGCTTAATCTGGGTGTGGAAGTCGCAGGCGTAAAACAGCGGGAAGGAATACCGCTCCTCGCTGACCGTGCGCACCCGATGGGCTGTAGCAACGAACGTACCAGCCGTCATCACCTCCAGCATGTCGCCAATGTTGACCACGAACGCGCCTTCCACGGGCGGCGCATCGATCCATTGGCCCTGATCGTTCATCACCTCAAGGCCCGGTTTGTCGGCGAGCAACATGGTGAAGCACTCGTAATCGGTGTGCGCACCAATACCGGGCGCATCCTGCGCTTCGCCATCGAAGGGGTAATGAATCAGCCGCAGTTTGGAGGGGGGGCGGGTGACCAGTGCCTCGAAATAGCCCTCTTCCAGGCCCAACGCCAGTGCAAAGCCATCGAACAACCGGCGACCCAGCGCAAATACCGCCGCGTAATAGGCTTCCACGGCCGCGCGAAAACCCGGCAGATCGGGCCACTCGTTGGCGCCGATCAGCGGCGTCCTGGCGATCACCAACGGGTCTTCATCACCCACCTCAAACCCGATATCGAACGCTTCTTTGTGGTCCGGCTTGCCCTTGGCGTAAACCTCTTCGCCCTCCGGCACAAAACCTTTGTGGCTGCGCGAAGTGCCGATGTAGTGCTGCATCTTGTAGTCGAGCGACTGGGCGAACAGGTCCTTCGCGGCCTGGCGCAGTCCGTCGATCAGCGCCGGGTCGATGCCGTGATTTTTCACGTACAGAAACCCGACTTCACGGGCGGCCTTGCCCAGCTCATCGGCCACGGCGTGGCGCTGGCCGATGTCGGCGCTGAACAGCCCGGCGATGTCGACCACGGGGATACTGTTGAAGTTGGCGACACCGGCAGCCTTGGCTTGGATGTGATCAGGCATGACGAAACGCTCCTTATCGGCTTGTTGTATGGGTGAAGCGTTGAAAATGTTCGCGCTGGGCCTTGGCCATCCACACGTTCAGCGACCACAGATCGGCCACCGGCACGTTGGTGAAGGGCAGGTGATGCAGATAGCCGTCGGCGCCGAATTCCGGGGTCAGGGTGCTGACCTGATAGCCGCTTTTTTCCTGCGCGCGCCAGATCGCCTCCCAATGCTGCTGATGGAAGGCGAGTTCCCTGGCGTACTCAGGCGCGGCGGGGTGGGGGACTTGCGGCCCCTGGTCGTAACCGACTCGGGCCTGAATGTGATGGACACGCTCGACGAAGGCACTCAGGTCATCTTCGGGATCATTGAGCAAGCGCTCGCAGGTGACGATCCAGTGGCTCATGTCGCTGGTGAAGCGCAGGTCCGGCAACTGACGAATCAATTCCAGTGTCACCCACGGATTGAAAAGCGAACGGGCGCGGTGGGTTTCGAACGTACACATCTGGCCGTGCTTGCGGGCGACTTCCATGGCGCGGCCGAAGAAGTCCACTTGTTGCGCCAGCTGCCAGCGGTCATTGCCGGCCAGCAGGTTGACGAAGCGCGGCGTCAGCTCGGCCGCCCAGCCCAGCTTTTTATCCAGGTCCGTCAGGTGTTCGTCCACCGTCGCCGATTGCTCGGGCAACACGTCGTAAGCGGTGAAGACGGTGCTGATGTAGCCAACGTCATTGGCGCGAAGAAACGCTGCGAATTCGGCGCGTTCACTGGCGGCCAGTGGCAGGCGCGCTTCAATGCCTTCAAACCCGGCCTCGCGCAACTCCTCCAGTGCCTGCGCCTTGCTAGCGGTGTAGCCCCATAACGTGCGGAAAATTTCCAGCTTCATTGATCGACCCCAAAGATGACGGTGGACAGCTGACGCAGCACCGCTCAGGCGCAAACCGGAACGGGCAAACATGGCAGTGACTCACTGAAAAAAAACGTAATCTTCGGGCCATGTCTCTTACTGGACGGGCGCCTTTATTGGCGCCGATCTTAGGGGCGGCCGATGAGGGGAAAGAATAGATATCCTCAAATGCATAGTTCAGAGATTTCTAAACTATTTGAAAATGTTTCCGAAAGTGCTCTGCCGCTTGCTGGCGCGAAGGTATCATCGCGTTCAGAACCTTTTATCTGCCTCTATTCAAGCGTCACCCGAACCGCGTGCCAGAGCCCTGGAACGCGGCTCCAGAATAAGCGCCCCTTTTAAAAGCCCTGCGGCTATGTCTCGCCGGGCATGCAACTTGAAAAAACTACCGACACCGCTGTGGACCCGCATCGCTTGAGTGATGAACAGCGGTTACCCGTGATGAATGCCAGAGGTTTGCAATGCAAAAACTACTGATCAATGGTCAGGACCACGACGTGGATGTCTCCGACGACATGCCGCTGTTGTGGGTCCTGCGCGATGTGCTGGGCATGACCGGCACCAAATATGGCTGCGGTATCGCTCAATGCGGCGTCTGCACCGTGCACCTGGACGGTCAGGCCGTGCGCTCGTGTGTGTTGCCGGTCAGCGCGGTCGCGGGACGCAAAATCACCACCATTGAGGCCATCGCTCAGTTGCCGGTCGGGCAGGAAGTGCAGAAAGCCTGGCTTGATCATGAAGTCGTGCAGTGCGGTTACTGCCAGCCGGGCCAGATCATGTCGGCCGTGGCACTTCTGCAGGCTCACCCGGACGCCAATGACGAACAGATCACCACCGCGATGGCGGGGAATCTGTGCCGCTGCGCGACGTACACGCGTATTCGTGCGGCGATCAAAAGCGTCAGCAAGGCCTGAGGAAGTGACCATGACAGATAACAAACGATCGACTGCAACGGTCTCCCGACGCGGCTTGCTCAAGGGCAGCGCGCTGTCGTTGGGCGGCTTGATGGTCAGCGCCTGGCTGCCGCCGCTGGTCACGCGCAGCTTCGCCGCCGAGGCCGTGAGTGGCGCACGTTTGGGCGACGCCGCCTCGCTGGGCTTCGGTGCCTTCGTGCGCGTGGGCCTGGACGGCCGCGTGACGCTGATCTCGCCAAAAATCGAAATGGGCCAGGGCGTCCAGACCGGCATCGCGATGATGGTGGCCGAAGAGCTGGAAGTGCCGTTGAGTCAGGTCAGTATCGAGGAAGCGCCGCCCAACGCCGACCTCTACACCGACAACGTGCTGCAATTTCAGGCCACCGGCGGCTCGTCCTCGACGCGTTACGCCTGGGAACCGTTGCGCCGTGCAGGCGCCACTGCCCGCGTGATGCTGATCCAGGCGGCAGCCCTGCGCTGGAAAGTCGCCCCGAGCCAGTGCCACGCCGAAGCCGGTCAGGTGCTGGGCCCCAACGGACAGAAAGCCGGTTACGGTGAACTGGTCGCCGCCGCCTCGGCACTGCCTGAACCGAAGGACGTGGCGCTCAAGGCCGTCGCCGATTTCAAGCTGCTCGGCACGCCGGCCCCCCGGCTGGACACCCCGAACAAGGTCAACGGTTCGGCAGTGTTCACCATCGACCTGAAAATCCCCGACATGCTCATTGCGTCTTCGCTGACCTGCCCGGTTTTCGGCGGCAAGCTGCGCAGCGTCAAGGACGAAGCTGCCCGCAAAGTGCCGGGCGTTCGCGACGTGGTCCGTCTGGACAATGCGGTAGCGGTTACTGGCACCAACTTCTGGGCGTGCCAGCAGGCGCTTAAAGCGTTGGAAATCGAGTGGGACCTGGGCCCTCACGCCAACATCGATTCGGCGCAACTGGACAAGGCGTTGATGGATGCCAGTTCCAAAGACGGCGTCTTCGCCAAGCAGACCGGCGACATCGCCACTGCGTTGAAGAACGCGCCGAGCCATTTTGAAGCGGTTTATGAACAACCGTTTCTGTCGCACTCGCCGCTGGAACCCATGACCTGCGTGGCCCATGTCCGCCCCGACATGTGTGAGCTGTGGGTAGGCTGCCAGGCGCCGGGCTTTGCGCAGTTGGGTGCGGCGAAGGTCTGTGGCATGCCGGTGGAAAAAGTCGTGATCCACAACCAGCTCATCGGCGGTGGCTTTGGCCGTCGTCTGGAATCGGATTTCATTTTTCAGGCCGTGGACATCGCCCGCCAGCTCAGCTACCCGATCAAGCTGATCTGGAGCCGCGAAGAGGACATGACCCACGACAAATACCGTCCGCATTACGTGGACCGGCTCAATGCCGCGCTGGACAAGGACCTGCGTCCGGTGGGCTGGGAGCACCGCATCGCCGGCGCTTCGGTCGTGGCCGCCTACATCGGCAAGCTGCCTGACAGCGGCGTGGACGGCGATGCCGTCGAAGTGGCGATTGATCCGATCTACACACTCGACAGCCTGCAAGTGCGCTACATCCGCCAGGACCCGGACGTGATTCCGGTTTCCTGGTGGCGTGGGGTAGGGCCGCTGCGCAGCACCTACGCGGTCGAGTGCTTCATCGATGAGCTGGCGCACAACGCCAAGGCCGATCCGGTCGAGTATCGCCTGGGCCTGATGCAGGCGCAGCCACGTGCGCAAGCCGTGTTGAAAAAGGCCGCAGAACTGGCCGACTGGAAAACCCCGCTGCCCAAAGGTCAGGGCCGTGGCGTGGCAGTCAGCTCGGTGTTCGGCAGCTTTGTGGCCACCATCGTCGAGCTGGAAATGCACGGCGAGAAGGGCTTTCAGATCAAGCGCCTGATCACCGTCATCGACTGCGGCTTCGCCAACAACCCGACCTCGGTCGCCTCGCAAATGGAGGGCGGCACCCTGTTCGGGCTGTCGGCGGCACTGTTCAACGAAATTCTTATCGAGAAGGGCCAGGTGGTGCAGAACAACTTCCACGCCTATCGCCAGATCCGCATGAGCGACGCGCCGTCGGTGGAGGTGCACCTGATGCCCAGCGTCGAAACACCGGGTGGCGTGGGCGAAACGGGCGCGGTGCCTGCCGCTGCTGCGCTGGTCAATGCGTTGTACGCCGCGTCAAACGTGCGTGAACGTCGTCTGCCACTGAGCCGTGTCGGCTATTTCACTGTTTGAGGAGCGCATTATGAAAACGTTTAACATTGCGCTCGCGCTGGTGAGTGCCGCTTTTGCCCTGTCGGTCCAGGCCGCCGATCCCGTGCTGATCAGCAAAGGCGAGTACCTGACCCGCGCCGCCGACTGCGTCGCCTGTCACCTGGCGCCAGGCGGCAAACCGTTTGCCGGTGGCCTGTCGTTCAAGCTGCCATTCGGCACGATCTACTCGCCCAACATCACCCCGGACAAAGAGACCGGCATCGGCAACTGGACCGATGATGATTTTGTCAGCGCCCTGCAAAAAGGCGTCGGCAAGGACGGCAAGCACTACTACCCGGCCTTCCCGTACACGTCCTACACGTTGATGTCCCGCGAAGACATTCTGGCGATCAAGGCCTACCTGTTCAGCCTGGAGCCAATCAGCCAGAAGCCGCCCGAGAACGACCTGTCGTTCCCGTTCAACCAGCGCTGGGGCATGTTTTTCTGGAACGCGATGTTCGCCTCCAATGAACGCTTCGTGCCGGACGACAAGAAATCGGCGGAATGGAACCGTGGGGCGTACCTGGTGCAAGGGCCGGGTCACTGTGGCGAATGCCATACCCCGCGCAACATCTTCCAGGCCATGAGCAAGGGCAATTCCCTGGCCGGTGGCGAGCTGGGCAACTGGCGCGCGTACAACATCAGTTCGGATAACCAGTACGGGATCGGCGCCTGGCCGGAAGCATCGCTGGTCAGCTACCTGAGCCAGGGTTACGCACCGGGTTACGGCGGGGCGGGCGGCCCGATGGCTGACGCCGTCGAGCACAGCCTGCAATACCTTGAGCCGGCGGACCTGAAAGCCATTGCCGTTTACCTCAAGTCGACGCCGGCTCGCAGCGAAGGTGTTGCGCGGCCTGCGGCCAAGGTCAACGATCAGGCCGCCAACGGTTTGGGGCACAAGATCTTTGCTGAAGCCTGTGCGGCCTGCCATCGTCTGGACGGCACCGGCAACCAGTCGCCGGCCGGGATGTTAATGGGGCTCAAGACGGTCAACGACCCGGCGGGCACCAACGTGGTCGCCACGCTGCTGGAAGGGCATACGCGAGCGGCGGCACGCGTTGACCAGCGCATGCCGGACTTCGCTCGCGCTTACAGCGACACCGAGCTCGCTGCGGTCAGCACCTTTGTGCTGCGTCGTTTCGGGCAGAGCAACGGTGAAGTCAAAGCGGCCGACGTTACGAAAAACCGGGAAAACGCGTTGCATTGATCGGGTGCGGCCCCGATAACGGGGCCGCCTCCTTCCTGTAGGAGCGCGCTTGCCCGCGAATGCGGTGTGTCTGTGCCGGAGAAGGTGACTGACCCACTGCTATCGCGGGCAAGCGCGCTCCTACAAGTTGTGGACGAGCCTGGAAATCGAACTCAATCCAAAAAACCCATCCCCCTCGTTCCCCCCAACAAAAACGCCTTGTTCTGCTCGGCCGTCTCCCGGATGTAATCCCACAGCAACGTAATCCGTTTCAACTTGCGCAAATCCTCCCGGCAATACATCCAGAACTGTCGCGTGATGTTCACTTCCTGTTCCAGCACCGGCAGCAACCTCGCATCCTGTGCTGCCAGAAAGCACGGCAGTATCGCCAGCGCTCGTCCCTGCAACGCCGCCACGTACTGCGCGATCACGCTGGTGCTGCGCAGATTCGCGTGGGCGCCGGGCAGCAGGTTGCTCAGGTACAGCAGCTCCGAGCTGAACGCCAGGTCGTCGACGTAACTGATAAAAGGCTGATCGGCCAGGTCGTCTACAGCATTGATCGGCCCGTGGTTGTCCAGAAAGGACTGGGTGGCGTACAGCCGCAAGCTGTAGTCGCACAGTTTGCAGCACACGTAGGGCCCGTGCTCCGGACGCTCCAGGGCGATGACGATGTCCGCCTCGCGCTTGGACAGGCTGATGAAGTGCGGCAGGGGCAGGATGTCCACCGAGATAGCCGGATAGGCGTCAGTGAACCGGCTCAGTTGCGGGGTGATGAAAAAGCTGCCGAACCCCTCGGTGCACCCCATGCGCACATGCCCCGACAATGCAACGCCCGACCCGGACACCTGCTCGCAGGCCATGTGCAGCGTGCTTTCGATGGACTCGGCCGACCCCAGCAGACGCTGGCCTTCAGCGGTAAGGATGAAGCCGTTATTGCGCGACTTTTCGAACAGCAACGTACCCAGCGAGGTTTCCAGCGAATTGATCCGGCGCGACACGGTGGTGTAATCGACCGACAGGCGTTTGGCTGCCGTGCTGGCCTTGCGGGTGCGGGCGACCTCCAGGAAAAACTTCAAATCGTCCCAGTTCAGAGCACCCAGGGACGTGATGTTTTTTTGCATGTTGAACCTGCTTTTATGTGCGTTTTTATTAGAAGTTTGCACATCTATACTCCAATGCGCCCAGTGATACGACCGCCATGTAGGAGCGCGCTTGCCCGCGAATTGCGTCGTGTCAGATGCCTTCTTCGGCACTGATGTACCGCAATCGCGGGCAAGCGCGCTCCTACACGTGAGGCGAGAACCACGCCCTACAAACACAGCACCACCCACACGCCATAACACCCTGCACAACAATAATAAGCGGAGGAGTTTATGAAGAACGCACTGACCGCAGGTGTCGACGCCCTCGACGCCGGCCCGGCAAAGAAA
Source organism: Xanthomonas sp. WHRI 1810A (assembly GCF_040202885.1). Lineage (NCBI taxonomy): Bacteria > Pseudomonadati > Pseudomonadota > Gammaproteobacteria > Lysobacterales > Lysobacteraceae > Xanthomonas > Xanthomonas sp. WHRI 1810A. The sequence continues at coordinate 19,709 of NZ_JBEGED010000010.1, forward strand.
GCCAGATCCTACCGACTGGCCGGCGCTGCCAGCATGGCGGGCACCACCATCGAGTGGTACGACTTTTTCCTCTACGGCACCGCCGCCGCCCTGATTTTCAATAAGATATTCTTCCCTGCCCTGGACCCGATCATGGGGGTGCTCGCAGCGTTTGCGACCTACGCCGTGGGCTTTCTCGGACGTCCATTAGGGGGCGTGGTGTTCGGGCACTTCGGGGACAGGATCGGCCGTAAATCCATGCTGCTGTTTACCCTGATGCTGATGGGGATTCCCACCATCATCATCGGCCTGATCCCCACTTACGAGCAGATCGGCTATTGGGCCGCGGTGATCCTGGTCGCCATGCGTTTCTTGCAGGGCATGGCGGTCGGCGGCGAATGGGGCGGGGCGGTGCTGATGGCCGTCGAACACGCACCCGAAGGCAAGAAGGGCTTCTATGGCAGCCTGCCGCAGACCGGCGTCGGGGCAGGCCTGGTGCTGGCGTCGCTCGCGATGGGCCTGGTGGCGAAACTGCCGGAAGCCGACATGCTCAGCTGGGGCTGGCGCCTGCCGTTTCTGGCCAGCATTGTGTTGTTGGGCGTCGGCTGGCTGATCCGCCTCAAGGTCCCGGAATCGCCTGATTTCGAAAAGCTCAAGCACGAAAAAATTGCCGTGAAAGTGCCGCTGTTCCGGGTTTTTCGCGATCACCCACGGGAAACCCTGACCATCATCGGCGCGCGCACGGCCGAGAACGCCTGGTTCTACATGTCGGTCACGTTCGCCTTGGCTTATGCCGCCAACCAGCTGCAAATCCCCCGCGGCGACATCTTGAACGCGATTACCGCAGGCGCTGCGTTGTCGCTGGTCACCATGCCGCTGTGCGGGGCGCTGTCCGATCGGGTGGGCCAGAAACGTCTGTATTTCGCCGGGCTTCTGCTGCTCTGCGCGTTCGTCTATCCCTTTTTCGCCATGCTCGGCACCCGCGAACCTCAACTGGTGTGGTGGGCGATGGTGCTGGCGGTCGGCGTGATTTTCCCGATCCTGTATGCGCCGGAATCGCTGTTGTTCGCCCGGCAGTTCCCGACGGAAATCCGCTACAGCGGCATCTCTGTCTCGGTGCAACTGGCGGGTGTGCTGGGCGGCGGTTTCGCACCGATGATCGCTACCCAACTGCTGGCGGTCGGCGGCGGCAGCCCGCATTACGTGATCGCTTATCTGCTGGGCCTGGCGCTGATCGCGCTGGTCTGTACGGCGCTGATGAAGCGTGATCCGCCGCGATTCAAACCAGCTTGAACGGGCTGTGCACATGCCCCGGCGGCGGCGCAACTGAACTTGAGAAGTGAACGGAGATAGCTGAAATGAACGCCTCATTGAATAAGAACAACACCACCGTGGCGCGCGTGAAACTGCTGATCAACGGCGAGTGGGTTGATTCGCAAACGAGCGATTGGCTCGACGTCATCAACCCTGCCACGCAACAAGTGCTGGCCCAGGTGCCGTTCGCCACACCGAGTGAGGTGGACGCCGCCGTCGCGGCCGCGCACAGCGCCTTTAAAACCTGGCGGCATACGCCCATTGGCGCCCGCATGCGCATCATGCTCAAGCTGCAGGCGCTGATCCGCGAGCATTCCAGGCGCATCGCCGTGGTCCTCAGCGCCGAACAGGGCAAAACCATTGCCGATGCCGAAGGCGACATCTTTCGCGGTCTGGAAGTGGTCGAGCACGCGTGCTCCATTGGCACCTTGCAGATGGGCGAATTCGCTGAAAACGTCGCAGGCGGCGTCGATACCTACACGCTGCGTCAGCCTATCGGCGTGTGCGCAGGGATTACGCCCTTCAACTTCCCGGCCATGATCCCGCTGTGGATGTTTCCGATGGCCATCGCTTGCGGCAATACCTTCGTGCTCAAACCTTCCGAGCAAGACCCGATGTCGACCTTGTTGCTGGTGGAACTGGCGGTGGAAGCGGGCGTTCCGGCGGGCGTATTGAACGTGGTCCATGGCGGCAAAGACGTGGTCGACGCGCTCTGCACCCACAAGGACATCAAGGCGGTGTCCTTCGTCGGTTCAACCGCCGTCGGCACGCACGTGTATGACTTGGCAGGCAAACACGGTAAACGCGTGCAGTCGATGATGGGCGCGAAAAATCACGCGGTGGTGCTGCCGGACGCCAATCGTGAGCAAACCCTCAATGCGCTGGTCGGCGCGGGTTTCGGCGCGGCGGGGCAGCGGTGCATGGCCACATCGGCGGTGGTGCTGGTGGGCGCGGCCAAACAGTGGGTGCCGGATCTGAAAGCGCTGGCGCAGAGACTGACGGTCAACGCGGGCAACGAGGCAGACACCGATGTCGGGCCGGTGATTTCCAGACGGGCCAAGCAGCGCATTCTCGATTTGATCGACAGCGGCGTGCAGGAAGGCGCAACCTTGGAACTCGACGGGCGAGGCATCAGCGTGCCGGGTTACGAAGATGGCAACTTTGTCGGCCCGACCCTGTTCACCGGGGTGACCACCGCCATGCAAATCTACACACAGGAAATCTTCGGTCCGGTGCTGGTGGTGCTGGAAGTCGACACCCTGGATCAGGCCATCGAGCTGGTGAACGCCAACCCGTTCGGCAACGGCGTGGGCCTGTTCACCCAGAGCGGAGCGGCGGCGCGCAAGTTCCAGAGCGAGATCGACATCGGTCAGGTCGGCATCAATATACCGATTCCGGTGCCCGTGCCGTTCTTCAGCTTTACCGGCTCGCGTGGCTCGAAGTTGGGCGATCTGGGGCCATACGGCAAACAAGTGGTGCAGTTCTACACTCAGACCAAGACCGTCACCAGCCGCTGGTTCGATGACGACAGCGTCAATGACGGGGTGAATACGACGATCAATTTGAGATAGATCTGTAGGAGCGCGCTTGCCCGCGATTATGGTGTGTCAGTTACCAGATTCGGTGCAGGAAAACCGTGTTCGCGGGCAAGCGCGCTCCTACAAAAGCATCGCTTTTTAGCGGAGAGAACCACCATGAAAATCGCATTCATCGGCCTGGGCAATATGGGCGCACCCATGGCGCGGAACCTGATCAAGGCCGGTCACGACCTCAACCTGTTCGACCTCAATCAGCAGGTGCTCGCCGACCTTGCCACGCTGGGCGGGCGTATCACCGAATCACCGAAACACGCGGCACAAGGCGCCGAGCTGGTCATCACTATGTTGCCGGCCGCCGCCCATGTGCGCAGCGTTTACCTGAACGACGACGGTGTGCTGGCCGGCATCGCAGCGGGGGTGCCTGCGGTGGACTGCAGCACCATCGACCCCCAAACTATTCGCGACGTCGCGACGCTTGCTGCCAATCAGGGGGTGACGCTGGGCGATGCGCCAGTCTCGGGTGGGACCGGCGGCGCACAGGCGGGCACGCTGACCTTCATGGTCGGCGCCGACCCTGAACACTTCGCCCGCCTCAAGCCGATCCTGGCGCAAATGGGCAAGAACATCGTGCATTGCGGCGAGCTGGGCACGGGCCAGATTGCGAAGATGTGCAACAACCTGCTGCTCGGCATTTCGATGATCGGCGTCTCGGAAGCCATGGCGCTGGGCAACAGCCTGGGCATCGACGCACGGGTGCTTGCCGGCGTGATCAACAGCTCGACCGGGCGGTGCTGGAGTTCGGAAATCTACAACCCGTGGCCGGGCATCGTCGAAACCGCCCCCGCCTCGCGCGGCTACACCGGTGGTTTCAGCGCGGAGTTGATGCTCAAGGACCTGGGGCTTGCCACGGACGCGGCAAAAGTGGCGCACCAGCCTGTGATTCTGGGTGCGGTGGCTCAGCAGCTGTTCCAGGCCATGAGCCTGCGCGGTGACGGCGGCAAGGATTTCTCCGCGATTGTGGAGGGGTATCTGGAACAACAGTAAGTCATCTTCGACGGTCCGCAGAGTGCATTCCCACGCAGAGCGTGGGAACGATCGCGGTGGTTTTTTCAGAACGGTTTATACGGCAGGAACTTGCCATCGAGAGTGATCACCGCGCGTGAGCCGCCTTCCGGGTCTTCGACCTTTTTGATGTCCAGCTTGAAGTTGATGGCGCTGATGATCCCGTCGCCGAACTGCTCATGCACCAGGGCTTTGAGGGTGGTGCCGTAGACCTGAACCATCTCGTAAAAACGATAGATCGTCGGGTCCGTCGGCACGCTGCCGGCAAAGCTGCCGCGCATGGGAATGGCCTGCAGCCGCGCGACATCGGCATCGCTCAATTCCAGACGCTCCCCGATCATCTGCGCCACGTTGGCCGGCAACGGATGCTGCCCCAACAGCGCAGCGGTCACATACGTCAGGCTCAGGCCAGTGCCTTCAGCGAGTTGCTCGAATGACATCCCCTTGCTGGCCTTGATGTCCAGCAGCTTGGCGGTCAGCGCGAGGGATGGATCTTGATAAGCGTGGGACTGTTGCATGGGAAGGCTCCTGGGTTCGCAAAGAGGATCGAACTCATGAGCCTGCATTGAACGTGCCGCCGCTCAGGCAAACACAAAATACTTACGCACCGTCTCCACCACTTCCCAGGTGCCTTTCATGCCCGGTTCGACGACGAAGATGTCACCGGCGCGCAGGTGGATCGGTTCCATGCCGTCCGGCGTGATGATGCAGTAGCCTTCGCGAAAGTCGCAGTATTCCCACTTCACGTATTCCACCCGCCACTTGCCCGGGGTGCAGATCCATGTGCCCATGATCTTGCTGCCGTCATCGCTGGTGTAGGCGTTGAGGTTGACGGTGTGCGGTTCGCCTTCGATGCGCTCCCATTTGCAGGCGTCGACGACGGGCAGGGGCGTGGTGTCGCGAAGGACGGTGATTGGCTGAGACATGACAACTCCAGATAAGCGGCGAAATGTGCGCTCGCCCACCTTAGGGCCGGTGCTGTGCCGTCAGTTGTCTGGGCTCGACATCGGGATGTCCATTAACGCGATATCAGGATTCAAGCCTTCCACCAGCGCTTTGGCGTAGGCGGGCAATGCGTTGAAATCCAGGGCGCACAGCAGCAACTTGCGATCCGCCCACGGGTCGCTGAGCGGCAGGCTCTTGAACCGCGCAGACGCCTGGAACCGTTCGATGGCAGCCTGCGGCACGACTCCCAGCCCTGTGCCGCGCGCGACCATGCGCATCACGCCGTCGTAGCTCTCGGCACGCACCCGGATTTTCAGGCGCCGACCGGCATGCAGCGCCTGTTCCTCCAGATAGATCGCCATGGCGCTGGCGACGCCGAGGCCGACGAATTCATGTTCCAGGCTTTGTGCGAAACGCAGTTCGTCATGCCGGGCCAAAGGATGGTGGAGCGTTGCGATCAGGGTCAGCGGGTCGGCGCGAAACGGTCGAGTCTGCAGGCCGCTGGCGTCAACGGCGTCAGAAATGATCCCGATGTCTGCGCTCCCGTGGCGCACGGCGTGCAGGATTCTCAAGCTGGGGTGTTCTTCCAGATTGATGTCGATGTTGGGGTGGGTCACCAGAAACTCGGCCAGCAGCTCCGGGAGGTGTTCGCTCAGCGCCGAGGTGTTGCACAGCAGGCGAATCTGTCCTTTGAAGCCCTGCACGTAATCGGTCAGATCGACCTGCATGCGCTCGACCTGTTGCAGGATCAGCCGCGCATGTTGCGCCAGCGCCTTGCCCGCCGAGGTGGGCGTGACTCCGCGACGGCCGCGCTCAAGCAGCGCGATGCCGAGCGACCCCTCCAACCCACGAATCCGTGCGCTGGCCGAGGCCAGTGACAGATGGCTGTGTGCGGCGCCTGCGGTGATGTTGCCGCTTTGGAGGATGTGCAGGAAAAGCTTGAGGTCGATCAGGTCGAAGTGCATGGGGTAGAACTCTTGTATCGAGATGCCCGTGGAGGGAGCTTGCTCGCGATGCGGTCTGCCAATGGCTAACCTGGTGTAGGTGAATCGCTTCGCGAGCAAGCTCCCTCCCACAAAGAGGATTTAGGGGTTGGTCATACCTGCCTGTGTCCTGGCCTGAGGCTGGCTCAGTATATGGCAGATATTCAACACCAGGCATTCAAGGCACGATGGCGCCATGAATGCACTTTTCGCGCTGTACCAAAACATCGGCCTGAGCCTGTCATTGCTGGTGCTGATCACCTTTCTGCTGGCCGGCACGGTGAAGGGCATGATCGGCATGGGGCTGCCGACAGTGGCCATGGGGTTGTTGGGTCTGGCTATGTTGCCGGCACAGGCTGCCGCGCTGCTGATCATCCCGTCGACCTTCACCAACCTGTGGCAACTGGCGGCGGGCGGCCATCTGCGCGGTTTGATCAAACGCCTGTGGCCGTTGTTGGCGATGATTTTCGTCGGCACCGCCTTGGGTTCGCTGTGGCTGGGCATGGGCAGCGGAAAGTCGATGGGGCGTGCGTTGGGCGGCGCCTTGTTCGTCTACGCGCTGTGCGGATTATTCCTTCCCACCCTCAAGGTCCCGCCCAAGGCTGAGGTCTGGCTGGGCCCGATGTGCGGCTTCATCACCGGTATTGTGACGTCCGCCACCGGCGTGTTCGTGATTCCCGCCGTGCCCTACGTGCAAGGCCTCGGCCTGGACCGCAACGAACTGGTGCAAGCGCTGGGCCTGTCGTTCACGGTCTCGACACTGGCGCTGGGCGCGGGGTTGTTCTGGCATGGCGCACTGGGCGGGGGCGAGATGGGCGCTTCGGTGTTGGCACTGATTCCGGCGTTGCTGGGAATGATGATCGGACAATGGCTGCGGCAGCGGATCAGCGCCGTGCTGTTCAAGCGTGTGTTCTTCGTCGGCATGGCCGCGCTGGGTGTGCATCTGTTCATTGCGGGCTGAGGGTACCGTCAGAGTGAGTGCCGTTCGCCTTTGCGTAAAACAGCGCTAATATCCAGGCCAGTTTTGAGCAGGGGACAACAATGAAAGCCCGGTCTGATGAGTTACAGGTGTTCGTGTCGGTGGTCGAAAGCGGCTCGATTTCTGCCGCTGCCGAGCAGGTGGGGCAGACGCCTTCGGCCATCAGCCGCACGCTGTCGAGGCTGGAGGCCAAGCTCGACACCACGTTGATCAACCGCACCACCCGGCGGATGGACCTGACCGAGGAGGGCAAGTTTTTCCTTGAGCGCGCCCGCCTGATTCTGGCCCAGATGGAAGACCTGGAGGAGCGCCTTTCGCTGCGCCAGCAAGCGCCGGCAGGGCGTCTGCGGATCAACGCGGCGTCGCCGTTCATGTTGCATGCCATCGTGCCGTACGTGGCGCAGTTCCGCGCGTTGTACCCGGATATCCAGCTGGAGCTGAACAGCAACGACCTGATCATCGACCTGCTGGAGCAGAGCACGGATGTTGCCATCCGCATCGGCGCGTTGGCCGATTCGACGCTGCACGCGCGGTCCCTGGGCTCCAGCCCGCTGAACGTCCTGGCCAGCCCCGATTATCTGGAAAAGCACGGGACGCCCAAGACGGTCGAGGCGCTGGCCGGGCATGCGTTGCTGGGGTTCACCCAGACCGACACCCTCAATCACTGGCCCTTGCGTCATGCCGAGGGCGACCGCCTGTTTATCCAGCCGGCGGTGTCGGCGTCCAGCGGCGAGACGTTGCGCCAGTTGGCGTTGGCGGGGCAGGGCATCGCCTGTCTGTCGCACTTCATGACCCACGAAGACATCCGCAACGCACGTTTGAAGGTCCTGCTGGCAGACGCCAACAGTGGCTATCGCCAGCCGATTCATGCCGTGTACTACCGCAACTCACAGCTGGCGCTGCGGATTCAGTGTTTTCTGGATTTCATTCAGGAGAAGTTGGCTGGGTATGCGGCTTGAACGCCTGCCGTTGTAGGAGCGCGCTTGCCCGCGATGACTTTGGTGTGTCCGATACATCTTCATCGCCGGAAAAATTAATCGCGGGCAAGCGCGCTCCTACAGGGGGACAGCATTCGTGATCTAGACGCAACAGTCATTTGGTCTGGCGTGTATTTTTCGCCGCTAATCCGAAGCAGATAATCCCTCCCATCATTCATCCAACGGGAGTCAGCCATGAACATTTTCATCACCGGTGCCGCAGGTTTTATCGGCGGCTCCATCGCCACCGGTCTTGTGCAGCGTGGCCACCATGTCACCGGTCTGGTGCGCAGCGCTGAACAGGCTGAAGAAATGAAGCGCCTCGGGATTGTCCCGGTGATCGGCACACTGGAGGACAGTGCGCTGCTGACCGAGCAGGCGCGCCAATCCGAGGGCGTGATCAACGCGGCCAACAGCGACCATCGCGGCGCGGTCGTGGCGTTGATCGAAGGCCTGAAAGGCTCGAACAAGCCGCTGCTGCACACCAGTGGCTCGAGCATCGTCGGCGATGCGTCCGGCGGCAAGGGTGGCGGCCAGGTGTTTCATGAAGGCCAGTTGCCAGCCGCGACCCCGGACAAGGCTGCCCGGGTGGCCATTGACGATCTGGTCATCGCCTCGGCCAAAGACGGCGTGCGCTCCGCGGTGATCTGCAACACGTTGATTTACGGTTTGAGCCTGGGCGTGGACCGCGACAGCGTGCAGCTGCCCCGACTGCTCAAGCAGGCGCGCAAGAGCGGCGTGGTTCGCCATGTCGGTCCTGGCGAAAATGTCTGGTCCAATGTGTTCATTGAAGACGTCGTCGAGCTTTACGCTCTGGCGCTGGAGAAAAGCCCGGCAGGCACGTTTTACTTCGTCGAAAGCGGCGAAGCGTCATTCGTCGACATGACCAACGCCATGGCCGAGGCGCTGGGGCTAGGCACGTCCGAAGACTGGCCGTTGAAAGACGCCGAAGCCGAATGGGGCTATGAGATGGCCAACTACGGACTGGGTTCCAACAGCCGGGTGCGCGGCGAGAACGCGCGTGAGTTGTTGGGCTGGGTGCCGAAACGGACCTCGGTCATCGACTGGATCAAGCACGACATGCTCAAAGCCTGATCCGCGTGCTGTGACGCGACGGCGGCCACCTTCGGGTGGCCGTTTGCGTTTGCCGCCAGTTTCATCATTAATGTCTGCGCTTCACGTTAGTCTTCTCAGCATTTGGACAGCAGCCCATACCACGCGCCCTGGATGCTGTCGCACCACGCCAATAAGGAAGCCTCATGCGAGTCGTTACGCTCAAGACCCTCGCGCTGTCGGTCATGTTTGCCGCCAGTTCACCGGTGTTCGCTGTCGCGCTGGAGGGCGGAGCCGTCGCCGCGCCCGACCAGTATGGCGCCGACGTCGCCGCGCAAATTCTCAAGAAAGGCGGCAATGCGGTCGATGCCGCCGTCGCCACGGCCTTCACCCTCGCCGTGACCTACCCGGAAGCGGGCAACATCGGCGGTGGCGGCTTCATGACCCTGTTCATGAACGGCAAGCCGTATTTCCTCGATTACCGTGAAACCGCGCCCAAGGCGGCCAGCCGGGACATGTACCTGGACGACAAGGGCGAGGTCATCAAGGGCATGAGCCTGATCGGCGCTCGCGCCTCGGGTGTGCCCGGCACGGTCATGGGTATGTGGGAAGCGCATCAGAAGTTCGGCAAGTTGCCATGGTCCGAGCTGCTGACCCCGGCCATTGGTTATGCCAGGAACGGCTTCAAAGTCGCCGACAAGCAATACCAGTACAGCGCTGACACGATCAAGCAGCTCAACGGTAAAACCAACTTCGGCGATTACTTCGGCAGCCTGAAAGCCGGCGAAATGTTCCGTCAGCCGGAGCTGGCCAAGACCCTTGAGCGCATCGCCAGCAAGGGTGCCAACGAGTTTTATCAGGGCCAGACCGCCGACCTGCTGGTCGCGCAGATGCAGCATGACGACGGCCTGATCACCAAACAGGACCTGCAGGATTACAAGGCCGTCTGGCGCAAACCGCTGCACGTCAACTGGCAGGGCAACACGCTGTACACCGCGCCGTTGCCCAGTTCCGGCGGCGTGGCGCTGGCGCAATTGATTGGCATCAAGGAGCAACTGGCGGGCGACTTCGCCGGCGTGCCGCTCAACTCCGCGCGCTATGTGCATTTGCTCTCGGAAATCGAGAAGCGCGTGTTTGCTGATCGGGCGAATTACCTGGGCGATCCGGATTTCTCCGTCGCTCCGGTCAATCAGCTGACCGACCACGCCTACCTGGTCATGCGCGCCCATGAGGTCAACCCGACTGCCATCTCACCGACTGAAAACATCAAACCGGGGCTTGAGTCGCACCAGACCACGCACTTCTCCATCGTCGACGCCAAAGGCAACGCGGTCAGCAACACGTACACGCTCAACTGGGACTACGGCAGCGGCGTGGTGGTGAAGGGAGCAGGCTTTCTGATGAACGACGAAATGGACGACTTCAGCGCCAAGCCGGGCGTGGCCAACACCTTTGGCGTGGTGGGCGGCGACGCCAACGCCATCGAGCCCGGCAAGCGGATGTTGTCGTCGATGAGCCCGAGCCTGGTGACCCGTGACGGTCAGGTCACGCTGGTGTTGGGAACGCCGGGCGGTTCGAGGATTTTCACTACGGTGTTTCAGGTGCTGAACAATCTCTATGACTTCAAGATGCCGCTCAAGGACGCCGTTGCAGCAGGGCGCGTGCACCATCAGTTGCTGCCCAAGGACACGATCTACACCGAAAGCTTTGCACCGCTCGCGGCACCGGTCGCCGATGAGCTGAAGGCGATGGGTTACACGCTCAAGGATCAGGGCTGGTCCATGGGCAATGTGCAGGCGATCAAGATCGACGGCACGAAGATCGAAACCGCGTCCGACCCGCGTGGGCGGGGGGTGGGTATGGTGGTGAAGTGATGACCGAGTCGCTGCCTACTTTGTAGGAGCGCGCTTGCCCGCGAAGTGATGTGTCGGATGTTGGATGCACAGCGGATGTACCGGCCTCTTCGCGGGCAAGCGCGCTCCTACAGGTTTTGCACGTCCGCCGATGTGGTGGCGGACATATGCTCGTGTGGGAGGGAGCTTGCTCGCGAAGTGATCAGTCAGTCGCTGAATCCGTTAGTGATGCTCCCGCGTCGCGCGGAATTTCACATCGGGCCAGCGCTCTTCCATCAGGGCCAGGTTGACGCGGGTAGGGGCCAGGTAGGTCAGGTGACCGCCGCCGTCCACGGCAAGGTTTTCCACGGCCTTGTTCTCGAATTCCTCGAGCTTCTTCTTGTCCGGGCAATCGATCCAGCGGGCTGACCACACCGTGATCGGCTCATACGCGCATTCGACTTTGTATTCTTCCTTCAAGCGGCTGGCGACCACATCGAACTGCAGCACACCGACGGCGCCGAGGATGATGTCGTTGCTGCGCTGCGGGAAGAACACCTGCGTGGCGCCTTCTTCGGCCAGCTGTTGCAGGCCCTGGCGCAGTTGCTTGGACTTGAGCGGATCCTTCAGGCGCACCCGACGGAACAGCTCCGGCGCGAAGTGCGGGATCCCGGTAAAGCCCAGGTTTTCGCCTTCGGTGAAGGTGTCGCCGATCTGGATCGTGCCGTGGTTGTGAAGGCCGATGATGTCGCCGGCGTAGGCCTCTTCCAGTTGCTCACGCTCCGAGGAGAAGAACGTCAGCGCGTCGCCGATGCGTACGTCCTTGCCGGTCCGTACGTGGCGCATCTTCATGCCCTTCTCGTACCGGCCTGAACAGATGCGCATGAACGCGATGCGGTCGCGGTGCTTGGGGTCCATGTTCGCCTGAATCTTGAACACGAAACCGGCGAACTTCTCTTCCACCGGCTCCACCGTGCGCTCGTTGGCCACCCGAGGCAGCGGCAGCGGGGCCCAGTTCACCACGGCATCGAGCACGTGATCGACGCCGAAGTTGCCCAGCGCGGTGCCGAAGAACACCGGGGTCAGTTGGCCGTCGAGGAATTCCTGCTGGTTGAACTCGTGGCAGGCGCCCTGCACCAGTTCCAGCTGATCAACAAAGCGGTCGTATTCGTCACCCAGGTGGGCGCGGGCTTCGTCCGAATCCAGCTTCTGGATGATCTTGACGTCGGTGCGCTCATGCCCGTGGCCGGCGGTGTAGACGATGATGTAGTCGTCGGCCAGGTGATAGACACCCTTGAAGTCGCGGTAGCAGCCGATGGGCCAGGTGATCGGCGCGGCCTTGATCTTCAGGACCGCTTCGATCTCGTCCAGCAACTCGATGGGGTCGCGAATGTCGCGGTCCAGCTTGTTGATGAAGCTGACGATGGGCGTGTCGCGCAGACGGCAAACGTCCATCAGCGCGATGGTCCGTGGCTCGACGCCTTTACCGCCGTCGAGCACCATCAGCGCCGAATCGACGGCGGTCAGGGTGCGGTAGGTGTCTTCGGAGAAGTCTTCGTGGCCCGGGGTATCGAGCAGGTTGATCATGTGATCGCGATACGGGAACTGCATGACCGACGTGGTGATGGAGATGCCCCGCTGTTTTTCCATTTCCATCCAGTCGGACGTCGCGTGGCGGTCGGATTTACGGGATTTCACCGTACCGGCAACGGAAATGGCCTTGCCCATCAGCAGCAGTTTTTCGGTGATGGTGGTCTTGCCCGCATCCGGGTGAGAAATGATGGCGAAAGTGCGGCGTTTCGCGACTTCGGCGGCCTGTCTGGTCATGGGAAATCGCCCGAGAGGTGATTCAAAAAAGGGCGGCGATTATAGCCCAAACGAAGGTAATAACCGAACCGTTCGGTCGATAAAGGGTGGCCAGATAATGTCTCACGTGGGAACCTTTGCGGTCGTGGAGACGTCCACTGCCTCGTAACTGCACATGTCGAGGCCTGCTAAATCAGCACGTTAGCTTGACGAAGCTGCGCTCATGGCTTGTGAAATCGCCTTATGGCGACCCACCCGCTGCTCTTCGCGAACGTTCGCTCGACTATCCGTATGGGTCAGTCAGGCGCCGCGCGTTCGTCGACTGAAATAAAGGAGTCCGCCTGTGGCTAATCGCTATGGCAAGGGGCTGTTGGGAGGTGCGATTGCGATCGTGCTCCTGGCCCTGCTGGTCAATTGGATCGGCATAGACACATTCAAGCTGTATCAGGACGATCTGCTGTTTTACCTGCAAGCGCATTTGCTGTTGGTGCTCGCCTCGATGCTGGCGGCGCTGGTGGTCGGTATCCCGACCGGCATCTGGTTGAGCCGCCCCAACATGGTGGGCCGCGCTGAACGCTTCATGCAGATCTTCAACATCGGTAACACCATCCCGCCTCTCGCCGTGTTGGCCATTGCCCTGGGTATTCTGGGCATCGGCAGTGGTCCGGCAATCTTTGCGCTGTTTCTGGCGTCGTTGCTGCCGATTGTGCGCAACACGTACGAAGGCCTGAAAAACGTCCAGGGTTCCCTGAAGGAAGCCGCCATCGGCATTGGCATGACGCCAAGTCAGGTGTTGTGGCGTGTCGAATTGCCCAACGCTGTGCCGATCATGGTCGGCGGCGTGCGCGTGGCACTGGCAATCAATGTCGGCACCGCCCCACTGGCGTTCCTGATCGGCGCAAACAGCCTGGGCAGCCTGATATTCCCCGGCATCGCCCTGAACAATCAGCCGCAATTGCTGCTGGGCGCGGCGTGTACCGCTCTGCTCGCACTGCTGCTCGATGGCGCGGTGACCCTCGCCAGCCGTACGTGGCTGGAACGCGGCCTGGCTCGTTAAGTGGCCCCGTGGATTAGTCACGCTGAGTGAAAGGAATTTGAATGAAGAAGTTATGCACATTAGTAGCGGGCGTCGCCCTGTTGCTGGCCGGATTCGTCCAGGCCGCCGACACCTCGCCTGAACGCCCGGTGCTGCGCATCGGCGCGCGGGTGTTTACCGAACAAACCATGCTGGCCGAACTCACCGCGCAATACCTGCGTGACAAGGGTTATCAGGTCCAGATCACCGGCGGCCTGGGCAGCAACCTGGCGCGCAGTGCGCAGGAAAGCGGCCAACTGGACTTGCTCTGGGAATACACCGGTGTGTCGCTAGTGGCTTATAACCACGTCGATGAAAAGCTCGACAGTCAACAGACCTATCAGCGCGTCAAAGAACTGGATGCCAAGAAGGGCCTGGTCTGGCTGTCGCCGTCCAAGTTCAACAACACCTATGCGCTGGCGCTGCCGGACAAGATTGCTCAGCAGTATCCGCAGATCAACACCATGTCGGAGCTGACAGTGGTGCTCAAGGATGAAGCGGACAAAGGTCACCTCGTGGCGCTGGACACCGAATTCGCCAACCGCTCCGATGGTCTGTTGGGGATGGTCAAGCACTACGGCATGAACCTGAGCCGTGAAAACACACGTCAGATGGACGCAGGCCTGGTCTACACCGCATTGCGCAACGGCCAGGTGTTTGCCGGATTGGTCTACACCACCGACGGTCGTCTGGACGCGTTCAAGCTGAAGGTCCTGCAAGACGACAAGCATTACTTCCCGGACTACACCGCCGCACCGGTCATCCGCAAAGAGTACCTGGACAAGCATCCTCAGCTGGCCGACCAGCTCAAGCCGCTGGCCGCACTGCTGGATAACCAGACCATGATTGATCTCAACGCCCGCGTGGACGTCAATCACGAAAACCCGAGTGCCGTTGCGGCAGATTTTTTGAGCAAGCATCCGATCAATCCGAGCGTCGATGACGCGCCGATCAAGCCGGAGGCGCAGCCATGAATTTCTTGAGCACTTTCTCCCACATCGACTGGAATCAGGTATTTCACCTGACCCTGCAACACATCTCGCTGGTGGGCATTGCGGTTTCGCTGGCCATCCTCGTGGGCGTGCCGCTGGGCGTGCTGATGACGCGCTTCCCGTCGCTCGCCGGACCCTTGCAGGCCAGCGCCACGGTACTGCTGACCATCCCGTCGATTGCCCTTTTCGGCCTGTTGCTGCCGTTCTACTCCAAGTTCGGTCAGGGCCTGGGCCCGTTGCCCGCGATTACCGCTGTGTTTCTGTACTCGCTGCTGCCGATCATGCGTAACACCTACCTGGCGCTGACCGGCGTCGAACCGGGTATTCGCGAAGCGGCCAAGGGCATCGGCATGACCTTCAGCCAGCGCCTGCGCATGGTTGAACTGCCCATCGCCGTACCGGTGATCCTGGCCGGCGTACGGACTGCCGTGGTCATGAACATCGGCGTCATGACCATCGCCGCCACCATTGGCGCCGGCGGGCTGGGCGTACTTATTCTTGCTTCCATCAGCCGCAGCGATATGTCGATGTTGATCGTCGGCGCCGTGCTGGTCAGTGTGTTGGCGATCATCGCCGACCTGTTCCTGCAATGGCTGCAACGCTCGCTGACTCCAAAAGGATTACTGAAATGATTGCCAAGCAAATGATTGAACTGCAGAACCTGACCAAGACGTTCCAGAGCAATGGCAAAGAAATCAAAGCCGTGGATTCAGTGAGCCTGACCGTCAACGAAGGCGAAATCTGCGTATTCCTCGGCCCGTCGGGTTGCGGCAAAAGCACCACGCTGAAAATGATCAACCGCCTGATCATGCCGACCTCCGGCAAGATCCTGATCAACGGCGAAGACACCACCGGCATGGACGAAGTCGAGCTGCGCCGTGGCATCGGTTACGTGATTCAGCAGATCGGTCTGTTCCCGAACATGACCATCGAAGAAAACATCGTCGTCGTGCCGAAACTCCTCGGTTGGGACAAGCAGAAATGCCACGACCGTGCCCGCGAACTGATGAGCATGATCAAGCTGGAACCCAAGCAGTACCTGCATCGCTACCCACGTGAACTGTCGGGTGGTCAACAGCAGCGTATCGGCGTGATCCGCGCCCTGGCTGCCGATGCGCCGTTGCTGCTGATGGACGAACCCTTCGGTGCGGTCGACCCGATCAACCGCGAAATGATCCAGAACGAATTCTTCGAGATGCAGCGCGCGCTGAACAAGACCGTGATCATGGTCAGCCACGACATCGACGAAGCCATCAAGCTGGGCGACAAGATCGCAATCTTCCGCGCCGGCAAACTGCTGCAGATCGATCACCCGGACACCTTGCTGGCGCACCCGGCTGACGAGTTTGTCAGCAGCTTCGTCGGCCAGGACAGCACGCTCAAACGCCTGCTGCTGGTCAAGGCCGAAGACGCGGCAGACAACGCCCCGTCCGTCAGCCCGGAAACCCCGGTGGCCGATGCGCTGGAGATCATGGACGAAAACGACCGCCGTTACGTGGTTGTCACCGACAGCGAAAACAAAGCCATGGGCTACGTGCGCCGTCGCGACCTGCACCGTCAGACCGGCACGTGCGAGCAATACCTGCGCCCGTTCAACGCCACTGCCGCGTACGACGAGCATTTGCGCATCCTGCTGTCGCGCATGTACGAATTCAACCGCTCGTGGCTGCCGGTGCTGGACGCTGAAAACGTCTTCCTGGGGGAAGTCACGCAAGAGTCGATTGCGGCCTACCTCAGCTCCGGCCAGTCGCGCGGGATGAAGACCAGCATCGTTTCGCCAGCTGAAGTGGCGGAGCAGGCTGCTTCGGAGTGATCTAACGCCTGGGCGTTGCAGGTGCGCGCTTGCCTGCGATTGCGGTGTGATAGCTGAACATGCGTTAGCTGACACACCGCAATCGCGGGCAAGCGCGCTCCTACAGTGGATGGCTGAGGAATATTGATCGTTCCGCACGCTCCGCGTGGGAATGCAGCCTGGACGCTCCGCGTCCGACGACGCAGCGATCCAACTTGACGCGGACCCTGTAGGAGCTGAGGAGCCCGTGCGAGGCTCCGGGGTCGCGCTCGACCGATGCGGTGCGTCTGAAACACCGCCTTCGCGGGCAAGCCTCGCTCCAACAATGTGTGCCCGTTTGCTCAAGAATTTGATCGTTCCGCACGCTCCGCGTGGGAATGCAGCCTGGACGCTCCACATCCGCTGACGCAGCGATCCAACTTGACGCGGACCCTGTAGGAGCTGACGAGCCCGTGCGAGGCTGCGATGCGGTGCTTCTGACACACCGCCTTCGCGGGCAAGCGCGCTCCTACAGCGGATGGCTGAAGAATATTGATCGTTCCTCACGCTCCGCGTGGGAATGCAGCCCTGGACGCTCCGCGTCCGACGACCCAGCGATCCAACTTGACGCAGACCCTGTAGGAGCTGACGAGCCCGTGCGAGGCTGCGATGCGGTGCGTCTGACACACCGCCTTCGCGGGCAAGCGCGCTCCTACAGTGGATGGCTGAGGAATATTGATCGTTCCGCACGCTCCGCGTGGGAATGCAGCCTGGACG
>NZ_JBEGED010000010.1:36885-71528 GCF_040202885.1 Xanthomonas sp. WHRI 1810A
TGGACGCTCCGCGTCCGCTGACGCAGCGATCCAACTTGACGCGGACCCTGTAGGAGCTGACGAGCCTGTGCGAGGCTGCGATGCGGTGCTTCTGACACACCGCCTTTGCGGGCAAGCCTCGCTCCTACAGTCCTACAGTCCTGCGGCCTAACTGCGAGATGAGACATCGTTGGGAACATCACCCTGTCACATCGGTCGGTTACTACAGGGTGCCTGCCGAGGCATGGATGTCCGTCTGGCAAAAACGGCCGAAATGGCGACATTTTTTGTTGATCTCGGGCGTCTCAAGTCCTACAGTTCGCGCCGAACGTCCAAGCTGGAAACGATCCATCCGGCTCAAGTACTGACGACGAGACAGCAAGGCCAGGGAAGCGTCGCGCTCCATGGCCTTTTTTGCTTTCGGCGGACATGCCTTGGGAAGTAGGCGAACCAAAGTGGGGATACACACGGAGGACGTTCTCAGGGCCCGACAAGCCCCTCGCACCCATTGTTAATTTCAGTTTGCCACCAGGAGTTCCCAGCATGTCGATCCAGGTCGAAGACTATTTCGAAAAAACCACCTTCGATAAAATGAAGGCGTTTGCCGACAAGCAAGAGACCCCGTTTGTGGTCATCGATACCGCGATGATCAGCAAGGCCTACGATGACCTGCGCGCAGGCTTCGAATTCGCCAAGATCTACTACGCCGTCAAAGCCAACCCGGCGGTGGAGATCATCGATCTGCTCAAGGAAAAAGGCTCGAGTTTCGACATCGCCTCGATCTATGAGCTGGACAAAGTGATGAATCAGGGCGTCAGCCCGGACCGTATCAGCTACGGCAACACCATCAAGAAATCAAAAGACATCCGCTACTTCTACGAGAAGGGCGTGCGTCTGTTCTCCACCGACTCCGAAGCCGACCTGCGCAACATTGCCAAGGCCGCGCCGGGTTCGAAAGTCTATGTGCGTATCCTCACCGAAGGCTCCACCACGGCTGACTGGCCACTGTCGCGCAAGTTCGGTTGCCAGACCGACATGGCCATGGACCTGCTGATCCTCGCCCGCGAACTGGGTCTGGTGCCTTACGGCATTTCGTTTCACGTCGGTTCGCAACAGCGCGACATCAGCGTCTGGGACGCCGCAATCGCAAAAGTGAAAGTGATCTTCGAACGTCTGAAAGAAGAAGACGGCATCGTGCTCAAGCTGATCAACATGGGCGGTGGCTTCCCGGCCAACTACATCACCCGCACCAACAGCCTTGAAACCTACGCTGAAGAAATCATTCGCTATCTGAAAGAAGACTTCGGTGATGACCTGCCGGAAATCATTCTGGAGCCGGGCCGTTCGTTGATCGCCAACGCCGGTATCCTGGTCAGCGAAGTGGTGCTGGTGTCGCGTAAATCCCGCACCGCCGTCGAGCGTTGGGTGTACACCGACGTGGGCAAATTCTCCGGCCTCATCGAAACCATGGACGAAGCCATCAAGTTCCCGATCTGGACCGAGAAAAAAGGCGAAGTGGAAGAAGTGGTTATCGCCGGCCCGACCTGCGACAGCGCCGACATCATGTACGAGAACTACAAGTACGGCCTGCCGCTGAACCTGGCCATTGGTGATCGCCTGTACTGGCTGTCCACCGGCGCGTACACCACCAGCTACAGCGCCATTGAGTTCAATGGCTTCCCGCCGCTGAAGTCTTTCTACCTGTAAATGCAGTTGTAACGAGAAAACGGCACCCCAGCGGGTGCCGTTTTTTTTGCGGTTCAAATACTGAATCGAAGAATGCTGTCGAAGGTGTAATTGATCAGGCGCTGTGCCTCGCGTGCTGAACTGGCTGCCGATTGGCACGACACTGCCGTGCGCCGAGCGGGCTGATTGGCCTTTAGCGCATGGATTTCCCGGACGGTGGCGTTCAAGAGGCCGGACAAGCGCGAACAATAAGCCCCCATATTTCCCGCCGACAGGATCGCCGTGTTGTAGGCGCGACGATGCCATTCCAGGCTGCTTCTTGCCGACGCCAGACTGCTCTCGTTCGTCAACGCGCTGCTCAGCGTCTCCGGAACGTTGCTGAACGCGCCTTTGGCCAGCAGCCCCTTTCGTTTCGCGTATTCATACGTCCTCACGTTCATGAAATCCATGAATCGGGGGATGGTCTGCATGGCGCATTCGATGATGCGGTCGCACTCTGCCTGTTGCCGCTTGAATTCTGCCTCGTGGCGCAGCAGATCCTGCGTGAGCTGCACAGTTCGACTGTCGAACGGGTTGCTGTCTAACAATGCGATCATGTCAGCCAGTGTCTTCTTGGTGTCCTGATGGAGCGAACGGATCTGCTTTGCGCTGGTGCGCCAGAGCGGGCTGCCTTGCAGCGCCGTCGCGACAGCCCGATCCATCGCAGGCTCCTTGTATTTGCCGTAGTCGGCTTCGCGCACCAAACCGAGTTTAATTTTGAAGGCTTCTATGTGTTGAGGAAGCTTTTCCAGATAGCTGATGTTGTATCCCAGATAAGTGACGTCGTCGTATCCGATAAGATGTGTCGTCATTTCTCGCCCTCCATGGCGTTACAGTCCGAACTCGATGGGTTGCCGCTGCGAGGTGGCGCAGCGTTTGTCTGAGGTCGAACCAATCGAAATCGCTATGTCATTGAAGTCCATAGTGCTTGCGAAACTCACCGTCTGCCTCTTTGAACACTTTGAGCAATGTGTCCGCATCCCGTTTTATCTGGCCCCAGGGTTCAGCCACCAGCCTGAAAGCGTTCATGAGGCGGCGCAGGGTCAGCGCACTATCAATTTTGCCCGCTTCTTTAACCGAGGAGGTCAGGTAGATATGCAGGCCGTTCCACACGACAACCATGTTCTGGGTGGCAATGTCGGCGTCCAGAATGACCAGACTCAGATCATGCAGATCATGACGCACGCGCTGCAGCGAGGCGTGAATCCTGTTTTTCTGCTCCAGCAGACGAATGTTTTTTTCTTGTTCCTGGCGCAGTTCATTGATCTGTCTGCGTATGTTTGCAGCTTCGACGCCGTAATAAATACCCAGGCCAATCGATGCAAAACTGGCCCCCACCGACTTCCTGACCAGTGTCTTGTATTCCCGTTGTTTTTCCTCAATGGCGGTGGCACGCACGTTGATGCTCTCGTTCAACCTTCGAATGCCGACCGGCAGTTTGTTGTTGTCGATACTTCGTAACTTGAGCTGCACGTCGGGCATCACTGTTGTGGACAACTCCCGTGAAAAGGCATCGAGCCGACGCTTGAGTGCCTCGGTCGCGTTCTGACGCTGCAGAACAAGCGCCGCGACCTGTTCGATGTAATGCAGAAAATCCTGATGATCAGCCGGGTCAAGCGTTTCGGCAGCTTTTGCCTTGATCTCGTCATAAAGCTGTTGTACGCCGCTTGCGTAAACTTGCATCTGGTCGGCGAACACCCACAGCTCACTGCCAACGTTCATCAGGTCCGTACGAAGTGGATTCCATTGCGACGCATGAAGATGAATGCGGCTGAACGTTGCCTGAAAATCCCTGGCTTCAAGATTTGGTCCGGCGCCTGTCTCATAGCCCAGATACCAGACAACATCTTTGAGTGCGACTGGAAGCGCGAGACCGTGGGTTTGATAACGCATTAAATCAATCAGTTGCTCTTTGGTCAGGATGAGTCCGGGCGCGCGGATGGCTTCTTCTACCGTGCCCGCTGCAGCGGAAATCAACGTGCCGGGCAGCCTCTGTGCCAGGTCAAGTTTCTCATCGCGAACGGGGGCGTCATCCAGTACTGCAGATGATTTCATATCGTTAATCCTTTAATGAGATGAATTACGAGGAAGGGGAGGCTGGCGTGCGCCAGACACTCCGAGGATAAGGCCGGGACGAACATTCCTTGTACTTCCCGGCCTGCGTTGTTGCGCGTTGACGGATGAAATCAGGCCATGCGTTTCAAGTGTTTTGCCAGCGACAGTGCGTCAACGGCGAACTGAGCGACCGCGTCCTGATCGTTACCGTTTACGTTGCCGTGAGTGGTCAGGAAGGAGCGTTGAGCCGTGACGCATTTCTCGAACTCGGCGACGTACTGCGCGCGGTGATCGTCGAAGTTATGGCACTCGGTAATCAGCTCTTTTTTCAACGTGACCAGACGCAACTCGCTGGTCTTTGCGTGGGTGCTGTTGTTCAGATCATCGATCTGTTTGCGCAGGGTGTTACGGGCTTCAATCATACCCAGATAGTTGATCAGGCTTTCGGCCCGTTCCAGAACCTGTTGAGCCAGATTGATTGCGGCTTCCACGGCAATCAACTGGGGTGGGGTCATGCCCAATTTGGCCAGTTCCTGAGCGGTCATCGCTGTGTCTTTCGCCAACTCGGTGAAGCCCTTGGCTTCGATCAGTGCCATGGCGTCAGTCAGCGCTTTGCGTTTTGATTCCAGCGCGTCCTGCCGTTCTTTGATCTCCAGCACTTCTGCCGGCAAGCGCGCCTGATCGGCTTCAAGTTGCGAGATGTATTTACCTGTGGCTGCTCGATCGATCGGGCTTGCCATGGCAGGGATCAGGTTGTTTAGCATCAGCTCTTTATTGCCCACGATGTCCATGATGGTCTGAACACGAAGGACGATGTCTTCAATGATTTCTTCCTTGTCGTACTCAGGCGCGCTCTGGAACTCGTTTTGATAGTCCCTGAGGGTGTCAACCTGGATACCTAAACCGGTACCCAGAGACTGAACGGTGTCCCGAAGTTTGAAGTCAGCGTCACGCAGCGCTTTGTCCAGGTCTGAGACCCGGCCGTGCAACGACGGCAGGTACTGTGTCTGAATGAAAAGTCTCTTTACTTCAATGGCTGCGTTGTTTGCCTTGGCTTTCGCTTCTTTAAACGCTTGAACGTTCAGCTCCGGGTAGTCCAGGCTGCCGGGAAATTGAGAAATGTTATTCATTGTTTAAACTCCGTAATCTTCTCTGAATTCGCGGTCCGCTTCTGCAAACACGCGCTCTAATTTTTTGGCATCCACTTCAATGGTTTCCCATGGTTTAACCACGAGTTTGAATTGGTTGCGGAACCTGCGCATGGACAATCCATCATGGATGCCGTCGACTTCGGCGGAGGAAGAGGCGATGAATGTGCCGAGGGTGTTCCAGACACTGATCAGGTTTTTGGTGGCGATGTCCGCGTCGATCACAATCAGATCGAGGTTCTGGAAGTCCATCCGTATACGACCCAACGATGCCAGGATCTTGTTTTTCTGCGCCATCAGCGCGATGTCCTTCTCCTGCTCTTCGGTGAGCTTGTTGCGTTCGTGGCGGATTTTCTCGGCCTGAACGCTGGAGTAAATCATCATGATCAGATTGCCCACGACGGCAGTGATGGCTTGCTTGACCATCTCTTTGTATTCTTTGTTCTTCTCTTCAATGGCCAGCGCGCGGTTATCAATTTTCAACTGAAGCGCCTTGATGTCACTGCTCATGCCGTTGTTGTCGATGATCGACAGTTTCAGCTTGATGGCAGGGCCGACCTGCTGGGCCAATACTCGGCCGAATGAGTCCAGACGCTGTTTGATCCCCAGCGCTTCGGCCTCTTGGTCTTTTACTTTTTTTAGTATTTCATCCAGGAAAAAACCCAGATCATCGCGGTCTTCAGATTTAATGTCCGGGAATTTCTTTCCCTGCTGAAGTTCCACTTTGCGCAGGTCTTCAAGTGTTTCAATGTTGTATTTCTCGACCAGGCCCAGTGCCTTTATGTCGTCGAATACTTCCATCATGCTGTCGCCATAAACCTGCATGGAGCCGGCAAATACCACGAGTTTGGTATTGACGGTCAGCAAGTCAGTGCGCAGCGGATTCCACAGTCTGGCGTGGCCGTTGACGAGCTTGAACGTCTGCTGGAAGTCAACGGCTTCAAGGCCTAGACCCGCGCCGTTTTCGTAACCCAGATAGGCAATGACCTTATCCAGGTCGGTCGGAAGGGCCAGACCGGCTATTTCATACTTCTTGAGATTTTTGACTTGTTCTTTAGTCAGGATGAGCCCGGTGTCCCGTGCATCGCTCCCGTTTGTTGCTACCGATGAACCAAAAAGGCTCGCAGGATCACTCGCTGCGTCGGTGACGAGGTTTTCCGTAAGTTGAGACATATCATTAATCCTTTAATGATGAGTAAGTCAGGTGAATGTTTTAATAAGTTTCACCTCGTGGTCATGACGCTGTTTTGCGTCACTGGCGAAAGAGTAGAGAGAGGGCAGTCAGGCTGTCAAACGAGAAAGCTGATCTCTATGTGTAGGAATTTATACTTCGATTTTTTTATAACGACGTGCAGGCCGCTAAATCAGCGGATCTATGATTTTCATGAAACATTAAGTTAACTAAGGTTGCCCTGACCTTTGCATGATCGGGATTACAAACTTGGCTATCACTACGTCAGGAAGCCTTGGTCAGCAGAGGCGCCAGTTTTATTTCGCTCTGCAGTTTTGCAAGACGTTCGGCGTAACGCGCAGACAACGCGCGCAGCTCGGGTTGAGCCGCTCGCAGTAGGGATTGAGCGCTGACCCTCAAGAACTTGCTGTTGCCATGGGCCAGTGCGAGGTGCAGCCAATGAAGGGCTTCATCGACCTTCCCGTGATCGGCCAGCACCGCCGCATGGCTGAACTGCCCCCGGAAATCGCCGCCCTCGGCCGAACGGCGATAGCAGTCATAGGCGGTCGAAAGATCCTGCGGGCAGAAGATCCCATCTTCCAGATAGCGGCCGAGCAGGTTCAGGGATTTGGCATGGCCCATCTCCGCTGCCCGGCGATAACAGTCCAGCGCGCGGGCCTGATCCACCGCAATACCGCGCCCGGTGGCCAGCAGGTTGCCCAGGTTGTACAAGCCCCAATCCAGGCCAGCGGCAGCGGCCTGTTGATAAAACTGAGCGGCCTTGGCCGGGTTTGGCAGGCAGCCCCAGCCATGTTCGTAGCAGCGACCCAGCATGTTCGCGGCCATCCCGTGACCCTTTTGAGCGGCGATCCCGAACCAGACCAAGGCCAGCGCCCGATCACGCTCGATGCCTTGTCCGTCCAGCAGGATCTGCCCCAGAAGTGCCTGCGCTTCGACAATCTGTGCTTTGGCGGCGACCAGTATGGCCTGCGCCGCACGCCGCGGGTTCTCATGGAGCATGTCGCGCAGTTGCTCACCGTCGAGCACTTCTTGGCGGCGCAGGTTCCAGATCATGTCAGACCTCGACCCAGCGGCGCAGCAGGTTGTGGTAAGTGCCGGTCAGCTGAATCAGCGCCGGGTGATCGGGCACATCCCGGGTCAATTGCTGAATGGCGCTATCCATCTCGAACAGCATCGCGCGCTGGCTGTCTTCGCGCACCAGGCTTTGCGTCCAGAAGAACGAGGCAAAGCGCGCACCCCGCGTGACGGCATTGACCTTGTGCAGGCTGGTAGCGGGATACAGCAATAGGTCGCCGGCGGGCAGTTTGATGGCGCGGGTGCCGAAGGTGTCCTGGATTTCCAGTTCGCCGCCGTCGTAATCCTCCGGGTCACTGAAAAACAGGGTTGACGACAGGTCGGTGCGCACGCGCTCGACACTGCCCTTGGACTGGCGTACCGCATTGTCGATGTGGAAGTCGAAACTGCCGCCTGCCGTGTAACAGTTCAGTAACGGTGGAAACACTTTGTGCGGTAACGCGGCGGACATGAACAGCGGGTTTTTCCACAGCCGCTCCAGCATCGCCGCGCCAATCTCGGCGGCCAAGGGATGGCCCTCGGGCAACTGCAGGTTGTGTTTGGCCTTGGCGGATTGAAAGCCGGCGGTCAGCTTTCCGTCCGCCCAATCCGTTTGCTCCAGCGCCTGGCGGATGCGCAGCACTTCCTCGCGGGAAAACAAACCGGGGATATGTAGGAGCATGGGGGCGTGGCCTGTAGGATCGCGATGCCGCGGATGATAGTGATTCTTATTGTCTGTGTAAAACCGTGGGACCGCCCATAACCCCTGGAAAGTGAAAAATGCGTCAAGAAAAACTGTAAAGATTGTAAATTCGACGCTAATAGCAATCTTTCGCAATTGTTACAAATACCCATTTACCCTATATTCCGCCGCCTCAACTCCTTGGGGAAGGAATTCCATATGTCGCGTCCAACACCATCATCCGCTCCATCTCAGCGCTCGATCGCCTCTGCTGTAGGTGTTGCCATTGCCGCGATGTCCGCCGCTCATCTGGCCCAGGCCGCTGAAAGCAGTGAAGACAAATCCATCAATCTGGGCGCCACCAGCATCACCGGCGAACAGGCTGAAACCAGCTACAAGACCGACGAATCGTCGTCCAAAAAATACACCGCGCCCCTGCGTGAGACGCCAAAAAGCGTGACTGTCATCCCGCAACAGGTGATTCGCGACACCGCAGCCACCAGCCTGGCCGATGCGCTGCGCACGACGCCCGGGATCACCTTCGGGGCAGGCGAGGGCGGTAACCCGAACGCGGATCGTCCGATCATTCGCGGCTTCAATGCTGAAAGTGACGTGTTCATCGACGGCATGCGCGACGTGGCTGCGCAAAGCCGTGAGATTTTCAATGTCGAGTCGGTTGAAGTCAGCAAAGGCCCGGGCTCGGCCTTCACCGGCGCGGGATCCACCGGCGGCAGCCTGAACCTGATCACCAAGGGCGCCCACCTGGGCGACGCTTACAACGGCGGCTACACCTTTGGCTCCGACCAGACCCAACGCTACACGCTGGACGTCAACCAGCAAATGACCGACACCTCGGCCGTGCGCCTGAACCTGATGAAGCACGACGCCAATGTCGCCGGCCGCGACTCGGTGGACAACAGCCGCTGGGGCTTTGCGCCGTCCGTGGCGTTCGGCCTGGGCACCGACACGCGGGTGAAAGTCGATTACTACCACCTGAAGACCGATGACATGCCGGATTACGGCATTCCATTGACCAGCACCACCGGCCGCAGCAAGTACATCGTCGACAGGCCGGCCCACGTCAACGAGAACAACTTTTACGGCCTGAATGACCGCGACTATCGCAAGAGCGTCAACGACAGCGGCACGTTCCGGATCGAGCACGATCTGAACGACAACCTGACCCTGTCCAACAGCTTCCGCATGTCGCGTTCGACGCTGGACTACATCGTCACCAACCCGGACGACAGCCGTGGCAACGTCGCCAACGGCCTGCTGTCGCGCTCGGCCAAGAGTCGCAATTCGACCTCCAGCGGTTTCGTCAACCAGACCGACCTGCAGGCCAAATTCGCCACCGGTTTTGTTGAACACAGCCTGGTCACCGGCATCGAGTTTTCCTATCAGGACACCCACAACCGCAACTACAACGTGCTCACCTCAACCGGCGGGACCATCGGGTCGACCTGTAACGCCGCGCTGCTGCGCTCGGCTGACTGCACCAGCCTGTACAACCCGACGCCCAGCGATGCCTGGAACGGCACCGTCACCGACAGCGCTGCCTACACCGACACGGACACCAAAACCAGCGCGGCTTACGTGTTCGATACGCTTAAGTTCAATGAGCAATGGTCGCTGAACCTGGGCCTGCGCTACGACGATTACGACGTGCGCTCCAGCGGCTTCAGCACCGGCGGGCGTGGTGCGGTCGCCGGCAACTTCGACCGCGAGAACACCAGCCAGCTGTGGAACTACCAGGTCGGGGTCGTCTACAAGCCGCTGCCCAACGGCAGCATTTACGCGGCCTGGTCGACGTCCAGTAACCCGTCCGGTGAAACCAGCGGCAACGGCGGCCTCGAAATCGCGGCCAATAACTCCGATCTGGATCCGGAAAAAAACCGTAACTACGAACTCGGCACCAAGTGGGACTTCTTTGAT
The DNA here is from genome assembly GCF_040202885.1 of Xanthomonas sp. WHRI 1810A. NCBI lineage: Bacteria > Pseudomonadati > Pseudomonadota > Gammaproteobacteria > Lysobacterales > Lysobacteraceae > Xanthomonas > Xanthomonas sp. WHRI 1810A. The sequence goes on from NZ_JBEGED010000010.1 coordinate 46,655, forward strand.
GAGGACCTGTCGTTGACCGCCGCGCTATTCCGCACCGAGAAAACCAACGCCCGCGTCACCGACCCGGACAACGCCACCTTCCAGGTGCTTGACGGCGAGCAGCGTGTGGACGGTTTCGAGTTCACGTACACCGGCAAACTGACCAGCAAATGGAAGGTCTACGGCGGTTACACCTACATGGAAAGCGAGATCGTCAAAGCCACCAGCAAGGCGGACGAGGGCAATCACATGCCGAGCACGCCGCGCAACAGCTTCAACTTCTGGTCCACGTACGACCTGATGCCCAAGCTGACCGTGGGCGGCGGCGCGACCTTCGTCGATTCGCGTTTCGGCAACGAAGCCAATTCGGTGGAAGTGCCGTCCTACTGGCGCTACGACGCCATGGCGACCTACGCGTTGACCAAGAACGTTGACCTGCAATTGAACGTGCAGAACCTGACCGACAAACGCTATTACGACCAGGTGTTCACCACCCACTACGCGCACATGGCCGCAGGCCGGACCGCATTGATGAGTGCCAGCTTCCACTTCTAAGCCGTGAATAACGCAAAGCCCCGCTTGCCGATGGTGAGTGGGGTTTTTGTGCGAGTGGAGCGGGGGGAGATCATCTGTAGGAGCGAATTCATTCGCGAATCGCTGGGTCAGGCGATGGAGGTGGGTTGGGCATTCGCATCGTCTGCTTTTGTAGGAGCGCGCTTGCCCGCGATGGCCGGTACATCCGACGCAGATGTGTCGCCTGAGAGCGTTTTCGCGGGCAAGCGCGCTCCTACAGTGCCGCGTTTGTAGAACCCTACACAGATGAGAATCCATTCCGTTTAGGCGCATACTGCGCGCGCAGCGGTTATCGAGGTGGTTGAGGGTGTTTAAGAAAGTCCTGTTTCAAGTTCACTGGTTCTTCGGCATCACGGCGGGGCTGGTCCTGGCGTTGATGGGCATCACCGGTGCGCTGTATTCGTTCGAAGATGAAATCCTCGATGCGATCAATCCGACAGCGCTGTTCGTTCAGCCGCTGGACGCGCAATTGCCGCCGGTGGAACTGGTGCGCAAGATCGAAGCGCAAGCCCATGACACCGTCGCCATGCTGCGCATCGAGGTCGCTGGCGACAAGGCTGCTCAGGTCTGGTTCAAGCCGGCGCCGGGTGAGCGTCGCGGGCCAATGCGCAACTTCGACCCTTACACCGGCGAACTGAAACCCGACGCGGTGGGGCAAGAGGTCTTCGGCTTCATCCTGCAACTGCATCGCTTCCTCGCGGCTGGCGAGTACGGCAAGCAAGTCACTGCGGCCTGCACGCTGATTCTCGTGTTCTTCTGCCTGTCGGGCCTGTACTTGCGTTGGCCCCGAAAAGCCATGAACTGGCGGGTCTGGCTGACGCTGGATTGGGCGAAGAAGGGACGCAGTTTCAATTGGGACCTGCACTCGGTGTTCGGCACCTGGTGCCTGGTGTTTTACCTGCTGTTGGCCACCACAGGGCTGATGTGGTCCTACGATTGGTTCAACAACGGCATGACCACACTCATCGGCGATGCACCGGCAGCGGGAGAGCAGCGTCGGGGCGAGGGCGGTGGTCGCGGTCGTCCCGGTGGCCAGCCAGCGCCGGATGCCGCGCCGCTGGCCGTGGATTACGTCGCCCTCTGGGACACGCTCCAGAAAACGGCCGGGCCCGGACTCAAGGCGTACAACCTGCGCTTGCCCCCCGCAGCAGGTCAGCCAGCGCAGATTTTCTACCTGCTCAAGGACGCGCCGCACCCCCGCGCGCTGAACCAGATCACCCTCGATCCCGCCACCGGCCAGGTCAAGTCGGTGTCGCGCTACAACGAAAAAGGCCTGGGTTCGCAGCTGCTCATCAGTAACTACGCGCTGCACACCGGCAGTTATTTTGGCCTCGTCGGGCGCATTGTGGTCACCGTGGCCGCGCTGATGATGCCGCTGTTCTTCATCACCGGCTGGCTGCTTTATCTGGACCGCCGTCGCAAAAAACGTGAGGTGCGCGAGTCGCGCGGGAGTGTGTCGGCTGCTGACGCTGGCACCAGCGCCCCGGCATGGCTCATCGGCTTCGCCAGCCAGAGCGGCTTCGCCGAGCATCTGGCCTGGAAAACCGCCCGGCAACTGCAGTCTGCAGGCGTGCCGGTGAAGGTTCAGTCGCTGGGGGACATCACTGAACACGCCTTGAGCCAGAGCCACAATGCGCTGTTTGTCATAAGCACCTTTGGCGACGGCGAAGCACCGGACTGCGCGCGTGGTTTTGAACGCACCGTGCTGGGCAAGCCGCTGTCATTGAGCAATCTCAATTACGGCGTGCTCGCGCTGGGCGACCGCCAGTATCAGGATTTCTGCGGTTTCGCACGGCGACTGCACGGCTGGCTGACCGCACGCGGTGGCAGTACGTTGTTTGCGCCGGTGGAAGTGGACAGCGGCGACGTGACCGCGCTTGCGCACTGGCAGCAGCAACTGGGGCAACTGACCGGCAGCACCGCGCTCCCCTCGTGGCAGGCGCCTGCTTTCGACAACTGGACACTGGCCCAGCGCGAATGGCTGAACCCCGGCAGTGTCGGCTCCAAGGTGTACCTGCTGGGCCTGACGCCACCGCCTGCCACCCGCTGGGACGCCGGGGATCTGTTGGAAATACTGCCACGCAACAGCTTCGCGGCGGTTGAGCAGTTCCTCGCTGGCATGGGCATTCCGACCGACGCTCTGGTGACCCTCGACGGCCTGAACGAAACCGTGAACCACGCGCTGGCCTCGCGCCAATTGCCGGTCAATCGCGGGCATCTGGTGGGCCTGCACGCCCAGGCATTGGTTGATGCGCTGGTGCCGCTGGCGGTACGCGAATATTCCATCGCGTCGGTGGCCGAAGACGGCGTGCTGCAATTGATCGTCCGCCAGGAACTGCACCCTGACGGCAGCCTGGGTGTGGGGTCAGGCTGGTTGACGGAACATGCCGGCGTCGGGGATTCGATCAGCGTGAAGGTGCGCCGCAACAGCGGTTTCCACCTGCCCACTGAGCCGGTGCCGCTGATCCTGATCGGCAACGGCACGGGGCTGGCGGGTCTGCGCAGTTTGCTCAAGGCCCGGATTGCCCAAGGGCAGCAGCGCAACTGGTTGCTGTTCGGCGAGCGCAACGAGGCCCATGACTTTCACTGCGGTGCCGAGCTGCAGGGCTGGTTGATGACCGGAGAACTTGAGCGCATGGATCTGGCGTTCTCGCGGGATCAGCCTGAAAAGGTCTACGTGCAGGACCGGTTGCGTGAATCGGCCGACGAACTGCACCGCTGGCTCGACGACGGCGCGGCGATCTACATCTGCGGCAGCCTGGAAGGCATGGCCTCGGGGGTGGACGAGGTGTTGAGGGCGTTGCTGGGTGAAGGCAGCGTTGAAGCGCTCATCGAGCAGGGCCGTTACCGGCGGGATGTCTACTGATTGATCGCTCCCACGCTCTGCGTGGTAGCGAATCTCGTGACGCTCCGCGTCATCGGACGCGGAGCGTCCAGGCCAGCATTCCCACGCGGAGCGTGGGAACGATCAGCGAATACAAAAAAAGGCCATTGCGTCACAACGCAATGGCCTCTTTCATTCGACGGTTAAACAACCATCACGCCACAAACTGCTCCGCGTAATGACAGGCAACCTGACGGTTGTCCACCAGACGCAGTGCCGGTTCTTCGTTGACGCAACGCTCGGTCGCGTACGGGCAGCGCTTGTGGAACGCGCAGCCGCTGGGCGGGTTGAGCGGGTTGGGCAGCTCGCCGATGATCTTGATCTTCGGCTTCAGCGGGTCCGGGTGAATGGTCGGGGTCGCCGAAAGCAGCGCCTGGGTATACGGGTGCAGAGGACGCGCGTAGATGTCCTCCTTCGGGCCCATTTCCGCAGGACGACCCAAATACATCACCAGCACCGTGTCGGCCACATGCCGCACCACTGACAGGTTGTGGGAGATGAACACGTACGCGGTGTTGAACTCCTGCTGCAGGTCCATGAACAGGTTCAGCACCTGCGCCTGAATCGACACGTCCAGCGCCGACGTCGGCTCATCGGCCACCAGCACTTTGGGTTGCAGCATCATTGCCCGCGCCAGCGCGATACGCTGACGCTGACCACCGGAGAACATGTGCGGGTAACGCTGATAATGCTCAGGGCGCAAACCCACTTGCTTCATCATCGCCTGCACTTTCTCGCGCCGTTCGGCCGCCGACAGGCTGGTGTTGATCAGCAGCGGTTCGCCGAGCTGGTCGCCGATCTTCTGCCGAGGATTGAGCGACGCGTACGGGCTCTGGAACACCATCTGCACGTCTTTGCGCAGCTGCTTGCGTTGTTCCTTGGTGGCCCCGGTCACTTCCTGGCCGGCGATTTTCAAGGAACCGGACGACGGCTCTTCAATCAGCGTCAGCGCACGGGCCAGGGTGGATTTGCCGCAGCCGGATTCACCGACTACTGCCAGTGTCTTGCCGGCTTCCAGCTCGAACGACACACCGTTGAGCGCGCGCACGACCGCGTGGGGCTTGAACAGGCCTCGGGAGACTTCGTAGTGACGCGTAAGGTCGCGGGCGGTAAGAACGACGCTCATTACGCCACCTCCTGATTCAGCGGATAGAAACAACGCGCCAGGCTATGGGCCTTGGGGTCCAGCGCTGGACGTTGCTGACGGCAATTTTCCTGCACGTACGGGCAGCGTGGCGACAGCAGGCAACCCACCGGGCGGTCATAACGACCTGGGACGATCCCCGGCAGCGAGGCCAGACGCTCGGCGCCCATGCTGTGTTCTGGAATCGCCGCCAGCAGTGCTTCGCTGTACGGATGCGCCGGGACATTGAACAGCCCCGGGACCTGACCGACTTCCACCGCTTGACCGGCGTACATCACGCACACGCGCTGGGCGGTTTCGGCCACGACTGCAAGGTCGTGAGTGATCAGCACCAGGCCCATGTTCTGTTCTTTTTGCAGCGCCAGCAGCAGGTCCATGATCTGCGCCTGAATCGTCACGTCGAGTGCCGTGGTCGGTTCGTCGGCGATCAGCAGTTTCGGCTCGCCGGCAATTGCCATGGCGATCGCGACGCGCTGGCTCATCCCGCCTGACAACTGGTGCGGGTACGCGTCCAGACGCTGGGCCGCGCCCGGGATTTCCACTTTTTCCAGCAGCTCCAGTGCACGCTGCCGCGCTTGCTTGCCGGACATGCCCAGGTGGGCGCGCAACACCTCTTCGATCTGAAAGCCCACGGTGTAGCTGGGGTTCAGTGCAGTCATCGGGTCCTGGAAGACCATCGCCAGGTCTTTGCCGACGACTTGGCGACGCTGGCGCGAACTGAGCTTGAGCATGTCCTTGCCGTCGAAGATCAGCGAGTCGGCGGTGACGATGCCGGGGGAATCGATCAGCCCCATCAGCGCCATCATGGTCACGGATTTACCCGAGCCCGATTCGCCGACGATGGCCAGGACTTCGCCCTTGTCGACGCTCAGGTCCAGACCGTCGACAACCGGTGTGGCCTTGGCGTCGCCGAAGCGAACGTTGAGGTTCTTGATTTCTAGAAGAGACATTCGGACGTCCTCAGGCGGCGTTCTTGAGTTTCGGGTCCAGCGCATCGCGCAGACCGTCGCCCATCAGGTTGATTGCCAGCACGCTGAGCAAAATGGTCAGGCCGGGCAGGCTGACGACCCACCAGGCGCGTTCGATGTAGTCGCGGGCCGAAGCGAGCATGGTGCCCCACTCAGGCGTTGGCGGTTGTACACCCAGACCCAGAAAGCCCAGCGCGGCGGCATCGAGGATTGCCGAGGAGAAACTCAAAGTGGCTTGCACGATCAGCGGTGCCATGCAGTTGGGCAGCACGGTGATGAACATCAGGCGCGGCAGGGTGGCTCCGGCCAGACGCGCGGCGGTCACGTAGTCACGGTTCAGCTCGCCCATGACCGCTGCACGGGTCAGGCGCACATAGGACGGCAGCGAAACGATGGCGATGGCAATGACGGTGTTGATCAGGCCAGGGCCGAGGATGGCGACAATCGCCACCGCCAGCAGCAGCGACGGCAGGGCCAGCATGATGTCCATCAGACGCATGATGGTCGGGCCGAGAATCTTCGGAAAGAAGCCTGCGATCAGGCCCATGAAGATGCCTGGAATCAGCGACATCACCACCGACGACAAACCGATCAACAGTGACAGACGCGAGCCCTGAATCAGGCGCGACAGCAAGTCACGGCCCAGTTCGTCGGTGCCCAGCAGGAACTGCCATTGGCCGCCTTCAAGCCAGACCGGCGGGGTCAGCAGGAAATCACGGTATTGCTCGCTCGGGTCATGGGGTGCAACCCACGGCGCGAACAGTGCGCAAAAAACGATCAGCAGCATGAACAGCAGGCCGGCGACAGCGCCTTTGTTCTTGGAGAATGCTTGCCAGAATTCTTTGTACGGGGACGGGTAGAGCAGGCTTTGATCGACTGCTACTACGGGAGTAGATGTGCTCATAGAAATGATCTCAGCCGTGGTGACGAATGCGTGGGTTGGCAAATCCGTAAAGGATGTCCACCAGGAAGTTGACCAGGATCACCAGACAGGCGATCAGCAAAATCCCGTTCTGCACGACAGGGTAATCACGCGCACCGATGGCCTCGATCAGCCATTTGCCGATGCCCGGCCAGGAGAAGATCGTTTCGGTCAGGACCGCACCGGCCAGCAATGTGCCGACCTGCAGGCCGAACACGGTCAGTACCGGGATCAGCGCGTTGCGCAGGCCGTGCACGAACACCACGCGGGCAGGCGAAAGGCCTTTGGCGCGGGCGGTACGCACGTAGTCTTCGCGCAACACTTCCAGCATCGAGGAGCGGGTCATCCGGGCGATCACGGCCAGCGGGATGGTGCCCAACACGATGGCCGGCAGAATAAGGTGATGCAACGCATCGAGGAACGAGCCTTCTTCGTCGCTGAGCAAGGTGTCGATCAGCATGAAGCCGGTTTTCGGCGGGATGTCATACAACAGGTCGATGCGTCCGGAGACGGGCGTCCAGCCCAGCGACACCGAGAAGAACATGATCAGGATCAGGCCCCACCAGAAGATCGGCATAGAGTACCCCGCGAGCGAAATACCCATGACCCCATGGTCGAACAGGGACCCTCGTTTGAGGGCTGCGATCACCCCGGCCAGAAGCCCGAGAATGCCAGCGAATATCAAGGCCGCGATCGACAGTTCCAGTGTAGCGGGGAACAGCGACGTGAATTCGGTCCACACGCTCTCACGCGTACGCAGCGATTCGCCGAGGTCGCCATGGGCGAGCTTGCTGACGTAATCGATGTATTGCGCATAAAGGGGTTTGTTCAGGCCAAGACGTTCCATGGCTTGGGCGTGCATTTCCGGATCGACCCGGCGTTCACCCATCATGACTTCGACCGGGTCACCAGGAATCAGGCGAATCAGGGCAAAGGTCAGCAAGGTGATGCCGAAGAAGGTGGGTATGAGTAACCCCACTCGGCGGGCGATAAAACTAAACATCGTGTCGTGTACCTCATCAGCCGGTTAGGCGTGCCCCGGCGGGTCTCGGGTTATGAGCCCGCCGGATTCTTCTTCTACTTCACTTGGGTGGTAGCGAAGTTATTAGTGGTGAGAGGGCTGATGTGGTAGCCCTCTACGTTTTTGCGCATTGCGGTGAACATCTTGGTGTGAGCCATGCTGATCCACGGCAGGTCCTGGTTGAAAATCGTCTGGGCCTGCTCGTAGAGCGCTGCACGTTCGGCCGGGTCGGTTTTTTCCCGAGCCTGATCGATCAGCGTCTGAAACTTCTGGTTGCACCAGCGCGCGTAGTTTTCGCCGTTTTTAGCGGCCTCGCAACTCAGGTTGGGCGTCAGGAAGTTATCAGGGTCGCCATTGTCGCCTGCCCAGCCAGCGGACACCATGTCAGGTTCTCCGCTTTTTGCACGTTTGAGCATTTCGCCCCATTCCAGGACGCGAATATCCAACTTAATGCCGACTTTCGCCAAGTCGGACTGCATCATTTGTGCGCCCATGACCGGGTTTGGGTTGGTCTGACCACCGCCGTTACGGGTGAAGAGGGTGAATACGGTGCCCTCAGGCACGCCGGCTTCCTTGAGCAAGGCACGGGCCTTGTCCAGATCATGGGCCGGGGTTGTTAGCTGGTTGTTGTAGCCCAGGAGCGTCGGCGGGTAGGGGTTGACCGCCACGCTGGCATTGCCGGTGCCGAACAGCGCGTTGACATATGCCTCTTTGTCGAAGGCGATTTCGATGGCTTTGCGTACCCGCACATCGCTCATGTATTTGTGGGTGGTGTTCAACGCGATGTAGGCGGTGGTCATGGCCTGCAGCTCTTCGATCTTCAGGCTCGGGTCTTTCTTGATGTTCGGGATGTCATCAGGCTTTGGGTACAACGCGATCTGGCATTCGTTGGCCTTGAGCTTCTGCAGGCGAACGTTGCTGTCGGTGGCAATGGCAAAAATCAGGGCGTCCGCTGGCGGTTTGCCACGGAAATAGTCCGGGTTGGACTTGAAGCGCACCTGGGCGTCCTTGGCGTAACGCACGAATACGAACGGGCCGGTGCCGACCGGGTGGCTGTTGAGCTCTTGGGTCTTGTTGGCTTTGAGCAACTGATCGGCGTATTCGGCGGAGTAGACCGAGGCGAACGCCATGGCCACGTCGGCCAGGAACGGCGCTTCACGGCGGGTCAGCGAGAATTTGACGGTGTTGTCGTCGACTTTCTCGACGCTTTTGAGCAGCTCTTTGAAGCCCATGCTTTCAAAGTACGGATAGCCCACGGTCGATTGCTTGTGCCACGGGTGGTTCGGGTCCAGCTGACGCTGGAAACTCCAGACCACGTCGTCGGCATTCATGTCGCGCGTGGGTTTGAAGTAGTCGGTGGTGTGAAACTTGACGCCTTTGCGCAGGTGGAAGACGTAGGTCAGGCCGTCCTCGCTGATGTCCCAAGACTCAGCCAGTGCCGGTTCGATCTCGGTGGTGCCGGGCTTGAAATCCACCAGGCGGTTGAAGACGGTTTCCGCTGCCGCATCGGCGGTGACGGCGGTGGTGTACAACGCCGTGTCGAAACCTTCCGGGCTGGCTTCGGTGCAGACAACCAGAGGTTTGGCTGAAACGCCGACTGCCACACTCAATACAGCCAGTGCGACTGCGTTGCGTAACATTGCGAGCTTAAATTTCGATTTCATGACAACGCCCTCCGCAAGTATGAAGCCAATAAGTGGTCAGCCGGCGAGCCCGTTGGCCTGACTCGCCGCCTAACCGCAGGTTTTACAAAATATTGAATGGAATCGTGGTTACCAGACGGAGCTCGTTGATGTTGCCGTCTGCCTGTTCTGCGCTGGCACGGTGCGTGGTGTACGTCGCGCGCACGGTTGTGGCCTTCAATGGACCCGATTGCAGGGTGTAGGAAGAGCCGACGCCGTATTCGTAGTGAGTTTCGCCGTTCATGCGCGACACGTCATACGCCGTGCCCTTGTAGTGAGTACCGTCGATGTCGAAGCCGCGCGCCTGGTAGACGTTGAACTTCAGACCCGGCACGCCGTAGTCCGCCATGTTCAGCAGGTAGCTCAATTGCACCGACTTTTCGTTCGGTCCGTTGAAGTCGGAAAGCAAGGAGTTGGCCAGGAAGATGGCGTTGGTGTCGTGCACGTAGTCGAAGTAGGTGTCGCCTTCGACTTCCTGGTACGCAATGCTGAAGCTGTGAGCCTTGTGAGTCGCGGTCAACGACAGGCTGTAAGTGTCGTTGTCGATTTGACCCATCTTGCGGGCACCGGAATCCTTGGTCTTGTAGTAGTTCAGGTTGGTGCTCAGGCCGACCACATCGGTGTCGCCCATTTCATGCAGCACGCCTACGTAGTACTGATGCCAGAAGTCTTCAACGTTGGAGCCGTAGAAGCTGGTGGTCAGGCTTTTGAGCGGCTTGTAGTCGATACCGGCCATGTCCACGCGATCTGCCGTGGCGCCGTTGGCGCTGTACTCAGAGGTGAACTTGGTCAGGCTTTGCTCGGAGCGCGGCGAGACGCGGTCGAAGCTGCCGGCCTGGAACGACAGGTTGTTGAATTCTTCGCTGAGCAGGCTCACCCCTTCAAAGCTCGACGGCAGCGCACGGTTGCCGATGTAGGCAATCACCGGCGTGTTCATCGACTGACGGCCCAGGGTCAGGGTGGTATTGGACACGCGGGCCTTGACGTTGGCCAGACCCATCTTGCTCCACTGGCCAACGGCGTCGCCGTTGCTGTGTGTCAGGGTCCGGTTGTTCTTACCCATGATGTCGTCGGACTCGCGGTCCAGGGCCACGGCGTTGTAGAGCGCCAGTTGCGTGGAAAAACCTACGGTGCCCTGAGTGAACCCCGAGCTGTAGTCAACAATTGTGCCCTGCACCCAGTTGATCCGGCGCGGGTCGGAATACGTGCTGCCATCCTTGTTGTACGAAAAATTTGAGTCACGACGCCTCAACTCGTTGGCGTACCAGTTGCGTGTCGACCCGGTCAATTTCGAATCTTCCAGAAAACCCTTGGCTTCACTTTGAGCATTGCTTGAGGCCAGTTCGGTTGGCACGAAGGCTTGGCTCGTTGGCTCTGCCTGGGCCGCGACGCTCAAGGCGATCAAGGACAAGGCGAATACAGCGGTGTTGGCTTTTTTCACGTTGAAGCTCCCTTTACTACTTTATAAACGCCAGCTTTATTGGATTGGCTGGCTTGATGGATCTTGTTATGCGGCTGCCCGATCGTTTTCTGATCAAAAAAGCAGATTGCAAAAATGGCGACGCCAAGGAGCGGCATTCGCCCCCTGGCGTGTATTCACGGGTTATTTGGCGAGGCCAACGCCGGAAAAGTTATTACGACCGAAAGGGCTGACCTGAAAACCCTCGACCGCAGCGCGCAACGGCTGGTTGACCGTGGAGTGGGCGATCGGCGTAATCGGCACCTGTTCTTTCAAGTAGTGCTGCGCCTGTTTGTACAGCTCGATGCGCTGCGTCTTGTCGGAGGTCGCGACGGCCGCTTTGACCAACTGGTCGTATTTCTCGTCGCACCACATGGAGTAGTTGTTGCCACCGATGGCCGCGCAGCTGTAGAGCGTGCCGAGCCAGTTGTCCGGGTCACCGTTGTCGCCGGTCCAGCCGATCAACGAAATATCGTGTTCGCCGTTCTTGCTGCGCTTGAGGTATTCACCCCACTCGTAGCTGACGATGTTGACCTTCAGGCCGATCTTTCCCCAGTCCGATTGCAGCATCTGCGCCATGAGCTTGGCGTTCGGGTTATACGGGCGCTGCACCGGCATGGCCCACAGATTGATCACGGTCCCTTCCTTGACGCCCGCAGCACGCAACAGCTCCCGTGCCTTGTCCGGGTCGTAGGGCGCGTCCTTGATGGTTTCGTCGTAGGACCATTGCGTGGGCGGCATCGCGTTCACGGCCAGCTGGCCCGCGCCCTGATACACCGCCTTGATGATTTCCGGCTTGTTGATCGCCATGTCCAGCGCCTGGCGCACCTGCAGGTTATCCAGCGGCGCGTGCTTCACGTTGTAGGCGATGTAGCCCAGGTTAAAGCCGGGCTTCTCGATGACGTTCAGGTCCTTGTCGGCCTTGAGCGCGTCGAGGTCGGCGGGGCGCGGATTGGAGGTGACCTGGCATTCGTTTTTCTTGAGCTTCTGTACCCGCACCGACGGGTCGGTGTTGATGGCGAAAATCAATTGGTCGACTTTTACGCGGCTCGGGTCCCAGAACTGCTTATTGGCGATATAGCGAATCTGTGAATCTTTCTGATAGCGCTGGAATACAAAGGGCCCGGTACCAATCGGCTGCTGATTGATGTCCCGAACATCACCGGATGCCAGGAGCTTGTCGGCGTATTCAGCGGAAAGAATGGACGCGAAGTTCATCGCAATGTTCTGAATGAATGCCGCGTCCACCTTATTGAGTGTGAACACGACGGTCAGCGGATCGGACTTTTCGACAGACTTCAGATTCTTGTCCATCCCCATCCCGGTGAAGTACGGAAACTCCGTTGGATACGCCACGCGGAACGGCTGATCTTTGTTCATCATGCGATTGAACGTGAACACCACATCGTCTGCATTGAAATCACGGGTGGGAGTGAATGTTTTATTGCTGTGGAACTTCACCCCTTCGCGCAAGTGAAAGGTGTAGATGAGGCCGTCCGGCGAGACATCCCAGCGGGTCGCCAGGGCGGGAATGACGCTGGTGCTGCCCTGTTCGAACTCGGTCAGGCGGTTATAGATGGGCTCGGCTGCATCGTTGTCCGTGCCCGAGGTGTATTGCGCGATATCAAACCCGGCCGGGCTGGCTTCAGAACAGAACACCAGACTTTTGGTAGCAGCTTGAGCGTTTGGAATACTGGCTAATAGCCCACTGCTAATTGCAGCGGCCAGGAGTGATGAAACACAAAGCTTATTACGCATGACAATCCTTATCGTTTCAAACGCGAAAGTGTCCACGGTGAGTCAGTTCATTCATTTGCATTGTTTTCGCAAATGCGTCGTGACATTGGGAAGTGGCTCAGCCGTTCAAATACGCAAAAAATGCAAAAGCACAGCCGCTGACGAAGGTATGTCCGTCACGCCGTACAGTAAAGAGTTCTAGGTGCTGCAATACATGTAGGAAAAATGCATATCGTTAGTAGGCAATTTCTCAGCTCTGCCCGCGCACTAATGATATGGACCTTATCGTTATACCGATTTCCCACACAAAACCGCAGTCGCGTCACCCGAAGGTGACGCGACGGCAGGTCATCGTGTAATCAGTTACTTGCCGCTGACGCTGACGCCGTAGAACGAGTTCAGACCGAATGGGCTGATCTTGAAGTCCTGAACTTCTTTACGCATCGGCTGATAAACAGTCGAGTGCGCAATTGGCGTCATAGGTACTGCAGCTTTGAGCAAGTGCTGCGCCTGTTTGTACAGTTCGGTGCGCTTGGCTTGATCGGTAGTTTCTTTGGCCTGGTGGATCAGGGTGTCGAACGGCTTGTCACACCATTTGGCGAAGTTGTTGCCGTTGACGGCGTCACAGCCAAACAGGGTGCCGAGCCAGTTGTCCGGGTCACCGTTGTCGCCGCTCCAGCCAATCAGCATGGCGCCGTTTTCACCGGCTTTGGCGCGCTTGATGTACTCGCCCCACTCGTAGGAAACGATCTTGGCGTTGATGCCGATCTTCTTCCAGTCCGACTGCAGCATTTCAGCCATCAGCTTGGCGTTCGGGTTGTAAGGACGCTGAACCGGCATCGCCCACAGGGTGATTTCGGTGCCTTCCTTGATGCCCGCTTCCTTGAGCAGCGACTTGGCTTTCTCAACGTCGTACGGTGCATCCTTGATGGTGGTGTCGTAAGACCACTGGGTCGGCGGCATGGCGTTGACGGCCAGTTGGCCCGCGCCCTGGTACACCGCATCAATGATGCTTTGCTTGTTGACGGCCATGTCCAGCGCCTGGCGCACTTTCAGTTGCGACAACGGGTTCGGCTTGTCGTCGCCCTTGATCTTGTCCATCGTGTTGTAGGCGATGTAACCCAGGTTGAAGCCAGCCTGATCAGGCATCTTCAGGTCCTTGTCGGCCTTGAGTGGAGCAAGGTCGGCAGGGCGTGGGTAAGCGGTGATCTGGCATTCGCCTTTCTTGAGCTTCTGCGCACGGACGGAGGCATCGGTGGTGATGGCGAAGATCAGGTTGTCGACTTTGACGTCTTCAGGCTTCCAGTAGTCCTTGTTCCCGGTGTAGCGGATGTTGGAGTCTTTCTGGTAGCTCTTGAACACGAACGGGCCGGTGCCGATCGGCTTCTGGTTGATGTCGGCGGCTTTGCCTTCCTTCAACAGTTGGGCTGCGTATTCAGCAGACTGAATCGACGCAAAGCTCATGGCCAGGTTCTGGATGAACGCGGCATCAACGGTGCCCAGGGTCATCTTGACCGTGTTGGCGTCAACCTTCTCGATCTTGGTGATGTTGGTGTCCATCGCCATGTCGGTGAAGTACGGGAACTCGGTCGGGTACGCCTTACGGAACGGGTCGTCCTTGTTGATCATGCGGTTGAACGTGAACAGCACGTCATCGGCATTGAAGGTGCGCGTAGGTTTGAAGTACGGCGTGGTGTGGAATTTAACGCCTTCGCGCAGGTGGAAGGTGTAGGTCAGGCCATCGGGGGACACGTCCCAGCTGGTGGCCAGGCCCGGAATGACGGCGGTGCCGCCACGCTCAAATTGGCTCAAACGGTTGAAAATGGTTTCTGCAGAGGCGTCAAAGTCGGTACCGGTGGTGTATTGCCCTGGGTCAAAGCCGGCTGGGCTGCCTTCGGAGCAGAACACCAGATTCGATGCCGCTTGAGCGAAGGGAGCGCCGGCAAGCAAACCGGCGCTGAGTAGAAACGGAATGACCGCTTGTTTGAGCATGATGGCCTCAGTTGTTGTCATTTTTAATAGAGGGAACGACCTTGTGGGTCATTCCTGCGGATACTTATGCAGGCGCCATACCCAAAGCAAGGCGCTGACGCCAATGAAGTGTCAAAGAGTGGCACGAACGTACAGGAATGTCGCAAAAGTATAATTCCTGACGCAGTTGAACGTTTGCGTGTCGCATATCAGCATCTTTGATGCACCAACCGAGCGCAGTTCGCTGTGGCGAATGCACCCGATTGGTACACAGTTGTTACCCCTGAAGCACTCTTTCGGCTATTTACTCAGACTGACGCCATAGAAGGGAGTCAGGCCAAAAGGGCTGAGTTTGAAATCCTGAACCTCCTTGCGCATCGGCTGGAAAACCTTCGAGTTGGCGATAGGCGTGATCGGCACATCGTCCTTCAGAATCCGCTGCGCCTGCTGGTACAGCTTGATGCGCTCATCGCGGTTACTGGTCAGTTTGGCCTGGGTGACCAGCTTGTCGTAGGCGGGGTTGCACCACTTGGCGTAGTTGCTGCCCTTGACGGCCCCGCAGCTGTACAGCACGCCGAGCCAGTTGTCCGGGTCGCCGTTGTCGCCGGTCCAGCCGTAGATCATCACGTCGTGTTCGCCGGCCTTGGCGCGTTTGATGTACTCGCCCCATTCGTAGCTGACGATGTTGGCCTTGATGCCGATTTTGGCCCAGTCGGCCTGAATCATCTGCGCCGACATTCGCGCGTTGGGGTTGGACGCACGCTGCACGGTCATCGCCCACAGGTTGATCTGGGTGCCCGGCGCGACGCCGGCTTCCTTCAACAGCTGTTTGGCTTTTTCAGGGTCGTGGGGCGCGTCCTTGATGGTCGGGTCGTAACTCCATTGATCCGGCGGCAGGGCGTTCTGCGCCAGTTGTCCTGCGCTCTGGTACACCGCCTTGATGATCGCCGGCTTGTCGATGGCCATGTCCAGCGCCTGACGCACCTTGAGTTGATCCAGCGGCGGATGCGTCACGTTGTAAGCCAGAAAGCCGAGGTTGAATCCGGCCTGGCTGAGCACCTTGAGGTTCGGGTCTTTCCGGGCTTCTTCGATGTCCTGAGGGCGTGGATAGCCGCTGATCTGACATTCATTGGTCTTGAGCTTCTGCAGGCGCACGGCTGCGTCGCTGGTGATCGAGAAGATCAGGTTGTCGATCTTGACGTCTTCGGGCTTCCAGTAGGTCTTGTTGCCGGCGTAGCGGATTTGCGCATCCTTCTGGTAACGCTTGAACACAAACGGCCCGGTGCCGACGGGCTTCTGGTTGATGTCCGCTGCCTTGCCTTCCTTGAGCAGATGCGCGCCATATTCAGCGGAGTGGATGGACGCAAAGCTCATGGCCAGGTTCTGAATGAACGCGGCATCAATACTGTTCAGGTTGAACTTCACCGTCTGGTCGTCGATTTTCTCGACGCTCTTGATGGTGGTGTTCATGCCCATGTCGGTGAAGTAAGGCGACTCGGACGGATAGGCCTTGCGGAAGGGGTCATCAGCCTTGAGCAGGCGATTGAAGGTGAACAGAACGTCGTCGGCGTTGAAGTCCCGGGTCGGCGTGAAGTATTCAGTGGTGTGGAACTTGACGCCGGGGCGCAGGTGAAAGGTGTAGGTCAGGCCGTCTTTTGCCACGTCCCAGTTTGTGGCCAGCCCTGGCTCGACTTCCGTGCCCCCGCGCTTGAACTGCGTCAGCCGGTTGAACACGGTTTCGGCGGACGCATCAAAATCCGTCCCGCTGGTGTACTGGCTCGGATCGAAACCGGCAGGACTTGCTTCGGAGCAATAGACCAGGGTGCTTGCTGCGTGAACCGAGGGCACGCAGAAGGCCAATGCAGCGGCCAGGAGTAAGGGTTTGAAGGGTCTGTCCATGTGAGCCTCATGCAAGTGCGGCATTCGTGCCTGAATTCATCGTCAGATGATCGACAGGCAGAATGCCGCACAGTTCTAAAGCTCTACAAGACGCGGTCAGCGATTGACCCGTCGCATGGACCGCTCCACGAAAGACCGGTTACTTGCGCTGGATGATATCGAGCGCATTGCCGGTGAAACTCGCCAGTGGATTGCCCAGCGACAGCAAGCTGAAGAACGTTTGCCGTGCATCGCTTGGGGTAAAGAAGAAGTTAGTGACCTCTTTGCTGTCTTTCGCCAGCTTGTCCACTGCTTTTCGGGCGACGCGGTGGACGTGCTGATGCACTTCATTGAGGTGCACAGCCGACGTGCTGATACCTAACTGCCCAGGATTCTCCCGAGCCCAGTTCAGTACGATTTGATCCTGCCAGTTGCTGTCCATTGCATGGCAGATGAAGCGGGTAGCGACACCCACCGGGTCAGCACTTTCGTCGCCTTCCCAGCCGTCGATCATGGCCTTGCCGACCTGGAGCACCGCTTCTTTAGCCAGCAATGCGGACAGTTCATGCAGCGGGTGGTCGTCGTGATCCTTGGACAGCTGGGAGTGACTTGGATCAGTAGAGCCGCTGGTGTTGGGATCTTCGATATTCGTCTGGTGCTCGCTGACCCGGTTCCCCGCCAGACGCAGGAATTCGCGCATCATCGCGTTGAACGCGTTCAGCAGCATTTGTGCTGGAAGACCCACAAACCACAGGAAGAACTCGACGTATTCGGAACCCTGCCAGCTTGCCCATTTATCCCGGGCGACGAGGAAGGATTCAAATGTCTGCAGATACACCGGGTTCTCATGCTCACCGAGGATGATCAGCATCATCTTGTCCCATTCCGAGCGTTGGCCTTCACGGGTCGGGTCGAATTTGAGGCTGCGCTCGGGGAAGAAAATATCGCCGACTACCCCCGCCATGCTCGCGACCACATCCAGCGAACCGAACGAGCCGGTGACCAGCGGCAGTTCCCATTTGCAGGGCGCCTTCGAGGTCCATGGCAGCACGCGGGTGTAGCCGACCTTGATCAGGCTCAATTCGACGAAATTGGAGTGCGCGAAAAAGTCTTCCAGGATGTGCAACGCAGAGCCAAATGTCTTCAGCCCGTCATCGGTGCGCCCCTGATCAAGCGCCGTGGCGAGGCTATGACGCATGGTTTCCACGGAGCGATAGATATAACGCTTCATGGACGTGTCTGGGTCCACTTCGAGCAGTGGATCACCCGGCAGCACATAGGGCTCAAAATCGGCGTCGCGAGTGGTGGGGTCGATGGCATTTGCGATGGCATGGACCCTGGGATTGTCGATGTGCTCGCTGGGTCGATACACCCCCAGACGCTCAGGGGAGACGTTGGCCAGGCCCGGTTTGCTTCTCAGGTGGGCAAAGCTGCGAATTGACAGGATGTCAACGATTTGCGTCAACGCCTTGCGCGAAAAGACAGTCGTCAACTGCCTGGGCATGTTTTCGGCGCGTACCAGTTTCGGATCCAGCAATTGTGAGTAATCGCGCATCCAGTTGCCGAAATAAACGGTGCTGCGTTCTGCGGTATTCATGCCCAGTGAGCGCAGGACGTTCTCGATATTTTCGTGGGTAAACTTGCCCGGTTCGCCAGTGCCGGCCTCGAACCCCTCGCGCGGGGCATCCGTCACGATGTCCGGCGAGCGAGGGTTGGCCTGTGTGGCCACGATGTGCTGCAAAGCCGGTGGCAGATCAATGACCAGCGTAATCGAGGCGGTTGCCGGTACGCGGTAAGTTGCGATCTGCGCCTCTTGCATGTCGTCCGGGTGGTGAATGAGGGCCATGCGCTGTGCGTAGCGCAGCCCTTCTTCTCCTGCCGAATCGCGAGCGGCGCCGGCATTGCCTTCCTGCGCCGCGACGATGTCCTGGCGCAGCACGTTATCCACATGATGACCAAATTCGTGCATGAGGATCGACAGTAATTCCCAGCTGCGCTCCGGTCGCGTCAATGCGCGTTCAATGATGTCCGGGTGAAGACGGATGGTGCGGTCCAGGTTGTCGTACTC
This sequence comes from Xanthomonas sp. WHRI 1810A, assembly GCF_040202885.1. NCBI lineage: Bacteria > Pseudomonadati > Pseudomonadota > Gammaproteobacteria > Lysobacterales > Lysobacteraceae > Xanthomonas > Xanthomonas sp. WHRI 1810A. The sequence continues at coordinate 64,941 of NZ_JBEGED010000010.1, forward strand.
GGCCACCTCAACGTCCGCGTCGACGACATAGCCGGGCATCGGAAATTGCTGGGTGAGCAAATGCCCTTGGAGCGTCAAGTGATGGCGGGGGGCGATGTCATAACCGAAGATCGCCGCCATGGTCGCCGCAAAACGGGCAGGTTCTGCTCGCTGTGCAAATGCGCGCAGTTGGTCTAGGGCAAAGCGGCTTTCAAGGCAGCGGGTGTCTCTCGGTGTGACGGGTGGGTGTTCGAGAAGCGGTGTCAGGGTGCTGTTCGCCGACGAGGGAAGCGTAATTGAATTCATCCGTGATTTCCTTTGAATGAGCGACTGCCTGATGGCCCGCGGGCAGGTGCCCGTTGGCGTTGTAATGCGCAGTGCTTGAGGGGTTATGCGATGAAGTTTACGTATTGGCTGGTAAACGAAAATAAGCGGATTCGTGTCGGCGTGTAGGCTGGAGGTGCTGCGTCAAAGCGGTTGTGGCGACAGGGACATCGGAATAATGGTGCAGCGCAAGAAGGAAGGCGGCAACGTCGATGCGCTGCCACCTGATGCGTCAAGGCGTGACGACTTCGATCACGCCGTCGGCGGTGACGCTGACCTCTGCCGTGCCGGCTTCGACATCCGGGGTCGGCGCCGCTGCGTCGCTGCGCGCGGCTTTCATCATCATCACCGGGGCGCGGGCGTACGGCTGCGGGTAGCCCGAGGTGTTGAGGTTCAGGTTGACCAGTTTGTAGGTGCTGCCGCCCAGCGCCTCGGTGACCAGTTGCGCGCGGGTTTTGAAGGCAGCGACCGCGTCCTTGAGCAGCGTGTCTTCGCTGGCCTTGCGCGCGGGTTTGGAGATGGAGAAGTCCATGCCGCCCATTTTCATGTCCTCGCCCAGCAACTCGCCGGTGAGTTTGGACAGCGTGGCGAAGTCGGCGCTTTCCAGTCGCAGCTCAGCGCGTTCACGCCAGCCGGTGATTTTCTGGCCCTTGTCGTCGTAGATCGGGTAGCTGTTGCGATTGCCCTGGCGAACGGTGATTTCCTTGACCTGACGGACCTTGCCCAAGGCTTTGTTCAGGTTTTCGGTGATCTCGGCGGCCAGCTTGGCAGGGTCGGTGTTTTGCGACTCGCTGTAGAGCGTGACCATCATCAGGTCGCGCTGGACCTCCTGATTGACCTCGGCGCGGACCGACACCTGATTGTAATGAACCGCGTCATCGGCCAGGGCGGGGAGGCTGGCGAGCATTGCAGTGCTGACGGCGACGAGAGTGGCAAGCGGGCGACGAATGAACATGGAAACTCCTTGTTGTAAGAACCTTGGGCGATGGCTCGCCGGACGGATGCCAATGAGACTGTAATCGTTGGGGCTTGTTCCTGCAGACGGTTTACGAACCGCCCCGTGGGAGGGAGCTTGCTCGCGAAGGGTCGGTCTAGGTGACACGTCATTCGGACTCCCCCACCGCATCGCGAGCAAGCTCCCTCCCATGCAGTTTGCGGCGAAAGGCAATCCGGCAGATGTGGCGCTTTGACGCACTTTCGGTGTATTGGGCCCGCCATTGGTTATACTCGCTCCGACACGCCTGGAGCGCTCATCAGGAGAGCTCATGCTCGCCCCCGTTCAAATGCTTTCCGCCACCCGCCAGAATCTCTGGCGGCTGACGTTCGTCCGCGTCCTGGTACTGGCCGCGCAAGCCGGATCCGTCGGGTTTGCCTACCTGTTCGACCTGCTGCCGCTGCCGTGGCTGCAACTTGACGTCACCCTCGGTATCTCGGGCATTGTCTGCCTGCTCACGGCCTTACGCCTGCGCACCTCATGGCCGGTGACCGAGCTGGAATACGCCGTGCAGCTCGCGTTCGACCTGTTTATCCACAGCGCACTGCTGTTCTTTTCCGGTGGCTCGACCAACCCCTTTGTTTCTTATTATCTTGTGCCGCTGACCATTGCTGCGGTGACGTTGCCGTGGCGCTATTCGCTGATCCTGTCCGGCATCGCCCTGGCGCTGTACACCCTGATGCTGGCGCAGTTCTACCCGCTGGCAGCCTTCGCAGCCTCCCGCGAGAAAATGCAGATTTACGGCATGTGGCTGAGTTTTGCGCTGGCGGCCTCGGTGATCACCTTCTTCGCCGCGCGCATGGCCGAAGAGTTGCGCCGTCAGGAGCAGATGCGCGCCTTGCGTCGGGAGGAGGGCGCTCGCGACCAGCAATTGCTCGCCGTGGCGACCGAAGCGGCAGGCGCTGCGCACGAACTGGGCACGCCGCTGGCGACCATGAGCGTGCTGCTCAAGGAAATGCGCCAGGACCACCATGACCCGGCACTTCAGGAAGACCTGTCCATCCTCCAGGACCAAGTCAAGCTGTGTAAGGAAACCCTGCAGCAACTGGTGCGTGCGGCCGAGGCCAACCGGCGCATGGCGGTGCAGCAGCAGACTGTCAGTCACTGGCTTGACCAGGCGCTCAATCGCTGGCACCTGATGCGCCCGGAAGCCAGCTACCGTTTCCAGCGGCTGGGCCAGGGCGAATTGCCGATGATTGCGCCGCCGCCCGACCTGACCCAGGGCCTGTTGAACCTGCTGAACAACGCCGCAGACGCGTGCCCCGAAGGGCTCGAAGTGAATCTGGACTGGAACGAATACGAAATCTGCATCAGCATCCGCGACCATGGCGCCGGCGTGCCGCTGGCGATTGCCGAGCAGATCGGCAAACCGTTTTTTACAACCAAGGGCAAGGGCTTTGGCCTGGGCCTTTTCTTGAGCAAAGCCAGCGTCACCCGCGCGGGCGGCTCGGTGAAACTCTATCCGCACGAGGAAGGCGGCACGCTCACTGAGCTGCGCCTGCCCCGTAAAGCACGAGGAGATGAAGCATGACTGACGACATCCAGGTTGAAGGCGAAGAGCTGCCACATTTGTTGCTGGTCGACGATGACGCCACCTTCACCCGCGTCATGGCACGGGCGATGGCCCGGCGTGGCTTTCGGGTCAGCACCGCAGGTTCGGCGGAAGAAGGCTTGACCCTGGCCCAGGGTGATATCCCGGAATACGCAGCGGTCGATCTGAAAATGGAAGGCGACTCGGGGCTGGTGCTGTTGCCCAAGCTGCTGGAACTGGACCCGGAAATGCGTGTCCTGATACTGACCGGTTATTCCAGCATCGCCACGGCGGTGGAAGCGATCAAGCGCGGCGCCTGCAACTACCTGTGCAAACCGGCCGACGCCGACGACGTGCTGGCCGCCTTGCTGTCCGAACACGCCGATCTCGACACGCTGGTGCCTGAAAACCCGATGTCCGTGGACCGCCTGCAATGGGAACACATCCAGCGCGTGCTGACCGAGCACGAAGGCAACATTTCCGCCACTGCGCGGGCGCTGGGCATGCATCGCCGGACCCTGCAACGCAAGCTGCAAAAGCGGCCTGTCCGTCGCTGAGGACATAAAGATTAATTCATGGAAGATCGTGGGTAGCGTCTGGCACATTGAGCCGTCGCTACTAAATACCTGCCACTGAGCCTTAACCATGAATGTGAATGCCGAACAAACCTCGGTCAACGACACCGTGTCAGGGAGTTTTTTTCCCCGTGTCTGGAAACTCGTCGCACCCTACTGGCGCAGCGAAGAAAAAGGCATGGCGTGGGTGTTGTTGATCGCCGTCATCGTGCTGTCCTTGTTCAGCGTGTTTATCTCGGTTCTGGTCAACAGCTGGTATCGCGACTTTTATAATGCGCTGCAGAACAAAGACCTCGCTGCCTTCACCCATCTGATCCTGTACTTCTGCGGGATTGCCGCGATTGCCATCCTCGGCGCGGTGTACAGGCTGTACCTGACGCAGATGCTTACTATCCGCTGGCGTCGCTGGCTCACCGAGCAGCACTTTGCCAAGTGGCTCGCGCACAAGAATTACTACCGGCTGGAGCAGGGCGGTTACACCGATAACCCTGACCAGCGGCTGTCCGAAGACCTCAATAACTTCACCTCCGACACCTTGAGCCTGAGCCTGGGTCTGTTGCGCACCGTGGTCAGCCTGGTGTCGTTCTCGGTCATTCTGTGGGGCGTGTCCGGCAGCATCGAATTGTGGGGCATCACCATTCCCGGCTACATGTTCTGGGCCGCGCTGATCTACGCCGCCGTCGGCAGCTGGCTGACGCACCTGATCGGCAAGCGCCTGATCTCGCTCAGCAACCAGCAGCAACGCTACGAAGCCGACATGCGTTTCTCCCTGGTGCGTGTGCGTGAAAACGCCGAGAGCATTGCTCTGTCCAACGGCGAGGCCAATGAGAACGAGCGCCTGAGCAGCCGTTTCGGCATGGTCTGGAGCAATTTCTGGACGATCATGAAGGTGCAGAAGCGCCTGACATTCTTCACCGCCGGTTATTCCCAGATCGCGATCATCTTCGCCTTCGTCGTGGCCGCCCCCCGTTACTTCGCCGGCAAGATCGAATTGGGCGAGCTGATGCAGATCAACTCCGCGTTCGGCAACGTGCAGGAGAACTTCAGCTGGTTCATCGACGCGTACGCCTCATTGGCCTCGTGGCGTGCCACCAGTGATCGTCTGTTGAGCTTTCGTCAGGCCATGGACGAGAACGAAGCCCGCGTCCCGGCCATCGACGTCACCCATGAGCAAAATGCGCTGCGTCTTGAGGGCCTGGATTTGTCCGTAGCCGGCGGTCGTCAACTGCTGACCAACGCCAATGTAAACATTGCCGAAGGCGACAAGGTCATGCTCAGCGGTCGTTCCGGCAGCGGCAAAAGCACCTTGCTGCGGGCAATGGGTGGGTTGTGGCTCGACGGTCACGGGGCGGTGAAGTTGCCGGCCCAGCGTTCGTTGTTCCTGCCGCAAAAACCGTACTTGCCCATCGGCACATTGCGTGAGGCCTTGAGTTATCCACAGGCGCCGGAGGTGTATCCGGCCGAGCGCTTCGCCGAGATTCTCAAGACTTGCCGCCTCGACCATCTGGTCCCGCGTCTGGACGAAAGCAATCACTGGCAGCGCCTGCTGTCCCCGGGCGAGCAGCAGCGGGTGGCCTTCGCCCGCGCGCTGTTGTACGCACCGCAGTGGTTGTATCTGGACGAAGCGACATCGGCCATGGATGAGGAAGATGAAGCGGTGTTGTACCAGGCTCTGATCGATGAACTGCCGGGCTTGACCCTGCTCAGCATCGGGCACCGCAGCAGCCTGAAGCGCTTCCACGGCCGCCACTTGCGCATCGACGAAGGTCAGCTGCGCGAGCAGCCGGTGCCGGAGCCTGTGGCATAACGCGGGCCACTTGCAGCCCCTTTTGGTTAATAGGCTCGCCGGGTGTGATCGTACAACCCGGTGAGCTATGATTAGCCCTTCACCGTATTAGAGACGCATGTTGGATATGGAAAATCAGAGTGCTCCGCCTCGCGCCCGCCGAAAGCATCGCAGCCTGGCCCAAGAGCTGGTGACCGAACTGTCCGAGCGCATTCGCAGCGGGCTGTTGAAGCGCGGTGACAAGCTGCCGACCGAGTCCGCGATCATGGAAGAGCAGGGCGTTAGCCGCACCGTGGTGCGCGAGGCGATCTCGCGTCTGCAGGCCTCGGGGCTGGTGGAAACACGTCATGGCATCGGCACCTTTGTACTGGACACTCCGAGCCCGAGCGGCTTTCGCATTGACCCGGCGACCATCGTCACCTTGCGCGACGTGCTGGCGATTCTGGAACTGCGTATCAGCCTGGAAGTCGAGTCAGCCGGGCTGGCCGCGCAACGGCGGTCTGTCGAGCAGTTGGCTGACATGCGCGCTGCACTGGATGCGCTGAACGAGGGCGTGTCCCATGCCAGCGACTCGGTCGGTCCGGATTTTCAGTTTCACATGGCGATTGCGCTGTCGACCGGCAACCGTTACTTCACCGATATCATGAATCACCTGGGCACCAGCATCATTCCCCGCACCCGGTTGAATTCCGCGCGTATCGCTCACGACGACCATCAGCACTACATGAACCGCCTGAGCCGCGAGCACGAAGAAATCTACGACGCCATTGCCCGTCAGGACTCCGACGCCGCCCGCGCCGCGATGCGCCTGCACCTGACCAACAGCCGCGAACGTTTGCGCCATGCCCATGAAGAGGCTGAGTCGCAAAGGGCTTGAGCGAAGCGGCTGCGCTTCTGCCCGCAGGGCGTGGGAGCCTGGCTTGCCGGCGATCTAGCGCGAAGCGGTAGCAAAACCTGTCGATGTGGTTTGCCTGACACACCGCAATGAATGATTGACGACCGGTTCCCGGCCGATCGCTGGCAAGCCGAGCTCCCACGCCCTCCGGGCAGACGCGGGTGTCGTAACTGGCAAACCACCACCTATCTGCCCACACATTGCTTCTGCCCGCAGGGCGTGGGAGCCTGGCTTGCCGGCGATCTAGCGCGAAGCGGTAGCAAAACCTGTCGATGTGGTTTGCCTGACACACCGCAGTGAATGATTTACGGCCGGTTCCCGGCCGATCGCTGGCAAGCCGAGCTCCCACGCCCTCCGGGCAGACGCGGGTGTCGTAACTGGCAAACCACCACCTATCTGCCCACACATTGCTTCTGCCCGCAGGGCGTGGGAGCCTGGCTTGCCGGCGATCTAGCGCGAAGCGGTAGCAAAACCTGTCGATGTGGTTTGCCTGACACACCGCAG
>NZ_JBEGED010000010.1:71627-222101 GCF_040202885.1 Xanthomonas sp. WHRI 1810A
CACCACCTATCTGCCCACACATTGCTTCTGCCCGCAGGGCGTGGGAGCCTGGCTTGCCGGCGATCTAGCGCGAAGCGCTAGCAAAACGCGGGTTTCGTGACTGGCGAGCCACCACCTATCCGCCCCATACATTAAATTCCCGTCCCCCTATTGAGTCCGTTCATTTACGGTTGTACGATGACTTACGACATCAGCGCAGGACTGATGCTTCATCCACAAAAACTCGCTACTCAGGGTGTTCGAATAATGAATCCACAAGAACTGAAGTCCATCCTCTCTGCCGGTCTGTTGTCCTTCCCGGTTACCGATTTCAATGCTCAGGGCGATTTCAATCGCGCGGGCTACATCAAGCGTCTCGAGTGGCTTGCCCCGTATGGCGCCACTGCTCTGTTCGCGGCCGGTGGTACCGGTGAGTTCTTCTCCCTCGCCGCCAGCGAATACTCCGAAGTCATCAAGACGGCCGTCGACACCTGCGAACACAGCGTGCCTATCCTGGCCGGTGTCGGTGGTCCGACCCGTCAAGCCATCCAGTACGCTCAAGAAGCCGAACGTCTGGGCGCCAAAGGTTTGCTGCTGCTGCCTCACTACCTCACCGAAGCCAGCCAGGACGGCGTTGCCGCCCACGTTGAAGCGGTCTGCAAGTCGGTCAAGATCGGCGTTGTCGTCTACAACCGTAACGTCTGCCGCCTGACGCCAACGCTGCTGGAGCGTCTGGCCGAGCGTTGCCCGAACCTGATCGGTTACAAAGACGGTCTGGGCGATATCGAACTGATGGTGTCGATCCGTCGCCGTCTGGGCGATCGCTTCTCCTACCTGGGCGGTTTGCCGACCGCTGAAGTCTACGCCGCGGCCTACAAGGCGCTGGGCGTGCCGGTCTACTCCTCGGCCGTGTTCAACTTCCTGCCGAAAATGGCCATGGATTTCTACCACGCCATCGCGCGCGACGACCACGAAACCGTCGGCAAGCTGATCGACGATTTCTTCCTGCCCTACCTGGAGATTCGTAACCGCAAATCCGGTTACGCGGTCAGCATCGTCAAGGCCGGCGCGAAAATCGCAGGCTACGACGCAGGTCCGGTACGTACCCCACTGACTGACCTGACGGCAGAAGAGTGCGAAATGCTCGCTGCCTTGATGGACAAGCAGGGCGCGCAATAACCGTACGGCCCGCACTGGAAACCGCTGATCAGTCAGCGGTTTTTTGCCGTCGGCTATTCGTGTTCGCAAGGCTCGAAAGCAACAGGTGTTCGCGTTGGCAGGGATTCCACACGCGTGATAGTCGAACCCAAGGTTTCATGCAGGACCGCTCCAATCGCAGCTGAACAAAGGGGCAGCGGCGAGTCGTACACACACATAAAAGATCGTTTAACCCGCACAAAAAAATAATTAGTGGGAGTTTCGAACATGCAGAAAACCAAGCCGACTCACGTCCGGTATTTGATCTTGCTCATGCTGTTTCTGGTGACCACGATCAACTACGCCGACCGTGCAACCATCGCTATCGCGGGCTCCAGCCTGCAAAAAAGCCTCGGCATCGACGCCGTCACTCTCGGTTTCATCTTCTCTGCATTTGGTTGGGCCTATGTGGCCGGCCAGATCCCGGGCGGCTGGCTGCTGGACCGCTACGGTTCCAAGAAAGTCTACGCACTGAGCATCTTTACCTGGTCGTTGTTCACCGTGCTGCAAGGCTACGTCGGTGAATTCGGTCTCTCCACCGCCATCTTCCTGTTGTTCGCGCTGCGCTTCATGGTCGGCCTGGCGGAAGCACCGTCCTTCCCCGGCAACGCCCGTATCGTGGCGGCCTGGTTCCCGACTTCCGAGCGCGGGACTGCCTCGGCGATCTTCAACTCGGCGCAATACTTCGCCACCGTCCTGTTCGCCCCAATCATGGGCTGGATCGTCTACACCTTCGGCTGGCAGCACGTGTTCGTGGTCATGGGCAGCATCGGCATCGTCTTCTCGCTGATCTGGCTGAAAGTAATCCACAGCCCGCGCAATCACCCGAAAATCAACAAGGAAGAGTTCGATCACATCGCCAACAACGGCGGCATGGTCGACATGGATCAGGACAAGGGCAAAGGGTCGGCCAGCGGTCCGAAATGGGACTACGTGAAGCAACTGCTGACTAATCGGATGATGCTGGGCATTTACCTGGCGCAGTACTGCATCAACGGAATTACCTATTTCTTCCTGACCTGGTTCCCGGTGTACCTGGTTCAGGAACGCGGCATGACCATCCTCAAGGCCGGTTTCATCGCCTCGTTGCCGGCGATCTGCGGCTTCATCGGTGGCGTATTGGGCGGTGTCATTTCCGACTACCTGCTGCGCAAGGGCCATTCGCTGACCTTCGCCCGCAAGGCGCCGATCATCTGCGGCCTGCTGCTTTCCACTTCCATCGTCACCTGCAACTACGTCGACATCGAATGGGTGGTCGTGGGCTTCATGGCCCTGGCGTTCTTCGGCAAAGGCGTGGGCGCGCTGGGCTGGGCCGTGATGTCCGATGCATCGCCCAAACAGATTGCCGGTTTGAGCGGCGGCCTGTTCAACATGTTCGGCAACATCGCATCGATCACCACACCGATCGTGATTGGGTACATCATCAGCACCACCGGCTCGTTCAAATGGGCGCTGGTGTTCGTCGGCGCCAACGCGCTGGTGGCGGTGATCAGTTACCTGTTCATCGTGGGTGAAATCAAACGTGTAGAACTCAAGGAAGCCCCAACGAAGGGCGTCCAACCGGCCAGTGAAGCCGATCTTTCTCAAGCAAAACTCTGAGGAAAAACCGTGATGAACTTGATCCAACATGCCGACTCGCCACGTTACATTCGCTTGCATGCGCTTGATAACGTCGTCGTCGTGGTCAATGACCAGGGCGTACCGGCGGGGACCGAATTCGACAATGGTCTGGTGACCATCGACAACGTGCCCCAGAGCCACAAGGTCAATACCGTGGACATCGCTCAGGGCGAGCCGATCATTCGCTACGGCCATACGATTGGCTATGCGCTGCAACCGATTCCGAAGGGCAGTTGGGTCAGGGAAGATCAGTTACAAATGCCGTCGGCGCCCTCGCTGGACAGCCTGCCGATGTCGGACGCGGTGCCGGTCCGGGGCGAGCCGCTGGAAGGCTTCACGTTCGAGGGCTATCGCAACGCGGACGGCACCGTGGGCACCCGCAATATCCTGGGGATCACCACCACGGTTCAATGCGTCACCGGCGTGCTGGACTTTGCCGTCAAGCGCATCCGCGAAGAGCTGCTGCCCAAATACCTGAACGTCGATGACGTGGTGGCGATCACCCACAGCTACGGCTGCGGCGTGGCCATCACGGCCAAGGACGCGTACATCCCGATTCGTACCGTGCGCAATCTGGCGCGCAACCCGAACCTGGGCGGCGAAGCGTTGGTGATCAGTCTGGGCTGCGAGAAATTGCAGGCCGGGCAGGTCATGCACGAAGACGATGCTTCTGTGGATCTCACCGATCCCTGGTTGTACCGCTTGCAGGATTCCAGTCACGGCTTCAACGAAATGATCGAGCAGATCATGGAGCTGGCCGAAAGCCGACTGAAGAAACTCGACCTGCGTCGTCGCGAAACCGTGCCGGCCTCGGAGTTGATCCTGGGCATGCAGTGCGGCGGCAGCGATGCGTTTTCCGGGATCACCGCCAACCCGGCCCTGGGTTATGCGTCTGACCTGTTGCTGCGCGCTGGCGCGACGGTGATGTTCTCCGAAGTAACGGAAGTGCGGGATGCGATCTATCTGCTGACAGCGCGTGCCGAGACGGTAGGCGTCGCCGAAGAACTGGTTCGTGAAATGGACTGGTACGACCGTTATCTGGCAAAAGGCGAGGCCGACCGCAGCGCCAACACCACGCCGGGCAACAAGAAGGGCGGGTTGTCGAACATCGTCGAGAAGTCCCTGGGGTCCATCGTCAAATCCGGCAGCAGCGCGATCAATGCGGTGCTGGGCCCTGGCGAGCGGGTTTCACGCAAAGGATTGATCTTCTGCGCGACGCCGGCGAGCGATTTTGTCTGCGGGACGCTGCAACTGGCGGCCGGGATGAACCTGCACGTGTTCACCACCGGACGCGGTACGCCGTACGGTCTGGCGATGTCGCCGGTGGTGAAAGTGTCGACCCGGACCGAGCTGGCGCAACGCTGGCCCGATCTGATCGACATCGACGCCGGGCGCATTGCCACAGGGCGCGCGAGCATCGAAGACCTGGGTTGGGAGCTGTTCCACTTCTACCTGGACGTGGCCAGCGGCAAGAAAAAGACCTGGACCGAGCACTACCGTTTGCACAACGACATCACCCTGTTCAACCCGGCACCGATTACCTGAGTTTTCGATTGCGGCGCAAGGTTTGCGCCGAACACCGGTCTTGTTGGGAGGCTTGCCCGCGAAGATGAATACGCGGAGTCTCAGGTAAACCGGGGACTCAGCTTCGCGGGCAAGCCTTGCTCCAACAGCCCATCGCTGAATCTGTGGGAGGGAGCTTGCTCGCGACATGCTGTTCGGTGCCAATCTCTCGTGAACAGGATGGCCTCATCGCGAGCAAGCTCCCTCCCACAACGCCGTCACTCAATGCCGCCCATGCTCCTTGTGCGGGTGCTCGCCACAAAACCGGGCCAGGGTCACGATGCTGCGGGTCACGGGCATCGGGATGTTCACTCTTGCCGCCATCTCCAGCACCGCATCGCCGATCGCCGCCAGTTCCAGCGGCAGGCCCTTGTCGAAGTCCTGCAACATCGAGGTCCGCACCGCGCCCATGCTGGCGCCGAACTGGATGAACGTGGTCGGCTCCATGCTCAATCGCGCGTCGTACGCCGTGGCCACGGCCATGGCTTCATGGAACGTCGCCAGCGCCAACTCCCGCATCTCCGGCAAACCGTAAATCTGCTCCAGCGTTGCCCCGGTCACCACCGACACCGGGTTTGACGTCAGGTTGGCGATGATCTTGGTCCACAGCTGATCGCGAATCCTGTCCGAGCCCTGGGCTTCGATGCCTGCACGGTAGATAAGCGAGCAGACCGTTTCCAGCCGGGGCGTCAGTGCGTTGTTCAACTCGCCAAAGATGATCCGATACGGGTTGTGGGTGCTGACCACACCGGGCGCCGAGGATTGCGCGGTCATGAACACCACGCAGCCGATCACCTGGTTCAAATCCAGTGACGCGTTGATCACCCCATCGGGGTCGACGCCGGAAATGCGTTCGCCCTCAAAACGGCCGCCTTCGTGATGGAAATACCACCATGGCACGCCGTTGATCATCGGGACCACCAGCGTATCGGGGCCGATCAGCGGCTGAATCTGCGGCAACAGTGTGCTCAGTGAAGGTGCCTTGGTGCAGAGAAACACCACGTCCTGTTCGCCCAGTGTCTGCGCGTTGTCGCTGGCGTTGACGGTGACGTGATGGCGCCCCTCCAGGTCGTGCAGATGGATGCCGTTGGCTTGCAGGGCGGCAAGGGTTTTGCCTCGGGCGAACACGTTGACGGGCTGGCCGCTCATGGCGATGCGTGCCGCCAGCGTGCAACCAATGGCGCCAGCGCCCGCAATGCAGACGCGCAGGGTGGAAGAATTCATAACGGCTCCAGAGGGTCGGACTTCGGCTGCGTGAGGCCTGCCGGTTGTGCAATTTGGCCTGAACCTCGTTGTCAGCGCCAGTGGGGGACGTAACTGTAGGAGCGCGCTTGCCCGCGATTGCGGTGTACCAGCGCATGATTTGCCATTTGGCACACCGCAATCGCGGGCAAGCGCGCTCCTACAGAGACGACATGTCCCGCCTGTCCGCTTCCCGTTAAACGCGCCTGAACTTCATCCTGCGTTCTCTCCTCCCTATTTCTAGAGGCGGCGAGCACACCACTCGTTGCACACCAGCACTTTTATAACTAAAACCAGGAGAAGTTCATGCGTGCACTGACCTATCACGGCGCCCACGACGTGCGTGTCGAAACCGTGGCCGATCCGGTTATCCAGGAGCCGGACGACGTCCTGCTCAAAGTCACCGCCACCGCGATCTGCGGTTCGGACCTGCACCTGTACCGCGGCAAGATACCGGCGACCGAGCATGGCGATATCTTCGGCCATGAATTCATGGGCATCGTCGAGGAAGTCGGCCCCCAGGTGACGGCCGTCAAGCCGGGTGATCGCGTGGTGATCCCGTTCGTCATCGCCTGCGGTGGCTGCTTCTTCTGCCAGATGGACCTGTTCGCCGCCTGCGAAACCACCAACACCGGTCGTGGCGCGATCATGAACAAGAAATCGATTCCGCCGGGTGCTGCGCTGTTTGGCTTCAGCCATTTGTACGGCGGCATTCCGGGTGGCCAGGCCGAGTACGTGCGCGTGCCCAAGGGCAACGTCGGCCCCTTCAAAGTGCCGGGTAATCTGTCGGACGAGAAAGTGCTGTTCCTGTCAGACATCCTGCCCACCGCGTATCAGGCGGTGCTCAATGCGGGCGTAGGGCAAGGTTCGAGCCTGGCCATCTACGGCGCCGGCCCGGTAGGCCTGCTGTCCGCTGCAGTCGCGAAGATGCTCGGTGTCGAGAAGATCTTCATGGTCGATCACCACGCCTATCGTCTGGCCTACGCGCAGTTCACCTACGGCGTAATCCCGATCAACTTCGATGAAGACGATGATCCGGCAGACACCATCATTCGCCAGACCCCCGGCATGCGCGGTGTGGACGGCGTGGTGGATGCGGTGGGCTTCGAAGCCAAAGGCAGCACCACGGAAACCATCCTGGCCACGCTCAAGCTCGAAGGCAGCAGCGGCAAGGCGCTGCGTCAGTGCATCGCGGCCGTGCGCCGTGGCGGTACGGTCAGCGTGCCGGGCGTCTACGCAGGCTTCATCCATGGCTTCATGTTCGGCGATGCGTTCGACAAAGGCCTGACCTTCAAAATGGGCCAGACCCACGTTCAGCGTTACCTGCCGGAACTGCTGGAGTACATCGAAAGCGGTGCGCTGGCGCCGGAAGCCATCGTCACCCACCGGATGTCGCTGGAAGAAGCGGCGGACGGGTACAAGATCTTCGACAAGAAAGAAGAAGATTGCCGCAAGATCATCCTGACCCCGGGCTTCGACAGCCGTACCGATCTGTCGGCCAATGATGTGGTGGTGCAGTAAACCTAAGCGGCAATGATTACCTGTAGGAGCGCGCTTGCCCGCGAAAGCGTTTTGTCAGCGAGAAGTGCAGCGCTGAAAGAATGCATTCGCGGGCAAGCGCGCTCCTACAGCGCTCTGCTTCTCAGGCAAACGCCTCAGAATGCGGGTAATCAACGATCCGCGAGCCAATCACCATCTCGCTGATCCAGTTGGTCAGCATCGTAGTGTACGCCAACTGACTGGTATCACTGGTCAGTGCATGGTCGGCGCCGTCCACCAAGCGGTAGGTCAACGAATGCGCGAGGTCGAAGGCTGTGCGGTAGCTCATGACCGTCGCGTGGGGCACGTAGTCATCGGTTTCCGACTCCACCAGCAACACATCCCCTTTGAAATCCTTGCACGCGGCCAGCGCCCGATTGTCGGCGGCCGTCACGGCGGAGCGGCGGTAATGCGCCAGCTTGTCGCGATCCAGCGCCTGCTTGGGCATGTCCCAATCCGCATCCCAATACAACGCAGGTACCCGCAGGGCCAGCCATCGCACTGGGCGGATCCCGCTCAGAATCGTCGCCAGATAGCCCCCGTAGCTGCTGCCGATCACGGCAATCGCGTTGTTGTCGACGGCGGGGTGGCTGGCCAGACGGTCGTACGCGGCCAGCAGGTCCGCCATGCTTTGCTCCCGGGAGACCGACGCGCGCATTTCATGGGTCCGCTCGTGACCGCGCAGGTCGAAGGTCAGGCACACGCAGCCCAGCCCCGTGATGTTCTTGGCCCGTGCCAGGTCCCGTTGTTGACTGCCGCCCCAGCCGTGGACGAAGAGAATGCCGGGCAACTTGGCGCCCGGCGTGAGAATAGTGCCGGAAATGCTTTGATCATCGACCGTGATGTCGATGGTTTCACTGCGTACCGTCATAAGGCTTGACCTGTGTGAATTTGGTGATGAAACCGACGTCCGGGTCCTGGCCTTCGTAAAGGACATTAGCCCCGGCGGGCAGGGTGGTTTCGCCGTAGATTTCGTGGGTCGATACGCTGATACGGTTCAGGCCCGGATCGGCGGCGAACGCCACCAGTGCCTGGATTTCTGCCGGGCTCGCACCGCCGATTCGCCAGGACTGTTCGAGCACGCCGGAGCACACCTGCCCGCGGGAATTGGTGCCATGTGCGATGTCGTAATTGCGCCTTGACGCAAGGAAGTCGGGGAAGCAGTCGTGGGCTGCCTTTTCGTAGCACATCGCCTGATTGACCGACGTTCTGACATCCGCGTCGAGATCGAGTTTGAGCAATTCGTCGTAGTCGCCCCGTACCAGCCACAGTTCTGACCCTCCATACACCGTTTCGCCGTCGTTATCCTGGGTGAGGCTCTGCGTGCCGTGATAGCTGATCACGATGCCCGCTACCTGGATTTGCCCGACGCTGTAGGTGATGACGTCGTGCAGGTCTTCTTCGAGCACCAACCCCCATTCTTCGACCTCGGCGCTGTCCTGTGCGTCGATGGCCTGATCGAGTTCCGCCTGGGACTGCGCAACGATCTGTCCACGGCCGGCAGTGGCCAGCACGGGTTTGACCCGGACCGGGCCCTCGGCCAGCAAGCGTTTTCCGGCGCGGTGCGCGTCGGCCAGATTGAACACGGTAAAGCCATGCAGGACCGAGTCGGCAGCGTCTTCGAAAAAACGGTCGGACCAGCCTTCGGGCTTGGCGGTGGCGTCATCGAGCAGCCGATGGGAGATCGCCTTTGTGGCCATGAAGGGGTGCTGAATCAAGCCGCCAAAGAAATCCCGCACCGAGCGAATGTTCAGCGCGTTACGAGCGTCTTTGCCGATCAGTGTGTCGGAAGGAATGAAGTAAAGCCCAGGGCCCTTGTGCAGGGCGGGGTCATAGAGACCGGAGAACCTGGCGCCCAACAGCGTGGCGATCTGAGCCGCCAGCGTTGAATGCACGGCCACTTCGTGTGTTGCGAGGGTTTTATGGGTGGAGAGCAGAACAACATCGGACTTTGCGGTGCTGGTTTCTGACCCGCTCATGCACAAACTCCCTGTTCGGAAATGGAACCACGACGTCTCTGTAGGAGCGAACGTGTTCGCGAAGCGATTACAAATCAGACCGCGTAAGCCTGTTCGCCAACAAGTTGGCTCCTACAGATCCAACGCAAACCTTACCCTGTAGGAGCGAACTTGTTCGCGAAGCGATCTCTAGGTAAGACCGCGTAAGCCGTTTCGCCAACACGCTGGCTCCTACGGTAGGCAGCGCATTACGGCATGGAGTTCCTCAGCGGTGATCAGCGGATGCGTTGGCCACTTGTTCGTCACTCAACGGCTCGGGGAAGGGCTGGGTGTGGTCGATCTCCTCGGCGGCGCCCATCGCTTTATACTTCTTGCGCAGCGCATGCAGTTCTTTCTGGTCGAGGTTATCGAGACTCAGGACAGCATTCTGCGCGTCTTTCGACACCCGCAGCAGCTCGTCGATCTTGATGTGCAATTCGTCGGTGTCGCGGTTTTGCGTGTTCTGGATCAGGAACACCATCAGGAAGGTGATGATGGTGGTGGAGGTGTTGATGATCAGCTGCCAGGTGTCGTTGTAATGAAACAACGGCCCGGTGCACGCCCAGGCAATGATCAACAGCACAGCAACCAGAAACGTCTTGGGACTGCCCGTCCACTTCGATAATGCTTGAGCGAACTTTGAAAATTTCATTGCGTGTCCCTGGTGCGTAAAAGTGATACCTAAGGGACAGCGGTGTGGCTTTGAAATTTCTTATTACAAAATGAAATCCGTGACAGATTCAGGCCCAGCCAAACACTTGATTTGCATTCCGGGTACTGGCTTCAGCCAACGCGCCGGGTTCGATACCCATGAGCCCGGCCAGCGCCGCGCCAATCTCCGGCAAGTGTTCCGGGCTGTTGCGCTGACCGGGGTACATCGCGGGCGCCATGTCCGGGGAATCGGTTTCCAGCACCACGCTGTCCAGCGGCAGTTCGGCGATGACCCGGTGCATGCGCAGCGCCTGAGGCCAAGTCGCGGCGCCACCGAGACCGAGTTTGTAGCCCAGTTTGATGTATTCACGCGCTTCCTCGCGACTGCCGGCAAACGCATGGACGATGCCTGCGCGCGCCAGCTTGAAGCGCTTGAGGGTGGCGATGACATCGGCATGGCTGCGGCGCACGTGAAGCAGAACGGGCAAATGGAAGTCCGCCGCCATTTGCAGCTGGGCCTCGAACACCTGTTGCTGGCGCGTGCGGTCCAGGGTGGCGACGTAATAATCCAGACCGATTTCGCCGATGGCGCACAACTTCGGATGACCGGCCAGACGGCTCAATTGGTCCCGGAGTTGGTCCAGGTGTTCGGGCAGGTGTTCATCGATGTAGACCGGGTGCAGACCCAGCGCGGCATAGATCGACGGCTCACTGACGGCCAGATCCCACACCCGTTGCAGATTGCGCTGATAGACGCCCAGCACCACCATCCGCTCGACGCCCAGTTGCTTGCAGTGCGCCAGCACGGCGGGACGGTCCGCATCAAAGCTGTCGAAGTCCAGGTGGGTGTGGGTGTCGATCAGCTTCACGTTCAAGCCCCGTGGATTCGTTGCCTGAACGTGCGCACGATGGCGCGTGTGCCCGGCTCGTACAGGTCTTTTTCAATCGCATCCAGCGCCAGCGTTAGCGCGGTGTCGGCGATCATCTGGTGCTGCTGCGCCATGGCGTTCACCGGCAATGGCAGGAAATCCAGCAGCTGTGTATCGCCGAAGGTGCCCAAGTGCAGTTGATCCGGGTTCAGTTGACGCTGCTGCAACAAGTCGAAAACGCCCTGCAACAGTACGTACGACGTGGTGATCAACGCGTCGGGCAGATAACCGAGCCGGTCAAACAGTTCGCCGGCCAGCCGCAGCCCGCAGTCGCGGCTGAAAGCCTCGCCTTGCTCAATGATCACCTCGCCGGTGAACCCGTCCAGTGCGTCCTTGAATCCCGCCGTACGCTCGCGGCTGACGCTCAACTCCGGCCGTGCGCCGAGCAGGGCAATGTGGCGCGGGTGGGTTTCGAGCAGGCTGCGGGTGAGTTGCTGGCTGGCGTCATGGTCATCGCTGACCACCGAGCAGAACAGCGCGGGGTCCATCTCCCGGTCGATGGCAATCACCGGCAGCCCCTGTTTTTGCAGCTCGCGGTAGCTGTCATCGCTGGCCGGCAGGCAGCTGGCGACAAACAGCGCATCGCAGCGTCGGGCGCGAAACAGCCCCAACAGCTGCAATTCACTGATGGGGTCGTCGTCGGAACTGGCGATCAGCAACTGGTAACCGCGGGCCCGGGCGCCTTGTTCCAGCTGCTTGGCGATGCGCGCGTAACTGGGGTTGTCCAGGTCCGGCAGAATGAAACCCAGCGTGCGCGTGTGACGACTGCGCAAACCGGCGGCCTGGGCGTTAGGCCTGAAACCGTGTTCCTCCACCACCGCACGCACGCGTTCGACGGTGGCGCTGCTGATGCGTTGCTGTTCGGCCTTGCCGTTAATCACGTAGCTGGCGGTAGTGACGGAGACACCCGCCAGACGCGCAATATCACTGAGTTTCAACCCGAACATCCTTTTGTTATATGAGTCGGTGTCATGGGGTGTTTGATCAGACCAGGATTTTCGCCGATCTGCGTCATGATTACACCAGACGTGGGCCCGACGCCAAATTGTTGGAGCGAGGCTTGCCCGCGAAGGCGTAGGGTCGGCAATAAAAACTGGCACCGATACACCGCGATTCGCGGGCAAGCCTCGCTCCAACAGGGCTATAAGCAGAAATCTCCTACAAACGACCAGCTGGACTTCAACCCAAAGAGATTATCGAGTACCGTGCCGGGCGATTTTGATTAAACGATTCAGCACGCGTATTTATGGCGCTGTAATCCTGACGAATTGACGGTCGGATGGGTATCGCTCATTCGCTGAAACGGTCGGTCATTGATGACTGATTTAAACAACAAGAACCGGGCGCGATTCTGCGCTGTCAGGGAGAAAGGCATGCTGGAACTTACCGTAGGGCAAATCTCCATGGCGCAGCGCGCGGTGGATAAAACCGCTGCACTGAACCTGCTTGCCGAACGGCTGGTGGCCGACGGTCTGGTTGCCGAGGGCTACCTGGCCGGGCTCCAGGCGCGCGAGCAGCAAGGGTCGACGTTCCTCGGTCAAGGCATCGCCATCCCTCACGGCACCCCGGACACCCGCGACCTGGTGTTTGCCACCGGCGTGCGGCTGATGCAATTCCCGGAGGGCGTGGATTGGGGTGACGGTCAGATCGTCTACCTCGCCATCGCCATTGCCGCCAAATCCGACGAACACCTGCGCCTGCTGCAACTGCTGACCCGCGCCTTGGGCGAAGAAGACATCGGTCAGGCGCTGCGTCAGGCCGAAGACCCCGAAGCGCTGCTGGTCCTGCTGCAAGGCGCGCCGCAAGCGCTGGCGCTGGACGCACAGATGGTCAGCCTCGGCGTGTCAGTGGACGATTTTGAAGAGCTGGTCTGGCACGGCGCGCGTCTGCTGCGTCGGGCCGAATGCGCCAGCAACGGTTTCGCCGCCGTGCTGCACCAGGTCGAGCCCCTGCCGCTGGGCGATGGTTTGTGGTGGTTGCACAGCGAGCAAATGGTCAAGCGTCCGGGGCTGGCGTTCGTTACGCCGGACAAACCCCTTCGTCACCTGGGCCAGCCGCTGACCGGTCTGTTTTGCCTGGCCAGCCTGGGCGAAGCGCATCAAGCGCTGCTCGAACGCCTGTGTGCGCTGTTGATCGAAGGCCGCGGCCCTGAACTGGGCGCCGCCACCAACACCCGCGCCGTGTTGCAAGTGTTGGGCGGCGAGCTGCCAGAAGACTGGCCCACCGAGCGTATCGCCCTGGCCAACGCCCATGGCCTGCATGCCCGCCCGGCGAAGATCCTGGCCCAGTTGGCGAAGAGTTTTGACGGTGACGTCCGCGTGCGGGTCGTCGACAGCAGCGACATCGCCGTTTCCGCAAAAAGCCTGAGCAAGCTGCTGAGCCTGGGCGTGCGGCGCGGGCAAGTGCTGGAATTCATCGCTGAGCCCACGGTGGCCGACGTTGCGCTGCCCGCGCTCATCGCAGCCGTGCGCGAAGGGCTGGGCGAAGACATCGAGCCGCTGCCCACCGTGGCGGCGGCACCGACTCCCGTTGCTGCGGCAGTGGCCAAAACCCTGGTAGCGCCTGCTGCCGGCAGCCAGATTCAAGCGGTCGCGGCGTCACCCGGCATCGCCATCGGCCCGGCGCACGTGCATGTGCTGCCGGTATTTGAATACCCGCTGCTGGGCGAATCCCACGCCGCCGAGCACGCGCGCCTGCAATCGGCGCTGCTTGAGGTGCGCGAGGACATCCAGCGGTTGATCCAGCGCAGCACGGCCAAGGCGATCCGTGAGATTTTCATCACCCACCAGGAAATGCTCGACGACCCCGAACTGGTTGACGAAGTCGCGCTGCGCCTGAAAAAAGGCGAAAGCGCTGCGGCGGCGTGGACCAGCGTGATCGAAGCCGCGGCCCTTCAACAGGAGCAGCTGTCGGACGCGCTGCTGGCCGAGCGCGCCGCGGACCTGCGTGACGTGGGCCGTCGGGTGCTGGCGCAAATCTGCGGCGTCGACGATCTGGTCGAGCCCGAGCAACCGTACATTCTGGTGATGGACGAAGTCGGCCCGTCGGACGTAGCACGCCTGGACCCGGCGCGGGTTGCCGGCATCCTCACCGCGCGCGGCGGCGCCACGGCCCACAGCGCCATTGTTGCCCGCGCCCTGGGCATCCCGGCGCTGGTTGGCGCCGGCGATGCAGTGCTGTTGATCAAGTCCGGCACGCCGCTGTTGATCGACGGCCAGCGCGGACGCCTGAACGTGGCGCCCGATGACGCCACCGTGCAGCGCGCGATTCAGGAGCGTGACATCCGCGACCAGCGTTTGCAGGCCGCCGCCGCGTTGCGCTTCGAACCTGCCGTGACCCGCGACGGCCATGCAGTGGAAGTGTTCGCCAACATCGGCGACAGCGCCGGTACGCCGGCTGCGGTGGAGCAGGGCGCCGAAGGCATCGGCCTGCTGCGCACCGAATTGCTGTTCATGGCCCACAGCGCTGCGCCCGACGAAGCGACCCAGGAAGCCGAATACCGCCGCGTGCTGGACGACCTGCAAGGCCGTCCGCTGGTGGTGCGGACCCTCGACGTCGGCGGTGACAAACCGCTGCCGTACTGGCCGATCGACAAAGAAGAAAACCCGTTCCTCGGCGTGCGCGGCATCCGCCTGACCCTGCAGCGCCCGGATGTCATGGAAAGCCAGCTGCGTGCCTTGTTGCGCGCGGCAGACAATCGCCCGCTGCGCATCATGTTTCCCATGGTCGGCACGGTGGAAGAGTGGCGTGCAGCGCGGGACATGACCGAACGTTTGCGCCTGGAAATCCCCGTCGCCGATTTGCAGCTGGGGATCATGATTGAAGTGCCCTCGGCGGCGTTGCTGGCGCCGGTGCTGGCCAAAGAAGTGGACTTCTTCAGCGTCGGCACCAACGACCTGACGCAATACACCCTGGCCATCGACCGTGGGCATCCGACGCTGTCGGCCCAGGCGGACGGCCTGCACCCGGCGGTGCTGCAACTGATCGACATCACCGTTCGCGCCGCCCACGCCCATGGCAAATGGGTCGGCGTGTGCGGCGAGCTGGCGGCAGACCCTGCGGCCGTGCCGATCCTGGTTGGTCTGGGTGTGGACGAATTAAGCGTATCGGCGCGCAGCATCGGCGAAGTCAAAGCCTGCGTGCGCGAATTGAATTTGATCGGCGCAAAACAATTGGCGCAGGCGGCCTTGTCCGTCGGCAGCGCCCGTGACGTTCGTGCGCTCGTGGAGGGTTTGTAAATGGCGAAGATTCTGACACTGACCATGAACCCGGCGCTGGATCTGACGGTGCAGTTGGGCCCGTTGCAGGTCGGCCAGGTCAACCGCAGCGAGGCCATGCTCAGTCACGCTGCCGGCAAAGGCCTGAACGTGGCGCAAGTGCTGGCCGATCTCGGTCATGAACTGACGGTGGCGGGCTTTCTCGGCGTGGACAACCAGCAGCCGTTTGAAACCCTGTTTGCCCAGCGCGGTTTCATCGACGAGTTCGTGCGCGTGCCGGGGGAAACCCGCAGCAACATCAAGCTGGCCGAAAGCACCGGTCGCATCACCGACGTGAACGGCGCAGGCCCCCAGGTCAGTGTCGAGGCACAACAAGCGTTGGCGACCCGGATCGAGCAGATCGCGCCGGGTTTCGACGCGGTGGTGGTGGCCGGCAGCCTGCCGCGCGGCGTCGATGCGCAGTGGCTCAAAGCGTTGCTGCTGCGCCTGAATGCACAGGGCCTGAAAGTGGCGCTGGACACCAGCGGTGAAGCGTTGCGCGCAGGGCTCGAAGCCTCGCCGTGGCTGATCAAACCCAACACCGAAGAGCTGGCAGACGCACTGGATGCGCCGATCATTTCCATTGCCGCCCAGGCCGAGGCCGCCGCGCGTTTGCGCCAGGGCGGCATCGAGCACGTGGTGATTTCCCAGGGCTCCGAAGGCGTGCATTGGTTCAGTTCCACCATTGCACTGCAGGCGCTGCCACCGAAAGTCACGGTCGCCAGCACCGTCGGCGCAGGGGATTCGCTGCTCGCCGGCATGGTCCACGGCCTGCTCAGTGGCCATCCGGCAGAACAAACCTTGCGCATCGCCACCGCGATTGCCGCCATGGCCGTGACCCAGATTGGTTTTGGCATCAACGACGTGACCCAGCTCAAGCGGCTGGCCAGTGGCGTCAACGTTCGCCCGCTGACCGAACAGTAAGAGGGATTGTGATGAAGTTAGCGATTGTTACCGCCTGTCCCAACGGCAAGATCAGCAGTGTCCTGAGCGCGCGTCTGCTCGACGCCGCCGCGCAGCGCCAGGGCTGGAGCACCAGCGTTGAGGTGCACAACCCGCGCAATCCGGAAGAGCGCCTGACCGCCGCCGATATTCTGGCCGCCGACTGGGTGCTGGTAGTCAACACCGGGCCGCTGGACCTGACGCGTTTTGCAGGCAAGAAGCTGCACCAGGCAACCCCCGCGCAAGCGTTGCAGGACGTGGATAACTTTTTGCGCAGCGCCATGGAGCAGGCCAAACCGTACGTTGCGCCTGAGGCGTCTGAAACAGCGCCGGTGAGCATGTCTGCACAGCCGCGACTGGTGGCGGTGACTGCCTGCCCTACGGGTGTCGCGCACACGTTCATGGCGGCCGAGGCGATTCAGCAGGCAGCCAAGAAACTCGGTTACGAGTTGCAGGTCGAAACCCAGGGTTCGGTGGGTGCGCGCAATCCACTCACCGCTCAGGCGATTGCCGAGGCGGACGTGGTGTTGCTCGCCGCTGATATCGAAGTGGCCACCGAGCGTTTTGCCGGCAAGCGCATTTATCGCTGCGGCACGGGTATCGCGCTGAAGCAGCCCGATGCCACGCTGAAAAAGGCACTGGCCGAAGCGCAGGTCGAGTCCGGGGCCGGCGCCTCAGCCACCCCCGTCAAGCAAGAGAAAACCGGCGTCTACAAGCACCTGCTGACCGGTGTGTCGTTCA
This sequence comes from Xanthomonas sp. WHRI 1810A, assembly GCF_040202885.1. Lineage (NCBI taxonomy): Bacteria > Pseudomonadati > Pseudomonadota > Gammaproteobacteria > Lysobacterales > Lysobacteraceae > Xanthomonas > Xanthomonas sp. WHRI 1810A. Next base: position 88,284 of record NZ_JBEGED010000010.1, read on the forward strand.
TGCTGCCGATGGTGGTGGCGGGCGGTTTGTTGATCGCGCTGTCGTTTGTGTTCGGCATCCACGCGGCCGAAGAGCCCGGCACCTTGGCCGCAGCGCTGAAACAGATCGGCGCCGGCGCCGCGTTTCAGTTGATGGTGCCGCTGTTGGCGGGCTACATCGCCTACTCGATTGCTGATCGTCCTGGCCTCGCGCCCGGCATGATCGGCGGCCTGCTGGCGAGCACCCTGGGTGCCGGTTTTATCGGCGGCATCATTGCCGGTTTCCTTGCGGGCTACAGTGCGTGGGCGGTCAATCGCTACGCCAAGCTGCCGCCCAGCGTCGAAGCGCTGAAGCCGATTCTGATCATCCCGTTGCTGGCCAGCGCCTTCACGGGGCTGGTGATGATCTACGTGGTCGGCCAGCCGGTGGCGGACCTGCTCGAAGGCCTGACGCACTTCCTCGACACGATGGGCACCGCCAACGCCGTGCTGTTGGGCGTGCTCCTCGGCGCGATGATGTGTGTCGACCTTGGCGGGCCGATCAACAAGGCCTCGTACGCGTTTTCGGTGGGGTTGCTGGCGTCCAGCAGCGGGGCGCCGATGGCCGCGACCATGGCGGCCGGCATGGTGCCCCCGATCGGCATGGGCATCGCCGCACTCATCGCCCGTCGCAAGTTTGCCCAGAGCGAACGCGAAGCGGGCAAGGCGGCGTTGGTGCTGGGGTTGTGCTTCATCTCTGAAGGCGCGATCCCGTTTGCCGCCAAGGACCCGCTGCGGGTGATTCCGGCGAGCATCGCGGGCGGGGCGCTGACTGGCGCGCTGTCGATGTACTTCGGCTGCAAACTGATGGCGCCCCACGGCGGCCTGTTTGTGCTGCTGATCCCCAATGCGATCAACCACGCGCTGCTCTATTTGCTGGCGATCGTGGCGGGCAGTCTGGTGACCGGCGTGTTGTACGCGATCTTGAAGCGGCCGGAAGTGGTTGAGATCGATGCGGTGCCGGCGGGGGCTTGATGTTGGCTGACCTGACGCCATCGCGGGCAAGCGCGCTCCTACAGACGGAGCGCGGTCTCCTGTAGGAGCGCGCTTGCCCGCGATAGCAATTGTCCAGCCGATAGAAATGCGGCGTTCGTAAAGGCGCCTTCGCGGACAGGTCCGCTCCCACATCGAAATCTGATCGTCTTCACTGCTGTCACATTCCAGCCAACATCACGCTGTAGGTTTTATCCCTTCGCATTCGTCTGATGGGGATAAAAATGACTCAATTCGACCTGACGCGCCGACGCATCATTCAAGCCGCTGGCGCGGGTCTGCTGCTTCCGGGGCTGGCCCCAGCGGTCATCGCGTCCGTCAAAGACCGCCCGAAAATGACCGATGGCGTGCAGTCCGGCGACCTGCAGGGCGACCGGGCCATGGTCTGGAGCCGCAGCGACCGTCCCTCCCGCATGGTGGTCGAGTGGGACACGCGCAGCATGTTCACCAACCCCCGCCGCAGCGTTTCATTGCTGGCCGATCAGCGCACCGACTTCACCGCCCGCGTCGAACTCACCGGCCTGCCCACCGATCAAGCGATCTTCTACCGCGTGTCCTTCGAAGACGCCCAGACCGGGGTCGCCAGTGAACCCTGGTTCGGCCACCTGCGCAGCGTCCCCCAGACCAAACGCGACATCCGCTTCGTCTGGAGCGGTGACACCGTCGGCCAGGGTTTCGGCATCAACCCGGACATCGGCGGCATGCGCATTTACGAAGCCATGCGCCTGCGCCTGCCGGACTTCTTCATCCACAGCGGCGACACCATCTACGCCGACGGCCCGGTGCCCGCCGAGATCGTCGCGGAGAACGGCCGCGTCTGGCGCAACATCACCACCGAAGCCAAGAGCAAGGTCGCCGAGACCCTGGACGAGTATCGCGGCGCCTATCGCTACAACCTGCTGGACGACAACCTGCGCCGCTTCAACGCCGAGGTGCCGCAGATCTGGCAGTGGGATGACCACGAAGTCTGCAACAACTGGTCGGCGACCAAGCAGCTGGATGACCGCTACAAGGTCAAAGACATTCAGGTGCTCGCCGCCCGCGGGCGTCAGGCGTTTCTGGAATACGCGCCCATGCGGTTGCAGAGTGCCGACAACGGCGGGCGGGTTTATCGCAAGCTGAGTTACGGCCCGATGCTCGATGTGTTCGTGCTCGACATGCGCAGCTACCGCGACGGCAACGACGCCAACCTCGCCGACAAACCGGGGCCGACCACCGCCTTTCTCGGTCGCGAACAACTGGACTGGCTCAAGCGCGAACTCGCGGCCTCGGGCGCGCAGTGGAAGATCATTGCTGCTGACATGCCCATTGGCCTCGGCGTGCCGGACGGGGAGGTGAGCCCGGGCGTGGCGCGTTGGGAAGCCATCGCCAACGCTGACAACGGCGCGCCGAAAGGCCGTGAGCTGGAAGTGGCCGAGCTGCTGGGCTATCTGCGGGCGCAGAAGATCAAGGACTGCGTCTGGCTGACGGCTGACGTGCATTACTGCGCCGCGCATCACTATCAGCCGGACCTGGCGGTGTTCCAGGATTTCGATCCGTTCTGGGAGTTCGTCGCCGGCCCGCTGAATGCCGGGACCTACGGCCCCAATCCGCTGGACAAGACCTTCGGCCCCGAACTGGTGTTTCAAAAAGCCCCGACGGCGCAGAACATGTCACCGTTTGCCGGGTATCAGTTTTTCGGGGAAGTGAACATCGACGGCCAGACGTCCGAGCTGACTGTGACGCTGCGTGATCTGGACGGGGTGTCGGTGTTTGAGAAGAAGCTTGTGCCTGCCAACGCGTGATATGACGCAATTGTAGGAGCGCGCTTGCCCGCGATTGCGGTGGATCAGCTACATTTCCGTCGACAGACAGAATGCGTTCGCGGGCAAGCGCGCTCCTACACGGGGTGAGGTCATACGATAACTAAGCAATTCCCCACCCCACAACCGTCCCCGCTGGCCTATCATTAGCCACCTAACGACGGGACAGGGTTTGCCGAATGCTGGACATTTTTTATCAGACCCTGGCGATCACGGCGCCGGTCTTCGCCATGTTGTTCCTGGGCGTCGTCCTCAAGCGCGTTGGCTGGATCAACGACAGCTTCATCCACACCGCGTCGGCCCTCGTCTTCAATTGCACCATGCCGGCGTTGCTCTTCCTGGGCATCATCCACGCTGACCTGCACGCCGCGCTGCAGCCGGGCGTGCTGATCTACTTCATCATCGCCACCCTGTTCGGCTTCGCCATTGCCTGGGGCTGGGCGATCTATCGCGTGCCGTTCGCCGAGCGCGGGGTCTACACCCAAGGCGCGTTTCGCGGCAACAACGGCGTCATCGGCCTGGCGCTGGCCGCCAGTATGTATGGCGATTACGGCATTTCGCTGGGGGCGATCCTCGCAGCGCTGGTGATCCTGTTCTACAACACCCTGTCGACGGTGGTGCTGGCGGTGTACAGCCCGGTGATCAAGTCCGACCCGTGGAGCATCCTCAAAAGCGTGTCGTCCAACCCGCTGATCATCAGCATTGTGCTGGCCACGCCGTTCGCCTATTTCCAGATCCCGTTTCCCAAGTGGCTCGACGCGTCCGGCAGCTACCTGGCGCAGATGACCCTGCCGCTGGCTTTGATGTGCATCGGCGGGACGCTGTCGGTCAAGTCGCTGCGCGAAAGCGGCAAGCTGGTGGTCAGCGCCAGCCTGATGAAGATGGTCTGGCTGCCGATCATCTGCACCTTCGGTGCCTGGGTGCTGGGGTTTCGCGGCGCGGAGCTGGGGATCCTGTTCCTGTACTTCGGCGCGCCGACGGCGTCCGCCAGTTACGTCATGGTCCGCGCGGCCAACGGCAATCACGAACTGGCGGCCGCGATCATCGTCATGACCACCCTGGCGGCGGCGGTGACCACCAATATCGGGATATTCGTTTTGCAGTGGGGTGGGTGGATTTAAAGGTCCCTCACGGCTGTAGGAGCGCGCTTGCCCGCGATTGCGGTGTGTCATTCCCATGATTGATATCTGACCCACCGCAATCGCGGGCAAGCGCGCTCCTACAAAGGCCATCCGACGTCAATGCTGCCGCCGCCACGCGCGGAATGTGCTGATCGCAATGCCGACCGCCAGCACCGGCAGCACGTAATGCACCATCAGTGTTTCCAGCCGATCAGCCAATGGCATGCCGGTGGTGAACGACACGATGTGCAGCCCGTACACCACGTACAGCGCCAGCAGCAGCAACCCTTCAAGCCGCGTGACCCGATAGCCCGAATAGAACAGCGGCAGCGTCAATGCCGCCGCGGCGAGCATCGCCGGCAGATCGAAATCCAGCGCATTGGGTGAGATCGACAACGGCTCGGGGCTGATCAGCGCGGTGGCGCCCAACACCCCCAGCAGATTGAACAGATTGCTGCCAATCACGTTGCCCACGGCAATGTCGCGCTCGCCGCGCAGGGCGGCAATCAGCGAGGTCATCAATGCCGGAAGCGAGGTGGCGATGCCGATGACCGTCAGGCCGATCACACGCTCGGACAGCCCCAGGTCCTGCGCGATCACCGTGGCCGCGCTGACCAGGAAATGGCTGCCGTAAATCATCAATACCAGCCCGCCGATCATCATCGACAGCCGCATGGCCAGCGGACCGGCCTTGCGGCGTGAGCGATCCGCGACCGGACTGGTCTGGCGGGTGCCGTGGGCGAACTGACGCAGCACCACCATCAGATAGCCGCCCAGGGCCACGAGCAGAATCACACCGTCCAGCGCGCTGAGCACGCCGTTCCACGCCAGCCCGGCCACCAGCGCCGTGGCGGCAATCATCAGCGGAATATCGACCCGGACCAGTTGCCGCGCGACCCGCAGCGGAATGATCAGCGCCGAGAGACCGAGGGTCACCAACGCGTTGAAGATGGTGCTGCCGATGACGCTTCCCACCGCGATGTCGCTGCTGCTGGAGAACGCGGCCTGCAGGCCGACCGCCATTTGCGGCGCGCTGCTGCCCAGCGCCACCACGGTCAGGCCGAGGAATAGCGGGCGGGTTTGCAAAATGACCGCCAGCCCCACGGCGGCCCGCACCGACAGTTCTGCGCCAATGACGAGTAACAGCAGGCCGCCCACGAGCTCAAGCAGATTGGGCAGCGGCAGGGTCGATAATTCGAGAATTGCGGGTACCTTCAGCGTTCAGGGAGGTGGGTCAGTCCAGTGCTTGCACGCGGACCTTGGCGGTGCCGCTGCGTAGCATACCCAACTGCTCGGCGGCCGCGCGTGACACGTCGATAAGGCGTCCACGGGTGTGCGGGCCACGGTCGTTGATGCGGACCACGGTTTGTTTGTCGTTGTCCAGGTTGGTGACCTGCACGCGGGTGCCGAACGGCAGTTGGCGATGCGCCGCCGTCAGGCTGGTTTGATCGTAGCGTTCACCGCTGGCCGTGCGCTGGCCTTGGTGACGGGCCGCGTAATAGGACGCGCTGCCGGTGGCGTTGTAACCGTGTGGATCGATGATGCCGTCGCTGGCACAACCGGCCAGCAGGGAGAGCAGGGCGCAAGCGCTGAGGAGCCGCAGCATGGGGGAAGTCCTTTTGGGTGTCGGTAGACATGTAGGAGCGAGCTTGCCCGCGATTACGGTGGGTCAGCCATGGGTCTGGCGTCTGATACAACGCAATCGCGGGCAAGCGCGCTCCTACAGATCAATTGCTCTTCAACCCTCCAGCTTGCTCTTGAGCAGCTCATTGACCTGCTGCGGGTTGGCCTTGCCTTTGGACGCTTTCATCGCCTGACCGACAAAGAAGCCGAACATCTTGCCGCGCTTGGCTTCGTCTGCCGCGCGGTACTGCTCCACCTGTTCGGCGTTGGCCGCCAGCACTTCGTCGAGCATTGATTCAATGGCGCCGCTGTCGGTGACTTGCTTGAGGCCGCGCTTTTCGATGACCTCATCAGCACTGCCCTCGCCATTGGCCATGGCCTCGAAGACCATCTTCGCGATTTTGCCGGAAATGGTGTTGTCGGTAATGCGCAGCAGCATGCCGCCCAGTTGCTCGGCAGTGACCGGCGACTCATCGATCTCGACGCCTTGTTTGTTCAGCAACGAGCCCAGTTCCACCATCACCCAGTTGGCCGCCAGCTTGGCGTCGCCGCCGATGCTGACGACTTTCTCGAAGTAATCGGCCTGCTCGCGGCTGGACGCCAGGACGCTGGCGTCGTAGACCGACAGCCCGAACTGCGACTGGAAGCGCTCGCGCTTTTGCGGCGGCAGCTCCGGCAGCGTGGCACGGACCTGATCGAGGAACGAATCCTCGATGACCACCGGCAACAGGTCAGGATCGGGGAAGTAACGGTAGTCGTTGGCTTCCTCCTTGCTGCGCATGGCGCGGGTTTCATCCTTGGCCGGGTCGTAGAGACGCGTCTGCTGGATGACCCGGCCGCCGTCTTCGATCAGTTCGATCTGGCGCTGGACTTCGCTGTTGATCGCCTTCTCGATGAAACGGAACGAGTTGACGTTCTTGATCTCGCAGCGGGTGCCGTACTCGACTTGGCCTTTCGGACGGATCGACACGTTACAGTCGCAGCGCAGCGAGCCTTCGGCCATGTTGCCGTCACAGATGCCCAGATAACGAACCAGCGCGTGCATCGCCTTGACGTACGCCACCGCTTCCTTGGCCGAACGCATGTCCGGCTCGGAAACGATTTCCAGAAGCGGCGTGCCGGCGCGGTTCAGGTCGATGCCGCTCATGCCGCTGAAATCTTCATGCAGGCTTTTGCCGGCGTCTTCTTCCAGGTGCGCACGGGTCACGCCGACGCGCTTGATGGTGCCGTCTTCCAGGGTGATGTCCAAATGGCCTTTGCCCACGATCGGCAATTCCATCTGGCTGATCTGGTAGCCCTTGGGCAGGTCCGGGTAGAAGTAGTTCTTGCGCGCAAACACGTTGTGCTGGCCGATCTCGGCGTCGATGGCCAGGCCGAACTTGACCGCCATTTGCACGGCTTCCTTGTTCAGCACCGGCAGCGAACCGGGCATGCCCAGGTCGACGAGGCTGGCCTGCGTGTTGGGCTCGGAGCCGAACGTTGTAGAGCTACCGGAGAAAATCTTCGATTGGGTGGTGAGCTGGGTATGAATCTCCAGCCCGATCACGACTTCCCATTGCATGTGTTTTCTCCTTAGAAGCCGGCCGGCGAACGCGTGTGCCAATCAGTGACCTGCTGATACTGATGGGCAACGTTCAGCAAACGGCCTTCCTGAAAATAGGGCGCGAGCAACTGCACGCCCACCGGCAGACCGTCAGCGAAACCGGCTGGCATAGACAAGCCCGGCAGGCCCGCGAGGTTGGCGGTGATGGTGTAGAAGTCTTCCAGATACGCGGAAATCGGGTCGTTGTTCTTGGCACCGATCTTCCAGGCCGGGTTCGGCGTGGTCGGGCCGAGGATCACGTCGACTTCGGTGAACGCGTTCATGAAGTCGTTCTTGATCAGGCGACGGATTTTCTGCGCTTGCAGGTAATACGCGTCGTAGTAACCGGCGGACAGCGCGTAGGCACCGACCATGATCCGGCGCTGCACTTCCGGGCCGAAACCCTCGGCGCGGGAGCGCTTGTACAGGTCGGTCAGGTCTTTGGGGTCTTCGCAGCGGTAGCCGAAACGCACGCCGTCGAAACGCGACAGGTTGGAGGATGCCTCAGCCGGGGCGATCACGTAGTACGCCGGGATCGCGTGCTGCAGGTTCGGCAGGCTGACTTCCTTGACCACCGCGCCGAGCTTTTTCAGCTCTTCAACGCTGGCCATGACCAGGTCGGCGATGCGTGGATCGAGACCGGCGCTGAAATATTCCTTCGGCACGCCGATGCGCAGACCCTGCAGCGAGCCGTTGAGGCTGGCGGCGTAATCGGGCACCGGTTCGTCGATGCTGGTGGAATCATGGGTGTCGAAGCCGGCCATTCCTTGCAGCAGCAGGGCGCAGTCTTCGGCGGTCCGAGCCATGGGGCCGGCCTGATCAAGGCTCGACGCGTAGGCGATCATGCCCCAGCGCGAAACGCGACCGTAAGTCGGTTTCAGGCCGGTCAGGTTGGTCAGTGCGGCCGGTTGACGGATCGAACCGCCGGTGTCGGTGCCGGTTGCGGCAGGCAACAGACGCGCGGCCACTGCCGCCGCCGAACCACCGGACGAGCCGCCGGGGACGTGGTCCAGGTTCCACGGGTTTTTCACCGGGCCGTAGTGGCTGGACTCGTTGGCCGAACCCATGGCGAACTCGTCCATGTTGGTCTTGCCCAGGGTCACGGTGCCGGCAGCGGCCAGTTTGGCAACCACGGTGGCATCGTACGGCGCCTTGAAGTTGTCGAGCATCTTCGACCCGCAGCTGGTGCGGATGCCTTTGGTGCAAAACAAGTCCTTGTGGGCCAGCGGAACGCCGAGCAACGCGCCATTCTCGCCAGCGGCACGTCGGGCATCAGCGGCCTGGGCCTGAGTGACGGCCAGGTCTTCGGTGAGGGTGATGAAGCTGTTGATCTGCGGGTCGAGCTGAGCGATTCGCGCCAGCAGCGTGCGGGTCAATTCTTCGGAGGAAAACTTTTTTTCAGCGAGGCCGCGAGCGATCTCTGCCAGTGTCATTTGATGCATTGCAGGCACATTCCCTTAGTCGAGGACTTTCGGAACCAGATAAAGGCCGTCTTGGACCGCTGGTGCGATGGCTTGATACGTGTCACGGTGGTTGCCTTCGGTGACGGTGTCTTCACGCAGGCGTTGAGACGCTTCAAGCGGGTGTGCAAGGGGTTCGATACCGGTGGTGTCGACCGCCTGCATCTGGTCGACGAGCCCCAGAATGCTGTTAAGTGCCTCGGTAGTACGTGGTATATCGGCGTCATTCAGACCCAGTCGGGCCAGATGAGCGATTTTTTCCACGTCGGAGCGATCAAGCGCCATGGGGTTCTCCAGTGGAATGCGTAGGCCATCGCCGTACGTCAGATTGCGGAACACTACACGCTTTAACCGGTCATAAGGCCGCGAACGTCGAGGGTAGTGCTTGGAAAAACAGCCAATTTAACATATTGGCTCCTTGCCCAAAATCCCTGTCGTTGTTAGAGTTTGCCGCACTTTTTTACCCACGCGCTCCCTAGGGTCCATCTCCCATGTTCAAGAAACTGCGTGGCATGTTTTCCAGCGATCTTTCCATCGACCTGGGCACTGCCAACACCCTTATTTACGTGCGTGAGCGCGGTATTGTCCTTAACGAGCCATCGGTTGTGGCCATTCGGACCCACGGAAATCAGAAGAGCGTGGTTGCTGTCGGGATGGAAGCCAAGCGGATGCTGGGCCGTACCCCGGGCAACATCGCCGCCATTCGTCCGATGAAGGACGGCGTCATCGCCGACTTCAGCGTCTGCGAAAAAATGCTCCAGTACTTCATCAACAAGGTTCACGAAAACAGCTTCCTGCAGCCAAGCCCGCGCGTGTTGATCTGCGTTCCGTGCAAATCCACCCAGGTTGAGCGTCGTGCCATCCGCGAATCGGCTCTCGGCGCCGGTGCCCGTGAAGTGTTCCTGATCGAAGAGCCCATGGCTGCCGCTATCGGCGCCGGTCTGCCGGTTGAAGAAGCACGCGGTTCGATGGTGGTCGACATCGGCGGCGGTACCACTGAAATCGCCCTCATCTCCCTGAACGGGGTGGTTTACGCAGAATCCGTCCGCGTTGGCGGCGACCGCTTCGACGAAGCGATCATCACCTACGTACGCCGTAACTACGGCAGCCTCATCGGTGAATCCACCGCTGAGCGCATCAAGCAGGAAATCGGCACTGCCTATCCAGGCGGCGAAGTACGTGAAGTCGACGTACGCGGTCGTAACCTGGCCGAAGGCGTCCCACGTGCCTTCACCCTGAACTCCAACGAAGTGCTCGAAGCGTTGCAGGAATCCCTGGCAACCATCGTGCAGGCCGTGAAGAGCGCCCTGGAGCAGTCTCCACCTGAACTGGCATCGGACATCGCCGAGCGCGGTCTGGTCCTGACCGGTGGCGGCGCGTTGCTGCGCGATCTGGACAAGTTGCTCGCCCAGGAAACCGGTTTGCCGGTCATCGTCGCCGAAGACCCGCTGACCTGTGTTGCACGTGGCGGCGGTCGTGCCCTGGAAATGATGGACAAACACACCATGGACCTGCTCTCCAGCGAGTAACGCGCTAGAGTTGCACCTGTGATGAACCCGACAGGCGGCACCCCCGGTGTTGCCTGTGTGTTCGTTTTGTAGATGCCACCCATGGCGTCCAAAGTCTGTCAGTCTGTACTTTCCGTCAATCTGCACCGGGCCGGTTTCAAGTCGCATGAATAAGCACAGCCAATCGAAGCGAAATCCCTCGAACGCATGCCTGGAAGGAGCGGCTTATTAAACCGCTTTTCTCAAAAGGCCCGTCTCTGGGCGTTCGTCTGCTGGTGCTGGTCGTGCTGTCCGTTGCGGTCATGGTGGTGGATGCGCGGTTCACCTTGCTCAAGCCTGTCCGCAGTCAGATGTCGCTGGTGCTGATGCAGTCCTACTGGATCGCTGATCTGCCGGAGCGCCTTTATCAAGGCGTCGCCAGTCAGTTTGGCAGCCGCACGGAATTAGCCGCCGACAACGAAAAACTCAAGACCGAAAACCTGCTGCTGCAAGGGCGCCTGCAAAAACTCGCGGCCCTGACGGAGCAGAACGTGCGTCTGCGCGAATTGCTCAACTCTTCGGCACTGGTCAACGAAAAGGTCGAGGTCGCCGAGCTGATTGGCATGGACCCCAACCCCTTCACGCACCGCATCATCATCAACAAGGGCGAGCGCGACGGCGTCGTACTCGGCCAGCCGGTGCTCGATGCCCGAGGCTTGATGGGCCAAGTCGTCGAATTAATGCCGTACACCTCCCGTGTGCTGCTGCTGACCGATACCACCCACAGTATTCCGGTCCAGGTGAACCGCAACGGCCTGCGCGCCATCGCCAGCGGCACCGGTAACCCGGAGCGCCTCGAATTGCGCCACGTGGCGGACACCGCCGACATCAAAGAGGGCGATCTGCTGGTCAGTTCCGGCCTGGGTCAGCGTTTCCCGGCCGGTTACCCGGTGGCAACGGTGAAGGAAGTGATTCATGACTCCGGTCAGCCGTTCGCCATCGTGCGGGCCGTCCCGACGGCTGCATTGAACCGCAGTCGTTATTTGCTGCTGGTGTTCTCTGACGGGCGCTCGCCCGAAGAGCGCGCCGCCGATGCCGCACAGCAGCAGGAATCCCTTGAGCGTCAGGCGACGGACCCTGCGGTGGTGCCGTCGGCGACGCTGCCCGCCGGTGCGGAAGCGGCGACGAAACCGGCCGCCACGACGCCGTCCAAGCCGGGATCGGCCAGCCATGCAGCCCCGGCGGCGGCCAGCGCGCCAGCCGCCACACCCGCTGCTGCGGCCACCAAGACGCCCGCCACCAAAACCGTTTCCAAACCGCCTGCCAAGCCGCCCGCCAAACCCGCCGCGACCAAAACACCGGCGGCTGCGCCCGCGACGTCCGCGCCTGAAACGTCACGGCAGAGGGAAGAATAAATGGCTCGTCATGCCCCCCCGAATAACGGCTGGATCGTCTGGTTGACCTTCGCCGTCGGCCTGCTGCTCAGCGTCTCACCGCTGCCGCAATTCATGGAAATCTTCCGTCCGCTCTGGCTCGCCCTGCTGCTGGCGTTCTGGGCGCTGGCGCTGCCGCACAAGGTCGGCATGGTCACCGCCTGGATGCTCGGTCTGGCCGAAGACGTGTTGTACGGGACCTTATTGGGCCAGAACGCATTGATCCTGACCCTGATCACATTCTTGGTGCTCTCTCTTCAGCAGCGTATGCGGATGTTCCCGATGTGGCAGCAATGCCTGGTGATTCTGGTGATCTTCGGCCTGGCGCAGCTGGTCCAGCTGTGGCTCAGCGCCCTGACCGGCAACCGCCAACCGACCCTGGCGCTGGTCTTGCCGGCGCTGGTCAGTGCGCTGCTCTGGCCGTGGGTGAGCTATGGTTTGCGCGGGCTGCGCATGCGATTGAAGATAAATTGAGGATGTGAAGACCCGCCTGCCGGGTGGGAGGGAGCTTGCTCGCGATGCTCTGGGGCTGGATGCTGGAGAACCGGACAGGCACTTTGCGAGCAAGCTTGCTCCCACAGAATCCGCACAGGGTGCCTGTTGTACATGAGCGAGTTGGTATCGACTGCCCTTCAAGCCATCAAGCTGATATTCACTGACACGGAGACGTCCCATGCCCCAACTTCACCTGGCCTCTGGCTCCCCTCGACGTCGTGAATTGCTGACCCAGATCGGCGTGACGTTCACCACGCTCAGCGCCGACATCGACGAAACCCCCCGCCTCGACGAAACCCCCACCGCTTATGTCGAGCGCCTTGCGCGGGGCAAGGCCGACGCTGGCCTGTTGTCTCTGGCCAATGATCCTGCCTACTCCAGCGCCTGTGTATTGGGTGCGGACACCGCCGTGGTCCTCGACGGCAAGATTCTCGGCAAACCGGTCGACGAGGCAGACGCCCTGGCCATGCTGACGGCGCTGTCGGACCGCGAGCACGAGGTGTTGACCGCCGTCGCCGTGGTTGATGAGCAGCGCTGCGAAACCCGCACCGTCAGCAGCCGCGTGAAGTTTCGCGCCCTCGCGCCCGAAGAAGCGCGCGCCTACTGGGCCAGTGGTGAGCCGCAGGACAAAGCCGGCAGCTACGCCATCCAGGGGCTGGCCGCGGTTTTCGTTGAAAGCCTGAACGGCAGCTATTCGGCCGTGGTCGGTTTGCCGCTGTGCGAAACCGCAGAAATCCTCCAGCGTTTCGGCATACCCTGTTGGCAATGCCTGGAAGGTAACAAGTCATGAGTGAAGAGATTCTGATCAACATCACGCCGATGGAGTCGCGTGTGGCCGTCGTCGAGAACGGCGTGTTGCAGGAAGTCCACGTCGAGCGCACCCAGCGCCGCGGCATCGTCGGCAATATTTACAAGGGCAAGGTGGTGCGCGTCCTGCCCGGGATGCAGGCGGCGTTCATCGACATCGGTCTGGACCGCGCCGCGTTCATTCATGCCTCCGAAATCTCCATGCGCGAAGGCCCGGCGGTGGAGGGCATCGCCTCGTTGGTCCACGACGGCCAGAGCCTCGTGGTGCAGGTCACCAAGGATCCGATCGGCAGCAAAGGCGCGCGATTGACGACTCAACTGTCGATCCCCTCACGCTACCTGGTGTACATGCCGCGCACGGCGCATGTCGGTATTTCCCTGAAAATCGAAGACGAAGCCGAACGCGAGCGCCTGAAGAAAGTGGTCAGCGACTGCGTGGCCCAGGAAGGCATCAAGGAAGCGGGCGGGTTCATCCTGCGCACGGCGGCCGAAGGAGCTGGCGCCGACGAAATCCTGATGGACATCCGCTACCTGCGCAGGCTGTGGGATCAGATCGGCGATCAGATCAAGACCATCGGCGCGCCCAGCGTCATCTACGAAGACCTCGGCCTGGCGCTGCGCACATTGCGCGACCTCGTCAGCCCGCGCATCGAAAAAATCCGCATCGATTCCCGTGAAACCTTCCAGAGGACCACCCAGTTTGTGGCTGAACTGATGCCGGAAATCGCCGACCGCCTGGAGCATTATCCTGGCGAACGACCGATCTTCGATCTTTACGGCGTCGAAGACGAAATCCAGAAAGCCCTGGAGCGCAAGGTCCCGCTCAAATCCGGCGGTTACCTGGTGATCGATCCAGCCGAAGCCATGACCACCATCGACGTCAACACCGGGGCGTTCGTCGGCCATCGCAATCTCGAAGAGACCATCTTCAAGACCAACCTGGAAGCCGCGACCGCCATCGCCCGGCAGATGCGCCTGCGCAACATGGGCGGGATCATCATCATCGATTTCATCGACATGGAAGACGCCGAGCATCAGCGTCAGGTCCTGCGCACCCTGGAAAAACAGCTCGAACGCGACCACGCCAAGACCAATATCATCGGCATCACCGAGCTGGGCCTGGTGCAGATGACGCGCAAACGCACCCGTGAAAGCCTGGAACAAGTGTTGTGTGAACCGTGCGCCAGCTGTCAGGGCCGAGGCAAGCTCAAGACCCCTGAAACGGTCTGCTACGAGATCTTCCGCGAGATCCTGCGCGAGGCGCGTGCCTATCAGGCGGTGGGCTACCGGGTGCTGGCCAACCAGAAGGTGGTGGATCGATTGCTGGACGAAGAGTCCGGCAATGTGGCCGAGCTTGAAGCCTTTATCGGACGTACGATCCGGTTTCAGGTAGAAACCATGTATTCGCAGGAACAATACGACGTTGTACTGCTCTGACTGTGCTTGCACGCGCTCTGCCGGGAATGGCGGGGCGATGAAGATCACGACACCGAGCCCAGTGCTCAGACGGCATGGAAGCCCTTTAAAGAGAATGTTGCGTGGCAAATGAGCACCTCCCGGACGCACCGACACCTGCAGGACCCAAGCGGATGCTGTTCGTCCTGATCGGAGGCGCGGCGACATGGAGCGTCTGACCCGTCTGATCGCCACTCTTTTGCGCTGGGGCCTGATCCTGTGCGCCCTGGTGGTGGTGCTGACCGCGCTTTACGTGAGCGTCGGACGCCAACTCGCGCCGCTGGTGGCCGAATACCGTGTCGAGGTGCAAAACAAAGCCCAGGCCGCCATCGGCATGCCACTGCGCATCGGCCGTCTGGAGGGCAGCTGGAGCGGTTTCGTCCCGGTGTTCGTCGCCCATGACGTGACGCTGGGCGAGGGTGCCAGCGCCGTGCGGCTCGATCAGGTGCGCGCCCTGCCCAACCTCTGGGCCTCGCTGCTGGCCCGTCAGGTGCGCATTGCCAACGTCGAGCTCGACGGTTTGCAGATCAGCCTCAGTGAAGACCAGGCCGGGCATTGGTCCTTGCAGGGCTTGCCGCTCAGCCCCGACACACTCCTGGACCCCGAACAGATTCTGACCCGGATGCAAATGGTCTCGCGTCTGTCGGTGTTCGACAGCCAGATCACCCTCAAACCGTTTGGCCAGGCGCCCATGGCCCTGACCTATGTCAGCCTGACGCTCAAAACCGGCAGCGCCCGTCAGCGCCTGGATGCCCGTTTGACCTTGCCGGACGGCCAGCCGCTGGCCTTGGACATCGCATCCCGCGTGCGGGCAAAAGACTGGCGTGATGGCGAGGCGGATGCCTATTTGAGCCTGCCGCAGACAGACTGGGCGCGTTGGTTGCCGAAAAGCCTGACCCGCGACTGGAAACTGAACACCCTCAAGGCTGGGGGCGAATTGTGGGTGAACTGGGGCAAGGGCACGGTCCAGAGTGCGGCCGCGCGGCTGAACGCGCCGTTGTTTGAAGGTGCCTACGCGAACCGCAAGGCCAGCAAGATAGAGAACCTGTCGCTCAATGCCTGGGCTCAACATAACGACCAGGGCCTCGCTATCACGCTGGATTCGCTGGCCATGAACCTGGGCGACAAGCGCTGGGAAAGCCGCCTGCAGCTTCAACAGACCGTCGCAACTTCCGACAGCGATGAGGTGTGGCACCTACAGGCTGATCGCCTGGATCTCACGCCGATCACGCCGCTGATTGATTCCCTCGCCCCGTTACCCGACAAGGTGATGGTGGTGATTGATCACCTGAACGTCAAAGGCGGGCTGCGCAACGCGCTCATCGATTATCGGCCCAATGTCACTGGCGCCAAGCGCTTGAGCTTTGCCGCCAATCTGGACAAGGTTGCGTTCGATGCCTACCGCGGCGCACCGGCTGCCGCGAATGTCAGTGGTGCGATCAGCGGCGATCTGGGGCAGGGCGAACTGAGGGTCAACACCGACGACTTCATGCTGCACCTGGACCCGATTTTCGCCAACGAGTGGCGCTACAAGCATGCAGAAGCACGCCTGACGTACACGCGGGACGATGAAGGCCTGACGCTGGTCGCGCCCTACATCAAAGTGCTGGGCGACGAAGGAAAAATCGCCAGTGACTTCATGCTTCGGCTGCATTTCGACCACAGCCAGGAAGACTACCTGGACCTGCGCGTCGGCATGGTTGATGGCGATGGTCGCTACACCTCCAAGTACCTGCCCGAAGTGCTGAGCCCGGCCCTCGACGAGTGGCTGCGAACGGCAATCCTGAGTGGCAATGTCGATCAGGGTTTTTTCCAGTATCAGGGCTCGATCAACAAGAACGCGTCGGACGTGTCCCGGGTCATCAGCCTGTTCTTCAAGGTGCGCAACGCCAATCTGGCATTCCAGCCGGGCTGGCCGCAGCTGACGGGCGTCGACGGGACAGTGTTTGTCGAGAACAGCGGGGTGCGGATTCGTGCCACCAAAGGCCAACTGCTCAATACCCAGGTCAGCAAGGTGTCGGTGAATGTGCCGCACGTCCCGGCGGGTCAACCCAGCCACCTGCTGGTGGATGGCGACTTCGCCGGCAAGCTGGCCGATGGCGTGAAAATCCTTCAGGAAGCGCCCATCGGGACGGCCGAAACGTTTGCCGGTTGGCAGGCAGACGGCCCATTGCAGGGCCATATCAACCTGGACATCCCTCTGGTCAAGGGCCAGGAGCCGAAAGTCGCGGTGGATTTCAAGACCGATGCCGCGCGACTGCAGCTCGCCGAACCGGTGCTGGAACTGACGCAACTCAAGGGCGATTTCCGGTTCGACCTGGCCAAAGGGCTGAGCGGTAAAAACATCAAGGCGATCGCTTTCGAAAAACCTGTCGCGGCGGAAATCTTCGCCGAGGGCAAGCTCGGCGCGCCGGTGACACGGATTACCGCCAGCAGCCTGATCGGCGTCAAGCCCCTGACTGACTGGCTCGGGGTGACCCAATCGCTGCCGGTATCCGGCGAGCTGCCGTATCAATTGCAGGTCACGCTCAATGGCGCCGACAGCAAGCTGCAGATCAACTCCAGTCTCAAGGGGCTGGCAATCGATCTGCCGGCGCCTTTCGGTAAAACGGCGGACGATGTCCGCGACAGCGATTTCAGCATGAACCTGCAAGGCGCCGAGCGGCGGTTGAACGCGGGTTACGGCAACCTGGCCAACTTCGCCTTCGCTGCGCCCGGCGGCAAGTTCGCGGACGGTCGAGGTGAATTGTTCCTGGGCGAGGGCGGGGCGATTGTCCCCGACGCCAAGGGCCTGAGAGTGCGGGGATCGTTGCCCACTCTGGACATCGCGCCATGGCAGGCGACGGTGACCAAATACACCGGTGAAGACCCAGGCGACAGCGCCAAGAAGCTGCTCAACAGCGTTGACGTGCAAATTGGCGCGCTCACGGCATTCGGCTCGACGCTGAATCAGGCCAGTGTTCAGCTCAATCGGCAGAACGCCGCCTGGGCGCTGGCGCTGGACAGCTCACTGATGAAGGGCACCGCGACGCTGCCCGACAGCGCCACCTCGCCGGTTGACATCAACTTGCTGTACGTCCGCCTGCCCGCGCCGGACCCCAACGCGGCCGTGGTGGAAAACGCCCCGGATCCCCTGGCTGACGTTGACCCACGCAAGATTCCGGCGATGAACATCAAGATCACCCAGGTGTTTCAGGGTGATCAACTGCTCGGCACCTGGTCGCTGAAAATTCGCCCGACCGCCAACGGCCTGCAACTGGCCGACATGGACATGGGCCTCAAAGGCATGCTGCTCAAGGGCAGCGGCGGCTGGGAGGGAGCGCCGGGCGCCACCAGCAGCTGGTTCAAGGGCCAGGTGACGGGCAAGAATCTGGCGGACATTCTCAAGGCATGGGGTTTTGCGCCTACCGTCACCAGTCAGGAATTCGAAATGAATGCCGACGGCCGCTGGCCCGGGTCGCCTGCCTGGGTCGGGCTCAAGCGGTACTCCGGCAACCTGGATGCCACGTTGCGCAGCGGCCAGTTTGTCGAAGTCGAGGGCGGGGCGGCGGCGTTGCGCGTGTTTGGTCTGCTGAACTTCAACTCCATCGGCCGGCGCCTGCGCCTGGACTTCTCGGACCTGCTCGGCAAGGGCCTGAGCTACGACAAGGTCAAGGGCCTGCTGGTCGCCAGCGACGGCGTTTACGTCACGCGCGACCCCATTACCCTGACAGGCCCCTCCAGCAACCTTGAACTAAACGGGACGCTGGACATGGTCAAGGACCGCGTCGATGCCAAGGTGCTGGTGACCCTGCCGGTGACCAATAACCTGCCGATTGCTGCGTTGATTGTCGGTGCGCCGGCCATTGGCGGCGCGTTGTTCCTGGTCGACAAGCTGCTGGGCGACCGCGTGTCGCGCATGGCCAGCGTGCAATACAACGTAGAAGGCCCGTTGAAAGAGCCGAAAATCACCTTCGACAGCCCGTTTAAGGCGCCGAAGTAGCGGGACACGGTCTCGAACCCCCCTGTAGGAGCGCGCTTGCCCGCGAAAGCATTGGCACATCCACCACGGCTCTAACGAATGTACCGGCCTCATCGCGGGCAAGCGCGCTCCTACAGACACCATCGTCACACAGGCGGGTGATGGGTCACCAAACAAGCCGACCCGCAACGCTTGGAGTAGAGTGCAGGTCTATCTTTCAAGGAGCCGCTATGTCCTTTGCCGTGATTCAGATGGTCAGCCAGAGCGACGTTTTGGGCAATCTGGCTCAGGCGCGTGGCCTGCTGGAGAAGGCGGCGAACGCCGGCGCCAGGCTGGCGGTGTTGCCGGAAAACTTCGCCGCCATGGGCCGCCGCGACGTCGCCGAGATCGGTCGCGCGGAGGCCCGTGGCCAAGGACCGATCCTGCCATGGTTGAAACTGGCCGCTCGCGACCTCAAGTTATGGATAGTGGCCGGGACGTTACCGCTGCCGCCCGATGATCGGCCGGACGGCAAAGTCACAGCGTGTTCCCTGTTGGTGGACGAACATGGCGAAACCGCAGCGCGCTACGACAAGCTGCACCTGTTCGATGTAGACGTGGCCGACAGCCGCGGGCGTTACCGGGAATCCGACGATTACGCCCACGGCAACAACGTGGTGGTGGTCGATACGCCGGTGGGGAAACTGGGACTCACGGTTTGTTACGACCTGCGCTTTCCCGAGCTGTACACCTCGCTGCGGGAAGCGGGCGCTGAATTGATTACCGCACCGTCGGCCTTTACCGCCGTCACCGGTGCGGCGCACTGGGAAATCCTGCTCCGCGCACGTGCTATCGAAACCCAGTGCTACCTGCTGGCAGCCGCGCAAGGCGGGGTACATCCAGGGCCGAGGGAAACATTTGGTCACGCGGCGATCATAGATCCATGGGGCCGCGTGCTGGCCGAGCAGGCACAGGGTGAAGCCGTGCTGCTGGCCGACAGAGACAGTCAAGAGCAAGCGTCCATACGGGCGCGGATGCCGGTGTCGAATCACCGGCGATTTTTTTCGCAGGACGCTGTGCGGCCTGCTAATACCCCGGAGTGAATATGAGCGACTTGTCCTCTGTCAGCGAACACCTTCTGGCGCCCGGCGGCCTGAGCATCGACAGCCTGCAATCGGTGTTGGGCGAGCTGGCCGGACCCGGCATCGACGCCGCTGACCTGTATTTTCAGGGGCAGATTTCCGAATCCTGGGCCCTGGAAGACGGCATCGTCAAAGAAGGCAGCTTCAACCTCGATCAAGGCGTCGGCGTGCGCGCCCAGTCGGGCGAGAAAACCGGCTTCGCCTACAGCAACGCCATCACCCCCGAAGCGTTGACCCTGGCCGCGCGTGCCGCCCGTTCGATTTCCCGCGCCGGGCAGAACGGCCGGGTTCAGGCGTTCACCACCCAGGACGTCGCCCAGCTGTACGGGCCTGACAATCCGCTTGAAGTCATGACCCGCGCCGAGAAGGTCGAGCTGCTCAAGCGCATCGACGTTGCGACCCGCGCGCTGGACCCACGCATTCAACAGGTCACGGTCAGCATGGCCGGGGTCTGGGAACGTATTCTCGTGGCGTCCACCGATGGCAGCCTGGCCGCTGACGTGCGGCCGCTGGTGCGTTTCAACGTCAGCGTCATCGTTGAGCAGAATGGCCGTCGCGAGCGCGGCGGGCATGGCGGCGGCGGACGCACCGATTACCGTTATTTCCTCAGCGACGACCGCGCCATGGGTTATGCCCGCGAGGCGTTGCGTCAGGCGCTGGTCAATCTGGAAGCCATCCCGGCGCCGGCGGGCACGTTGCCGGTCGTGCTGGGTTCCGGCTGGTCCGGCGTGCTGCTGCACGAAGCGGTCGGGCACGGCCTGGAAGGCGATTTCAACCGCAAGGGCAGCTCGGCCTACAGCGGCCGCATGGGCGAGATGGTCGCGTCCAAGCTCTGCACCATTGTCGACGACGGCACCCTGGCCGGCCGTCGCGGGTCGTTGAGCGTCGACGACGAAGGCACCCCGACCGAGTGCACCACGCTGATTGAAAACGGCGTGCTCAAGGGCTACATGCAGGACAAGTTGAACGCGCGGCTGATGGGTGTGGCCCGAACCGGCAATGGCCGTCGCGAGTCGTACGCACACCTGCCGATGCCGCGCATGACCAACACCTACATGCTGGCGGGCCAGAGCGATCCGGCGGAAATCATTGCATCGGTCAAACGCGGGATCTACTGCGCGAATCTGGGCGGCGGTCAGGTCGACATCACCAGTGGCAAGTTCGTGTTCTCCACCAGCGAAGCCTATCTGATCGAAGACGGCAAAATCACCACGCCGGTCAAAGGCGCGACGTTGATCGGCAACGGCCCTGAAGCGATGAGCCGGGTGTCGATGGTCGGTAATGATCTGTCGCTGGACAGTGGCGTGGGCACGTGTGGCAAGGACGGGCAGTCATTGCCGGTGGGCGTCGGTCAGCCGACCCTGAAGATCGATGCGATCACCGTGGGCGGTACCGGTTCTTGACGGGCGAAAAATGAATTGAGCGGCGCCGGGCAAGTGGCTTGCCCGGCGCGTCGTTGTTAGCGCAGTCCGCGTTTGGCTTCGTCCAGTTCGCGGATGTATTTGAAGATTTTACGGGTCGAAGCCGGTGGCTTGTTTTGCGCGGCTTCGTGCTGAGCCTGACGGATGAGCGAACGCAATTGCTGACGATCGGCCTCCGGGTACTCGGTGACGAACTTGTCCAGGACATCGTCGGCGCCGGTCACCAGGCGATCACGCCAGCGCTCCAGATTGTGGAAGCGTTCGTTGTATTGGCGTGTAGAGGCGTCGAGTTGATCGAGCAGCACCAGAATCTCGTCCAGGTCCTGATCGCGCATCAGCTTGCCGATGAACTGGATGTGGCGTTTACGCGCGATGTGCGCGGTGTGCTTGGGCGCATCGGCCAGTGCTCGACGCAACGGGTCGGTCAAAGGCAGTTTGGCCAGTACATCGGCCTTGAAAGTCGTCAAGCGTTCGCCAAGCTCAACCAGAGCATGCAGCTCTCGCTTGACCTGGGTTTTGCTTTTCTCTCCGTCGAAGGAGTCGTCGTAAGAATCAACCATGGGGGCAGTCCGCAAATAAACGCCGCCATGATAACCAGTCAGGGGTCTGTTGTCCGGCCCCGTCGGTCTTCGGTCAGTCCGAAATCAGAATTTGATGGAGAAAGTCATGAGTGCATCAGAAAGCGTCGGCCCGCAGGCCCTGCCTGCGTTGCAGGAGCAGGTCGAACAGATCGTCGCCGAGGCCAGGCGTCAGGGCGCCAGTGCCTGCGAAGTGGCCGTATCGCTGGAGCAGGGCCTGTCGACCTCGGTCCGGCAGCGCGAAGTGGAAACCGTGGAATTCAACCGCGATCAGGGCTTTGGCATCACCCTGTACGTGGGGCAGCGCAAAGGCTCTGCCAGCACCTCGGCCAGCGGGCCCGACGCCATTCGCGAAACCGTGGCCGCAGCGCTGGCGATTGCCAAACACACCTCCGAAGACGAAGCCTCGGGTCTGGCTGACGCCGCTTTGATGGCCAGGGATTTGCGGGATTTCGATCTGTTTCACCCGTGGGACATCACCCCGGAGCAGGCCATCGAACGCGCGCTGATCTGCGAGGCCGCTGCGTTTGACGCCGACCCGCGCATCAAGAATGCCGACGGCACGACCCTCAGCGTTCATCAGGGCTGCCGCGTCTACGGCAACAGCCACGGCTTCATCGGTGGCTATGCGTCGACCCGTCACAGCCTGAGCTGCGTGATGATCGCCGAGGGCGACGGCCAGATGCAGCGCGATTACTGGTATGACGTCAATCGTCGTGGCGAGCTGTTGATGGACGCCAAACTGATCGGTGAGAAAGCCGCGCAACGCGCCGCGAGCCGCCTGGGCGCGCGGCCGGTGCCAACCTGCGAAGTGCCGGTGCTGTTTTCCGCCGAACTGGCGGGCGGTCTGTTCGGCAGTTTCCTGGGAGCGATTTCCGGCGGCAACCTGTACCGCAAGTCGTCTTTCCTTGAAGGCGCCATGGGGCAGCGGTTGTTTCCCGAATGGATGACCATCGACGAGCGTCCTCACCTGGTCGGTGCCATGGGCAGTTCAGCGTTCGATGGCGATGGCCTGGCCACCTACGCCAAGCCGTTCGTCGAGAATGGCGACCTGGTGTCCTACATCCTCAGCACCTATTCAGGGCGCAAGCTCAGCCTGCCGAGCACCGCGAATGCAGGCGGCGTGCACAACCTGTTCGTGTCCCACGGCACGGAAGACCAGGCGGCGTTGATCCGTCGCATGGGACGCGGCTTGCTGGTGACCGAGCTGATGGGCAGCGGCCTGAACATGGTGACAGGCGACTATTCTCGCGGGGCGGCTGGCTACTGGGTCGAGAATGGCGAGATTCAGTTCGCCGTCCAGGAAGTGACCATTGCCGGAAACATGAAGGACATGTTCAAGCAGATCGTCGCCGTTGGTAGCGATCTCGAGATGCGCAGCAACATCCGCACCGGCTCGGTGCTGATCGAGAAGATGACCGTAGCGGGCAGCTGAATTCAGTCAGCGCTCATCGCAGTCAGGAAGGCCTGCCACCGATTCGGTGTGCAGGCCTTTTTTATAGGCAAAGATCTAACCCTGTAGGAGCTGACGAGCCGCCGAAGGCTGCGAAGTGCGGTGTATCAGGGTAATCGCGATCGCAGCCTTCGGCGGCTCGTCAGCTCCTACAAGGGATATGCGTTTCCAGATATCAGTCCTCACATTGAAGGGGAGCCTTGTTTTGATTCTTAAACTCATTTAATAATGAATATCATTAATTGCAGAATCGTCATCGCTGGCGGCGTGTGATAGCCGCTACCAACGCCTCGGGAGGCATGCCATGGAGCACTGGAAACGTACCATCGTTAAGGCCAACAGTTGCTTCAATGCCGGAGAGCTGATCGAGGCCCGAGAGCTTTATCTGCAAGCCCTGGCGTTGGCCCAAGTGCTGTTTGAGCGCTGGAGTGTGGCCGACGAAGCGGTGGCGGCGTTCGTGATTTCACACCACAACCTGGCCGATCTGCACCTGGCCCTCAAGCAGCCAGAAGAAAGCGCCGAGTATCTCTGTTCTGCCCACCAGCGGCTGCTGCTTGCCATTCAAACCCCCCGTTTGTCACCTGCTTTGCGTCAAGCAGCGTTCAATCACAGTCATAAGACTTACGCCGAGTTGTTGGGCTTCATCAACGAACACGGCGAATACCCCCGTACCCAACGTCTGCTCAGCAGCAGTGGTGAACATTCGCGTTCTTCGCTCGTTCAGAATTCCACCGTTGCAGGCAGCCTTTCATTCGGAGTTCATTGAAATGCCATTTACGTTGCCTGCTTTGCCGTACGCCTACGATGCCCTGGAACCGCACATCGATGCGCAAACCATGGAAATTCACTACAGCAAGCACCACCAGACGTACATCAACAACCTCAACGCAGCCGTTGAAGGCACTGAATACGCGCAGTGGCCGATTGAGAAACTGGTCGCCGGCGTGCAGCAGTTGCCAGAAAAACTCCGCCCGGCGGTGATCAATCAGGGCGGCGGACATGCCAACCACTCGCTATTCTGGGAAGTAATGAGCCCTGATGGCGGTGGCCTGCCTTCCGACGCGCTGGCCAAGGCAATCGATGATCAACTTGGCGGTTTCGAGGCGTTCAAAGAGGCGTTCACCAAAGCTGCACTGACCCGCTTCGGCAGCGGTTGGGCGTGGTTGAGCGTGACCCCGGACAAGAAACTGATCGTGGAAAGCAGCGGCAATCAGGACAGTCCACTGATGAGCGGCAACACGCCAATCCTGGGGCTGGATGTCTGGGAGCACGCGTACTACCTGCGCTATCAGAACCGTCGGCCTGAATACATCAATGCGTTCTATAACGTCGTCAATTGGGCCGAAGTTGCCCGCAAATATCAGGCGGCACTGGCTTAACTTTCGATAACAACAGGCAGTAAGGCGGTTTATGCGTTCGGAATTACTCACGATCAGCAGTGGGCGATTGCTTCGTCTGGCGTTGGGCTTGATGCTGGTCCTCGCCGGTATGGGGCTACTGATCGCTCAGGGTTTCTCGTGGCTGAGCCTTGAACCGCGGATGCTGAGGGCCCTGGAGGGCGGCGCGATCTGCGCATTGGGGACCGCGCTGGGCGCCGTGCCGGTGCTGGTGATTCGTGGCATGCCGATCGCGGTGTCCGACGGATTGCTGGGCTTTGGTGCCGGCATCATGCTCGCCGCCACAGCGTTCTCGCTGATCGTGCCGGGCCTCAGCGCTGCCGAAGGCTTGGGGTTCACGCCCTGGGGCGCCGGTGGGCTGATCAGCTTCGGCATCATGCTGGGCGCCGTCGGACTGTTTGTGGTGGACAGCCTTGTCTCGCGGCAGGATTCAAACCTTCCGCCGTCGCTGGAACACCCGGCCATCCCGTCGAATATCTGGCTGTTCGTGATCGCGATCATCGCGCACAACATCCCGGAGGGCATGGCGGTGGGTGTGTCGGCGGGCGGTGGTCTGGCGCACGCTGACAGTCTGGCCATGGGCATCGCGATTCAGGATGTCCCGGAAGGTTTGGTGATTGCGCTGGTACTGGCGGGCGCCGGGATGTCGCGCTTCAAGGCGTTTCTGATTGGCGCCGCTTCAGGCCTGGTAGAACCGGTGTTTGCCGTGCTCTGCGCCTGGCTGGTGGCGATCGCCGAACTGTTGCTGCCCATCGGCCTGGCCTTGGCCGCTGGTGCGATGCTGCTGGTGGTGACTCACGAAATCATCCCTGAATCGCGGCGCAATGGTCACCACCGAATCGCCAGCCTGGGGCTAGTCTCTGGGTTCTGCGTGATGATGGTGATGGACACTGCGTTGGGTTAAGTATCAAGCGCGCTTAATCCTTTGCCGCCAGAAACATATCCTTAGGTGAAATCGAGCTGTGGGAGGGAGCTTGCTCGCGATGACACTGGGCGCCGACTCGATGCGGCGGATGTACTGGCCCTATCGCGAGCAAGCTCCCTCCCACAGACTTACAGTGTCGCTAAGCCTTTAGTCCCAATCGCCATTGTCTTCGGATCGGGTTCCCCCGCAAAAAACGCCTCAAGCACGTCCTGAAACGTGTTGTTGTCCGGCGCGACGCTGGCAAACAGCGTCATGCAGGATCGCAATTTCAGGTCATCGGGCGAGCCCATGATCTCCCTTGCCGAACGTTCACGCCATTCGATCAATGCGCGGCTGCAGGTTTCAAGCCGTGGACCCAGCTGCGGGTGATACAGATAGGCCAGGGCTTCGTCACGACCCGAGATCGCATAACGCTGCGCCATGTCACTGTGGCCCAGTCCTTTGTGCTGCGGGAAGACAAACCACATCCAGTGCGTTGTTTTACGGCCATTGCGCAGTTGCGCCAGCGCGTCCTCAAACACGCCCTGTTGTGCCTCGACAAATCGCTGCAGGTCATAAGTGTCGTTCATCTTCTTCACCACGCTGTCAGTGACGCCCACTGCGGACGCTTATCTGGTGTGACTGCCCGCGTGCACGTTTCTCTCAAGCTTTTGAACACGAGCCCCGTGGCCGGTTAAAAACCCTTATAATCCTGCGCCTATTATCTGCTGATGCGAGAATCGTCGTGACCTTACCACCGTGCCCAAAATGCAATTGCGAGTACACCTACGAAGACGGCACCCAGTTGGTTTGCCCGGAATGCGCCCACGAGTGGACGACTGACAGCGCCGTCGAAGCGGCTGACGATGTCAAAGTCATCAAGGATTCGGTCGGCAATACCCTGCAGGACGGCGATACCGTCACCGTGATCAAAGACCTCAAGGTCAAGGGTTCATCCCTGGTGGTCAAAGTCGGCACCAAAGTGAAGAACATCCGTCTGGTCGACGGCGATCACGACATCGACTGCAAGATTGACGGCATCGGCGCCATGAAGCTCAAGTCAGAGTTTGTGAAGAAGGGCTGATAGTCATTGCTCTGTCGCCTGTACGAAAAAGCCCCGGCTCTTGCGAGTCGGGGCTTTTTCATGGGATCGAACAACTGATCAGAAGGGCGCGGCGACAAGCGACGTCACTCGCCCTCGTCGAACTTGTTGTTGATCAACTCAACCAACGCATCCAGCGCCGGTTGTTCGTCTTCACCTTCGGTGCTCAGTTGCAGCTCAGTGCCTTTCCCTGCCGCCAGCATCATCACGGCCATGATGCTTTTGCCATCCACCATGCTCTCAGGACTCCGACCGACGCGGATCTGGCAGGTGTACTTGCCTGCGACGCCGACAAATTTGGCGGCAGCGCGGGCGTGCAAGCCTAGCTTGTTGATGATGGTGATGTGGAGAGCGGGCATCGCAGAGGGGATCCTTTCAGCTTAGGTCGCGGTGGCGAACCTGGACATTCTTGAGCGATTGTTGCAGGACCTGGCCCAGTCGCTCGGTCAAGTAGACAGAGCGGTGATGCCCGCCGGTGCAGCCAATGGCGATAGTGACGTAAGCGCGGTTGCTGGCCGCAAAGCGTGGCAACCATTTGTTGAGGTAGGCAAAGATGTCCTGGAACATTTCTTCGACGTCCGGCTGCGCTGCCAGGTAATCGGCCACCGGCTTATCGAGCCCGGATTGCTCACGCAACTCGGGTTTCCAGTAGGGATTGGGCAGGCACCGCACGTCGAACACCAGGTCAGCGTCCACGGGCAT
Organism: Xanthomonas sp. WHRI 1810A; assembly: GCF_040202885.1. NCBI lineage: Bacteria > Pseudomonadati > Pseudomonadota > Gammaproteobacteria > Lysobacterales > Lysobacteraceae > Xanthomonas > Xanthomonas sp. WHRI 1810A. The sequence continues at coordinate 115,198 of NZ_JBEGED010000010.1, forward strand.
GCCCCGTTTGAAACCGAAAGATTCAACGAGGAAGGCGGTGCCCGGTTCGGGTTTGTTCAACAGGCGCAGCTTGAGGGCATCACGCAGCTGATAGAGGTTCAGGCTGGTGGTGTCGATGGTCAAGTCGGCCAGGTCGATGATCGGCCCGAGCAAGGCTTTCTCGTCACGAATGGCTTCGGCCAGCGAGCGGGTAGCGTTGCTGAGCGGATGGCGACGACGGGTCTCGGAGAAACGCTTGAGCAAGGTCGGCTCGTCAGCATCCAGAAACAGCACATCGCACTGGATATGACGCCCCCGTACCTCTTCAAGCAATTTTGGGAAACGGGTCAGATGGCTGGGGAGGTTGCGGGCATCGATGGACACCGCCAGCAGCGGTTCAGCCAGTTCACTGTGGATCAGTGCACGATCCGCCAGCTCGGGAAGCAGACCGGCAGGGAGGTTGTCGACGCAGTAGAAGCCGCTGTCTTCCAGCACATCCAGAGCCGTACTCTTGCCTGAGCCAGAGCGGCCGCTGACGATGATCATGCGCATGATTAGTGCCCGGTCTGCTCGTCGAGTACCACTTGATAGAGTGCTTCGCCGCTTGGCGCTGTGCGAAGCCGTTCGCGCACTTCTTTGCGGTCAAGCATGCTGGCAATCTGGCGTAGAAGCTCCAGGTGCTCATCGGTCGCTGCTTCAGGGACCAGCAGGAGAAAGAGCAAGTCCACCGGCGCGCCGTCAATGGCGTCGAAATCGACCGGGTGACTGAGGTGGAGGAGTGCGCTGATCGGGCTTGAACAGCCCTTGAGGCGACAATGCGGGATGGCAATGCCATTGCCGAAACCAGTGGAGCCCATTTTTTCACGGGCTATCAGGCTCTCGAAGACGGTTTGTTGGTCAAGCTCGGGCACCTGCTGCCCAATCACTTTGGCAATCTCTTCGAGTACAGCTTTTTTACTGCCACCTGGCACGTTCACGCGGGAACGGCCAGGGGTCAGGATATTTTCAAGTCGGATCATGAGTAGGGAGTGTCAGCGAGCGGCCGCACCTTTGAGGATGCTTTGCTGCTTTTCCTTATGCTTGAGCAATTGTCTGTCGAGCTTGTCAGTGAGTAGGTCAATCGCCGCGTACATATCGTCATGCTCCGCATTGGCAACCACCTCTCCACCAGGGATATGCAGTGTGGCCTCGATCTTCTGTTTGAGTTTCTCGACGGCCATCGTCACCTGCACATTGGTAATCTTGTCAAAATGCCCTTCGAGCTTCTTGAGTTTCAGCTCGATGTATTCACGCAGGGGCTTGGTCACTTCAAGTTGGTGTCCACTGATGTTGACTTGCATACAGCTTCTCCTTCGTTGCCAGTGCATTAAGAGGCAGGCTGTGTTGCCTGCCGCTGGAACGCTGTGGCGTGTGACCCCTCTACATCAATCGCTTGCGTTCACTGGAAGGCGCTATCCCTAGAGATTCGCGGTACTTCGCGACTGTGCGTCGGGCCACCTGAATGCCTTGTGCCTCCAGTAAACCAGCGATCTTACTGTCACTCAATGGCTTTTTCTGATTTTCGGCGGCAACCAGTTTTTTGATGATTGCGCGAATGGCCGTGGACGAACATTCACCGCCTTCAGAAGTGCTGACGTGGCTGGAGAAGAAGTATTTCAGTTCGTAAATGCCGCGCGGCGTGTGCATGAACTTCTGGGTCGTGACCCTCGAAATCGTCGATTCGTGCATGCCCACCGCTTCGGCGATGTCATGCAGCACCAGCGGCTTCATCGCCTCGTCGCCATACTCGAGGAAACCGCGCTGATGTTCGACAATCTGCGTGGCCACCTTCATCAGTGTCTCGTTGCGGCTCTGCAGGCTCTTGATGAACCAGCGCGCCTCCTGCAGCTGATTGCGCATGAAGGTGTTGTCTGCGCTGGTATCGGCCCGGCGCACGAATCCCGCGTACTGCGGATTGACGCGCAGGCGGGGCACCGATTCCTGATTGAGCTCGACCAGCCAACGTTCGTTGTGCTTGCGCACGATCACGTCGGGCACCACGTATTCAGCTTCCGTGGATTCGATCTGCGAGCCCGGACGCGGATTCAGGCTTTGCACCAGCTCGATGACCTGACGAAGATCGTCTTCCTTGATCTTCATCCGGCGCATCAACTGAGCGTAATCACGACTGCCCAGCAGGTCGATGTAGTCGCTGACCAGACGCTGCGCTTCGGCCAGCCACTTGGTCTTCGCCGGTAATTGGCGCAATTGCAGCAGCAGGCACTCGCTCAGGTTGCGGGCGCCGATACCGGCGGGTTCGAATTGCTGGATGCGGCGCAGGACGGCTTCGATTTCATCCAGTTCGATATCCAGCTCTGGATCGAAGGCGTCGAGCAGTTCGTCGAGGGATTCGTCCAGGTAACCCTGATTGTTGATGCAGTCGATCAACGTCACTGCGATCAGGCGGTCGGTGTCCGACATCGGCGCCAGATTGAGCTGCCACAGCAAGTGGCTCTGCAGGCTCTCGCCCACCGAGGTGCGCGTGGTGAAATCCCACTCGTCGTCATCATTGCTGGGCAGGCTGCTGGCGCTGGTCTGGTAAACGTCTTCCCACGCGGTATCGACGGGCAGCTCGTTGGGAATGCGCTCGCTCCATTCGCCGTCTTCGAGGTTGTCGACGGTGGGGGCGGATTCCTGGTAGGTCGGTTCCTGCACATCAGGATTGGGTTTTTGCTCGATATTGTCAGCCATAGGGTCTGCATTATCGAAATCGTCGCCTTCTTCCTGGCGCTCGAGCATAGGGTTGGACTCCAGTGCCTCCTGAATTTCCTGTTGGAGATCCAGAGTCGACAGTTGGAGTAAGCGGATGGCCTGTTGCAGCTGCGGCGTCATCGTCAGCTGCTGGCCCATTCTCAAGACTAGCGAAGGTTTCATGGCAGGGGCTAAACACCTTATTCGTTCGCCGGCGCATACGCGCGCCATCCACTACAGGGCGCTGAGGCGCCAACTTAAGCAAATTATATGCCTGAAACCAGGGTGTTTGCCTAGGGTGCGATGACAATTAAGTTGATCGGAGGATGGCGCGGTACTCCCGCTCCCCCGTCAGACGGCCGTCATCGCAACGCTTACAGGCGGAACTCGTGGCCGAGGTATACCTCTTTCACCAACTGGTTCGCCAGAATGGTGTCCGAGTCGCCTTCAGCGATCAGTTGACCATCATTGACGATGTACGCTGTTTCACAGATATCCAGCGTTTCGCGGACGTTGTGATCGGTGATCAAGACACCGATGCCCTTGGCCTTGAGGTGATAAATGATTTGCTTGATGTCGCCAACGGAGATCGGGTCGACCCCGGCAAACGGCTCATCGAGCAGGATGAACTTGGGGGAGGTCGCCAAGGCCCGTGCGATCTCGACGCGGCGGCGCTCGCCACCTGACAGGCTCATGCCCAGGTTGTCGCGGATGTGCGTGATGTGGAATTCCTGCAGCAAACTCTCCAGTTCTTTGCGGCGTGCCGGGCGATCCAGTTCCTTGCGTGTTTCCAGAATCGCCATGATGTTATCGGCAACGGACAGCTTGCGGAAAATCGACGCTTCCTGAGGAAGATAGCCGATGCCCGCGCGGGCCCGGCCATGCATCGGCTGGTGGCTGACATCCTGGTCGTCGATCAGCACACGACCCTGTTCGGCCTGAACCAGGCCGACGATCATGTAGAAACAGGTGGTTTTGCCAGCGCCGTTAGGCCCCAGCAAACCGACGATCTGACCGCTTTCGATGGACAGGCTCACATCGCGGACGACCTGACGACCCTTGTAGCTTTTAGCCAGATGCTGAGCTTTCAGCGTTGCCATTACTGGGCCTTCTGCTGGTCGGTTTTCTTTTTCGGCTGGATAACCATATCGATCCGTGGCCGCGGCGTCGTGATCTTCGTGCCGTTGGCGCGGCCGGCGTTGACCACCTGCTTCACGGTGTCATAGACGATTTTCTCGCCTTCGGACGTGTTGCCGTCGTTGATGACCTTCGCCTTGTCGATCAGCACGATGCGATCCTGGGCCGCAAAGTACTGAATGGTCACGCCGTAAGCCTGAACGATCGGCTTGTCCACGGAAGGCTTCTGCTCGTAGTACGCCAGGTTGCCGACGGACGTGAACACGTCGACTTCGCCCTGAGCGTTACGGGTGATGGTCACGGTATTGCCCGTGATCTTCATCGAGCCCTGGGTGATGATCACATTGCCTTTGTAGGTGGCAACGCCCTGTTTGTCATCGAGTTGCGCGTCGTCCGACTGAATGTGGATGGGCTGATCGCGGTCTGTCGGCAAAGACCAGGCGCTCGCGCTTCCCAGTGCTGCGCCCAGGCCGAGCAATAAAGGAAGGGTTTTAACGAGCGTCATACTGTCCTCTTACATTGGAGAGCAGGTTCATCCTGCTGTCTTTCAAATATGCTTTCATGCCGGTGGCTGTGGTCACCCCGCCCAGGCCGTCGATTCTAACGGCTTGCTGGGTCTCCGCATATTGCTTCTGAGGGAATACGGTCATGCGGCTGCTGGTAATGATAGTGGTGCGGCTCTTTTCATCGGTGCGGTTGATACGCACGGCGTCGATGAGCTCGACGTGATCACCCCCCGGCGACACCTCGGCAGTCTTGCTTTCGACATGCCATGGGAAGGTCGAGCCGCGATACAGCTCAAGGTTCGGCGTTGTGAGCAATGTCACGTCGGATGCCTTGAGGTGTTCGACCTTGTCGGCCGTCATTTCGTATTGCATGCCACCGTCCGGGAGAAACTGAACGCTGTGGGCATTGATGGCGTAGAAGTCGATGGCGCTCTCATCCACCGCGGATTTGGGCTGATCCATGAAGCTTTCCGGACTGATGTTCCAGTAGCCGGCAGCAGCAAGCAGCACCGCCAGCACGCCGAATATCAGAAACGTACGAATTTTTTTACTGAACATAGTGGACTTCTATAAGTAGGCGGCATGAGCCGCTTCGAGATTGCCCTGAGCGCTCAGAATCAGCTCACAAAACTCACGGGCCGCGCCTTCGCCGCCGCGTGCCTGAGTAACCCCGTGTGCATGCTGGCGGACAAAGCCGGCCGCGCTGGCAACCGCCATGCCCAATCCCACCCGGCGAATCACCGGCAGGTCCGGCAGGTCATCGCCCAGGTACGCCACCTGCTCGTAGTTCAGGCCCAACTGGGACAACAGCTCGTCAAGCACAACCAGCTTGTCTTCGCGACCCTGGTACAGGTGAGCGATTCCCAGGTTCCTGGCCCTGCGCTCAACGACCGGCGTCTTGCGGCCGCTGATAATGGCAGTCGTGACGCCAGACGCAATAAGCATTTTGATGCCTTGGCCGTCCAGCGTATTAAAAGTCTTGAATTCGCTGCCATCTTCAAGGAAATACAGGCGGCCATCGGTCAGCACGCCATCGACATCGAACACCGCCAGCTTGATGTGCTTGCCGCGTTGCATCAAATCTTTTGTGTCGTGGCTCATTTACATCACTCCAGCGCGCAGAAGGTCACCCAGGTTGAACGCGCCGACGGGACGGTCGTCTTCGTCAACCACGATCAAGGCCCCGATCTTGTTGTCTTCCATGATTTTCAGTGCCTCGGCCGCCAACATATCAGGGCGGACGGTCTTGCCATGTTCGGTCATGACCTCGTCGATGCTGGCCAGCCGGATATCAATGGGGCGATCCAGCGTGCGACGCAAATCGCCGTCGGTGAAGATCCCGGCGAGGCGGCCATCGGCTTCGACAATAGCAGTCATGCCCAGCCCCTTGCGGGTCATCTCCATCAGCGAATCGCGCAGCAAGGTGCCGCGGGCCACTTGCGGGAGATGCTCGCCGCTGTGCATCACGTGCTCAACTTTGAGTAACAGGCGTCGGCCCAGTGCGCCACCCGGATGCGAGAATGCAAAGTCTTCGGCGGTAAAGCCGCGGGCATCGAGCAGAGCGATGGCCAGCGCATCGCCCATGGCCAGCGCAGCAGTGGTCGAGGAGGTCGGCGCCAGATTCAAAGGGCAGGCCTCGTGTACCACGTGCGTGTTCAGGTTGAACTCGGCGGCCTTTGCCAGGGTCGATTCGGCATTGCCCGTCATGCTGATCATCTTGATGCCCTGGCGTTTGATCAGCGGCAGCAGCGTTACGATTTCGGCGGTTGTGCCGGAATTCGACAGCGCGAGGATGATATCGGTGGAGGTGATCATGCCCATGTCGCCGTGACTGGCTTCGGCGGGATGGACGAAAAATGAAGGTGTGCCCGTGCTCGCAAGCGTGGCAGCGATCTTTCTGGCGATATGGCCGGATTTGCCCATGCCGACTACGACTACGCGGCCCTTGCTCGCCAGAATCATCTCGCACGCGCTGACGAAGTCCGCATTTATATGCGCAAGCAGGCCTTCCACGGCTTCTACTTCAAGGCGGATCGTGCGCTGGGCAGATTGAATCAGGTCGCTGGACTGGCTCATGTCGTAAAGAGGTAGGTCTGGTGAAAAGGCGGCGATTATAACGGCAATGTTGAAAACCCTCACCCATCATTGTCGCTCTTTGTTTATAGAGGCAGTGCTCTGTCAGGCTTTGTGCCAGACAGGGTGTTGATCCATGCAGGAATCTTCCTGCGCAATTGCAATATTCGTCTTCATTCAAAATGTTGCAGGTATCGCGCTTGGGCGACACGTTGGAGCGGTGGTATAGTTCGCCGCTTGTTCGGCCCTCCAGACAGTGTGTCGTTCGTCAAGGACGCGGCATCTGAGAGACAGGCTGTATCGCAAGGAGTTTAGATGAGTGCCGATAACGCCTACGCGGTCGAATTGAAGGGTGTGTCCTTCAAACGCGGTGCGCGAAGCATCTTCAACAATGTGGATATCCACATTCCCCGGGGCAAAGTCACCGGCATCATGGGGCCGTCAGGCAGTGGCAAGACGACACTCCTGCGGCTGATGGGTGCGCAACTCCGCCCGAGCAGTGGCGAAGTCTGGGTCAATGGTCAGAACCTGCCAAATCTTTCCCGCAGCGATCTTTTCGATGCGCGAAAGCAGATGGGCGTCCTGTTTCAGAGCGGCGCGCTGTTCACTGATCTCGATGTGTTCGAAAACGTCGCCTTTCCTCTGCGCGTTCATACAGAGCTGCCCGAAGACATGATCCGCGACATCGTCCTGCTTAAATTGCAGGCCGTTGGCTTGCGTGGCGCGGTCGAACTCATGCCCGACGAGCTGTCCGGCGGCATGAAACGTCGTGTCGCGCTGGCCCGTGCGATTGCCCTGGATCCGCAGATCCTCATGTACGACGAACCTTTCGTCGGCCAGGATCCGATCGCGATGGGGGTGCTCGTTCGCCTGATCCGGTTGCTCAACGATGCCCTCGGGATCACCAGTGTCGTGGTCTCACACGACCTTGCCGAGACCGCCAGCATCGCTGACTACCTGTATGTGGTCGGTGACGGGCAAGTGCTCGGGCAGGGAACGCCAGCGGAGTTGATGGAGTCGGACAATCCGCGGATACGTCAATTCATGACCGGCGATCCTGACGGACCTGTCCCGTTTCATTATCCGGCAGCGGATTATCGCGAAGATCTTTTGGGGAAGCGCTGATGCGCAGAAAGTCGTTAATGGATCGCATCCGCCTGATGGGGCGAGCGGCGATCGATATTGTTGCAGTGCTTGGACGTTCGGGGATTTTTCTGGTCCATGCCTTGCTGGGGCGAGGCGGGATAGGCGGCGGCTTTCAGTTATTGATCCGTCAGCTTTACTCGGTTGGCGTGATGTCGCTGGCGATCATTGTTGTGTCCGGCGTCTTCATCGGCATGGTGCTGTCCCTGCAGGGTTTCAGCATTCTGGCCAAGTACGGGTCGGAGCAGGCCGTCGGGCAGATGGTCGCATTGACGCTGTTGCGAGAGCTGGGCCCAGTGGTGACAGCCTTGCTGTTTGCAGGTCGTGCCGGCTCTGCGCTGACGGCTGAAATCGGCAACATGAAATCCACCGAGCAGCTGTCCAGTCTTGAAATGATCGGCGTCGATCCCCTGAAATACATCGTCGCGCCGCGTCTGTGGGCAGGCTTCATTTCGCTGCCGTTGCTGGCCATGATTTTCAGCGTCGTTGGTATCTGGGGCGGCTCCTGGGTCGCAGTCGACTGGTTGGGCGTCTACGAAGGCTCCTTCTGGGCGAACATGCAGAACAGCGTTTCCTTTACTGACGATGTGCTCAACGGTGTCATCAAAAGCGTGGTTTTTGCTTTCGTGGTCACCTGGATTGCCGTGTTCCAAGGCTATGACTGCGAGCCCACTTCAGAAGGGATCAGTCGGGCCACGACTAAAACCGTGGTGTATGCCTCATTGGCCGTGTTGGGCCTGGACTTTATTTTGACCGCCTTGATGTTTGGAGACTTCTGATGCAAAACCGCACCCTCGAAACCGGTGTAGGCCTGTTCCTGCTGGCCGGGATACTGGCTTTGCTGTTGCTGGCCCTGCGCGTCAGCGGTCTTACAGCCAGCGCGACCAACGACAACTATAAACTTTACGCCTACTTCGACAATTCGGCCGGTTTGACTGTCAGAGCGAAGGTGACCATGGCCGGTGTAACCATCGGCAAGGTCACAGCCATCGATCTGGATCGCGATACCTTCACTGGCCGTGTGACGATGGAAGTCGAAAAGGGCGTGAATAACCTGCCCATCGACTCCACTGCCTCGATTCTTACGGCAGGCCTGCTGGGCGAGAAGTACATCGGCATTAGCGTGGGTGGTGACGACAAGTTGCTTAAAGACGGCAGCACCATTCACGACACGCAGTCAGCGCTGGTTCTCGAAGACCTGATCGGTAAATTTCTGATGAATACCGTCAGCAAAGACGCCAAATAAGGAGTTTTTTTCATGATTTCAATTCTGCGCCGTGGGCTGTTGGTTTTGCTGGCGGCCCTGCCGATGCTGGCCAGTGCTGCCGTATCGACCCAGTCTGCCCATGATCTGGTGGACGACACGACCAAGCGCTTGCTGAGCGATCTGGCCGCCCATAAAGAAGAATACAAAACCAACCCAAGCGCGTTCTACGATGCGCTCAACGGCATTGTAGGTCCGGTCATCGACGCGGACGGCATCTCGAAAAGCATCATGACGGTGAAGTACTCCCGTAATGCGTCGCCTGACCAAATGAAGCGCTTCCAGGAAAACTTCAAGCGCAGCCTGATTCAGTTCTATGGCAACGCCCTGCTGGAATACAACAACCAGGGCATCACCGTCTCTCCTGCCAAGGAAGAAGCGGCTGACCGCACTTCCGTTGACATGCAGGTCAAGGGCACCGGCGGCGCGGTTTATCCCGTTTCCTACACCCTCGTGAAGCTCAATGACGAGTGGAAAGTGCGCAACGTCATCATCAATGGCATCAACATCGGCAAGCTGTTCCGTGATCAGTTCGCAGACGCCATGCAGCGCAACGGCAACGATCTGGACAAGACCATCAATGGTTGGGCCGGCGAAGTGGCCAAAGCCAAAGAAGCGTCCCAGTCCGAACAGACCACTAAATGAGCCAGGCAAGCGTTCTGCTCGGTGGTCCGGGTGAAATCAGGCTCGTTGGCGTGATTGACTACCGGACAGGTCCCGCCTTGCGCAAGCAGGGCGCGGATCTCATCAAGGCCAGCGATGCGCCTGCCCTGGTGATCGACTGCGCAGGCGTAGAGAAATCCAGCAGCGTGGGCCTGGCCCTGCTGTTGGGTTTCATGCGTGACGGTGCGGCAGCAGGCAAGACAGTGAGCGTGCGTGCCCTGCCGGAAGACATGCAGGAAATCGCCAAGGTCTCGGAACTGACCGAACTGCTCCAGCATCATTGATACCCGTTATCGATCAAGCCCCTCGTCCGTCTCCTACAAAGTAGGGTTCGCAACGAGAGGGCTTTTTTGTATGATGGCCGACCCCCGCGCGTAGGGCGCCGATTGAGGTTAAGCATGCAGGCCGTAGAAGTGAAAAGCTTCCTTGAAGGTAAGTTGCCGCAGATTCAGGTCGAAGTTGAAGGCGAAGGCTGCAACTTTCAGCTGAACGTGATCAGCGATGAGATGGCTACACTGAGTCCAGTCAAGCGCCAACAGCAGATCTATGCGCATTTGAACCCCTGGATCGCCGATGGCAGCATCCACGCGGTCACCATGAAATTCTTCAGCCGCGCTGCATGGGCCGAGCGCACCTGAACCAATTGGCGTCGAGATTCTAATGGACAAACTGATTATTACTGGCGGCGTTCGTCTTGATGGCGAAATCCGTATTTCCGGGGCAAAGAACTCTGCCCTGCCGATTCTTGCCGCTACATTGCTGGCCGATGGGCCGGTCACCGTGCAGAACCTGCCACACCTGCACGACATCACCACGATGATCGAGCTGTTTGGCCGCATGGGCATCGAGCCGATCATTGACGAAAAGCTCAGTGTTGAAATCGATCCACGCACCATCAAGACCCTGATTGCCCCGTACGAGCTGGTGAAAACCATGCGTGCGTCAATCCTGGTGCTCGGCCCGATGGTCGCTCGCTTTGGCGAGGCCGAAGTGGCATTGCCTGGCGGTTGCGCCATTGGTTCGCGTCCGGTGGATCTTCACATCCGCGGTCTTGAAGCCATGGGTGCAGTGATCGACGTTGAAGGCGGCTACATCAAGGCCAAGGCGCCGGAAGGCGGTTTGCGCGGTGCGCACTTCTTCTTCGATACCGTCAGCGTGACCGGTACCGAAAACATCATGATGGCCGCTGCATTGGCCAACGGTCGCAGCGTGCTGCAAAACGCCGCCCGTGAGCCTGAAGTGGTCGACCTGGCGAATTTCCTGAATGCCATGGGCGCGAAAGTGTCTGGCGCAGGCACCGACACCATCACCATCGACGGTGTGAAACGTCTGGGTTCGGCGACTTATAAAGTCATGCCTGACCGGATCGAGACCGGCACCTACCTGGTGGCTGCTGCTGCCACGGGCGGTCGCGTCAAGCTCAAGGACACCGATCCGACCATCCTTGAAGCCGTGCTGGAAAAACTGCGTGAGTCAGGCGCAGAAATCACCACCGGCAAGGACTGGATCGAGCTGAACATGCACGGCAAGCGTCCGAAGGCCGTCAACGTGCGCACCGCGCCGTACCCGGCTTTCCCGACCGACATGCAGGCGCAGTTCATTTCGCTCAACGCGATTGCCGAAGGCACTGGCGCGGTCATCGAAACGATCTTCGAAAACCGCTTCATGCACGTGTATGAAATGCACCGAATGGGCGCGCAGATTCAGGTCGAGGGCAACACCGCCATCGTCACGGGCTGCACGAAACTCAAGGGCGCGCCAGTGATGGCAACCGACCTGCGGGCTTCTGCCAGCCTGGTCATCTCGGCGCTGATCGCTGAAGGCGACACTCTGATCGACCGCATCTACCACATAGACCGTGGTTATGAGTGCATCGAAGAGAAGCTGCAGATGCTGGGCGCGAAGATCCGTCGCGTTCCGGGCTAGTCGATCCGCGCGGGCTGTCCGGCTCCGGCATCTGGTGCGTGATCTTGATCACCGCAGACGCCGGAGCCTGATGCCGAAGCCGAGTATCACTTTCTGATTCGTTACACTTCGGGCCATCGCCGGCTCGGAGGTTGTCGGGCGCCGATTGCGATCCGACGCAAGTTTCCTGATAAGGACTCACGTTTCCCATGTTGACCATCGCATTGTCCAAGGGCCGTATCCTTGACGACACGTTGCCGCTCCTCGCTGCTGCGGGCATTGTGCCGACCGAAAATCCGGACAAGAGCCGCAAGCTGATCATCCCGACGACTCAGGCCGATGTGCGCCTGCTGATTGTTCGCGCCACCGATGTGCCGACTTACGTCGAGCACGGTGCGGCTGACCTGGGCGTCGCGGGCAAGGATGTTCTGATGGAATACGGCGGTCAGGGCCTGTACGAGCCTCTCGACCTGCAGATCGCACAATGCAAACTGATGACCGCAGGCGCTGTGGGGGCTACCGAACCCAAGGGGCGTCTGCGTGTGGCCACCAAGTTCGTCAACGTCGCCAAGCGCTACTACGCCGAACAAGGTCGTCAGGTCGACATCATCAAGCTGTACGGCTCGATGGAGCTGGCACCGCTGGTAGGGCTGGCCGACAAGATCATCGATGTCGTCGACACCGGCAACACGCTGCGTGCCAACGGCCTTGAACCTCAAGAGTTGATCGCCCATATCAGCTCTCGTCTGGTCGTCAACAAGGCCTCCATGAAAATGCAGCACGCCCGCATTCAGGCGTTGATCGACACCCTGCGTGAAGCAGTGGAGTCGCGACACCGCGGCTGACCGATAGCGTGGCCCCAGGCCGCGCCCAACTATCCGTGTCATAGCCAAAATCTCAGGTGCCCGCGCGGATAGCTTGGTAGTTTATGGATTCGTCCAGAAACGGCACCCGAGTATTCGCCAATCATTGAGGCCCCGCCATGACCACTTCCACCGACATTCGCCGACTCAACGCTGCTGACCCGGATTTCGCACGACATCTGGATCATCTGCTGAGCTGGGAAAGTGTGTCAGACGACTCGGTGAATCAGCGGGTCCTGGACATCATCAAAAACGTGCGTGAGCGCGGCGATGCAGCGCTGGTGGAGTACACGCAGCGCTTTGACGGCCTGCAAGTAGCATCGATGGCAGAGCTGATTCTGCCCCGTGAACGTCTGGAACTGGCGCTCACACGCATCACCCCGGCCCAGCGCCAAGCGCTGGAAAAAGCCGCCGACCGCGTGCGCATCTATCACGAAAAACAGAAACAGGACTCCTGGAGCTACACCGAAGCCGATGGCACGGTGCTGGGCCAGAAAGTCACGCCGCTGGACCGCGCAGGGTTGTACGTACCCGGCGGCAAGGCATCCTACCCATCCTCCGTGCTGATGAACGCCATCCCGGCGAAGGTCGCAGGCGTGGGCGAAGTGGTGATGATGGTGCCGACGCCACGCGGCGAGCTCAATGAACTGGTGCTGGCGGCTGCCTGCATCGCCGGCGTTGACCGGGTGTTCACCATCGGGGGCGCGCAGGCCGTTGCTGCGCTGGCGTACGGCACCGAAAGCGTGCCGCAGGTCGATAAGGTCGTCGGCCCAGGCAACATTTATGTCGCCACGGCCAAGCGGCATGTGTTCGGTCAAGTCGGTATCGACATGATCGCCGGGCCTTCGGAAATTTTGGTGGTGTGCGACGGCCAGACGGATCCGGACTGGATCGCCATGGACCTGTTCTCCCAGGCCGAGCACGACGAAGACGCGCAAGCGATTCTGATCAGCACCGATGGCGATTTTCTCGACAAAGTCGCGGACAGCATCGCCAGACTGATGCCGACCATGGAGCGCGCCGAGATCATCAAGACCTCCATCACAGGGCGCGGCGCATTGATCAAAGTGGCCGACATGCAACAAGCGCTGGAGGTCATCAATCGCATCGCCCCAGAACACCTTGAGTTGTCGGTCGCTGACCCTGAAGCCTGGCTGCCGCATGTTCGCCACGCGGGCGCTATCTTTATGGGCCGTCACACGTCAGAGGCGCTGGGCGATTATTGTGCTGGCCCCAACCACGTGCTGCCGACGTCCGGCACTGCGCGGTTTTCCTCGCCCCTGGGCGTTTACGATTTCCAGAAGCGTTCCTCGATCATCTATTGCTCCGAGCAGGGCGCGTCGGAGCTGGGCAAAACCGCTTCCGTGCTGGCCCGTGGCGAGTCGTTGACCGCTCACGCACGCAGCGCCGAGTATCGGATTGCCAGCAACCCACAAGAAGGCCAATAAGCATGAGCAAATTCTGGAGTCCGTTTGTCCGTGACCTGGTGCCTTATGTGCCGGGCGAACAACCCAAGCTGACCAAGCTGGTAAAACTCAACACCAACGAGAATCCCTACGGCCCGTCGCCCAAGGCTATCGAGGCGATGCGCGCCGAGGTCAACGATAACCTGCGCCTTTACCCTGACCCGAACAGCGACCTGCTCAAGCAAGCGGTGGCGCGTTACTACGGGGTCGAAGGCAACCAGGTATTCCTGGGCAACGGTTCCGACGAAGTGCTGGCCCACGCGTACAACGCTTTTTTCAAGCACGACAAGCCACTGCTGTTCCCGGACATCAGCTACAGCTTTTATCCGGTTTACTGTGGCCTGTATGGCATCGACTACGAAGCCGTGCCGCTGGATGAGCATTTCCAGATTCGTGCCGAGGACTATGCGCGCCCCAACGGTGGCATCATTTTTCCCAATCCGAACGCGCCCACGGGTTGTCTCACGGCGCTGAGCGCGGTCGAGCAGATCCTCAAGGCCAACCCGGATTCGGTGGTGATCGTCGACGAGGCCTATATCGACTTCGGCGGTCAGACGGCCATTTCGCTGGTGGAGCGTTATCCGAACCTCTTGGTGACACAAACCCTGTCCAAGTCGCGTTCGCTGGCGGGGTTGCGGGTCGGCCTGGCAGTCGGTCATCCGGACTTGATCGAAGCGTTAGAGCGGGTGAAGAACAGCTTCAACTCCTACCCGATTGACCGCATCGCCATTGTCGGCGCTGCCGCTGCGTTCGATGACAAGGCGTATTTCGAGCAGACCTGCAAAGCGGTGATTGCCAGCCGTGATGCGCTGGTTCAGCAGTTGTGCGACAAGGGATTTGAGGTGTTGCCGTCGGCCGCCAACTTCATCTTCGCGCGTCACCCGCAGCACGATGCCGCGCAGCTGGCGGCCAAGGTGCGGGAGCAGGGCGTGATTGTGCGTCACTTCAAACAGGAGCGGATCGCGCAGTTCCTGCGGATCAGCATCGGCACGCCTGAACAGAATCAGGCGTTGGTGGATGCGCTGGGCGAGTTGTAGGGGCTGAACTCTGTAGGAGCGAATTTATTCGCGAGGCGGTTTAATTGGCTCACCGCCGCCTTTTTCGCCAACAAGTTGGCTCCTACAGATTTACGCTATCGCTGAATCAATCCTCCGCCGCAGTCGCCGCCGGAGCTTGCGGTGGACGCAGGCCTACTTCGGCTGTGAGCTTGCGCTCCTTGCCGTTGCGCATCACCTGGATCGAAATCTTCTCGGTCGGCTTGGTGCGTGCCACCTGATTCATCGACTTGCGGCCATCGCCTGCCGGTTCGCCGTTGATGCTCAATATCACGTCACCCAGTTGAAGGCCGGCCTTCTGCGCCGGACCGTCACGGAAAATCCCCGCAACCACAATTCCCGGCCGGTCTTTGAGGCCAAATGACTCGGCCAACTCCTGGGTCAACGGTTGAACTTCGATCCCCAGCCAGCCGCGTATCACCTGACCGTGTTCGATGATCGACTTCATCACCTCAAGCGCCAATTTGGTCGGGATCGCAAAACCGATGCCCTGCGAGCCGCCGGACTTGGAGAAGATCGCGGTGTTGATCCCGGTCAGGTTGCCGTTTGCATCCACCAACGCGCCGCCCGAGTTGCCGGGGTTGATGGCGGCGTCGGTCTGAATGAAGTCTTCGTAGGTGTTCAAACCCAGCTGGTTACGTCCGGTGGCGCTGATGATGCCCATGGTGACGGTCTGGCCGACGCCAAACGGGTTACCGATGGCCAGCGCCACGTCGCCGATGCGAATGGTGTCGGAGCGGCCAAGGGTGATCGCGGGCAGGTTTTTCAGGTCAATCTTCAATACCGCAAGGTCGGTCTCCGGGTCGCTGCCGATGACCCGCGCGATGGTTTCGCGTCCGTCCTTGAGCGCCACCACAATCTGGTCGGCGCCGGAGGTCACGTGGTTGTTGGTCAGCAAGTAACCTTCCGGGCTCATGATCACCGCCGAACCGAGGCTCGATTCCATGCGTTTCTGCTTGGGCAGGTTGTCGCCGAAGAACCGCCGGAATTGCGGGTCTTCAAAGAGCGGGTGGTTGGGCTTGTTGTTGACCATTTTGGTCGTGTAGAGGTTGGCCACGGCAGGCGCGGCGCTGCTGACGGCATCGGCATACGACACCGGGCCTTGCTGCACGGTGAAGGTCTGGGGCGCTTGTTGCAGGTTGACGTCCTGTGTCGGCAGTCCGACCCATTGCGGGTAACGCTGGATAATCAGTAAAGCGATCAGCACGCCAGCGAGCAGTGGCCAGCCGAGAAAACGCAGCGCTTTGAACATTGAGCGGAATCCTGATGGTGGTAGCGCGCAAGCACTGTGTCTCACCTGCGCCATAATGGCGGGCATTATACGAGGACCGAGACGGTCTGAACTGCATATTTAGGAGTCTTTTATGGCTGTCGCACTGAGCACGCTGGTGGAGGAGGCGGACCGCTATTTGAGCGCTTCTCGTATCCAGGATTATTGCCCGAACGGATTGCAGGTCGAGGGCCGTCCGCAGGTCACGCGCATCGTGAGCGGCGTCACGGCCAGTCAGGCATTGCTGGATGCCGCCGTTGAAACAAACGCCGACCTGATCCTCGTGCACCACGGCTACTTCTGGAAGGGCGAAAACCCCTGTGTCACCGGGATGAAGCAGCGGCGCCTCAAGACTTTGCTCAAGCACGACATCAGTTTGCTGGCGTATCACCTGCCGCTGGACCTGCATCCGGACGTGGGCAACAACGTGCAGTTGGCACGGCAGCTGGACATCACCGTTGAAGGGCCTCTGGACCCTGACAACCTGAAGATCGTCGGTCTTGTGGGGTCGTTGGCCGAGCCGGTCACCCCCCGTGATTTCGCCCATCGCGTGCAGAGCGCGCTGGGTCGTGAGCCGCTGTTGATCGAGGGCAGCGCGATGATCCGTCGGGTCGGTTGGTGCACCGGCGGCGGCCAGGGTTACATCGATCAGGCGGTGCTGGCGGGCGTCGATTTGTACCTGAGCGGCGAGGCGTCCGAGCAGACCTTTCACAGCGCCCGGGAGAACGACATCAGCTTTATCGCCGCCGGCCATCATGCCACCGAGCGTTACGGGGTCCAGGCGCTCGGCGAGTACCTGGCGCGCCGCTTTGCTCTCGAGCATCTGTTTATCGACTGCCCCAATCCCATCTGACGGCACCTGCCCGGGAGCTATATCGTTAGATCGTTTCGATCTAGTCCGGTGTCTCAATAGAATTAGGTGCTGTGCTAAAGTGCCCGGCTCGAATACGGCCCGTTGGCCTTCCATAAAGTACGTTATCCCCCGTGAGTAACCATGGTCGACAAACTGACGCATCTGAAGCAGCTGGAGGCGGAAAGCATCCACATCATCCGCGAGGTAGCCGCCGAGTTCGATAACCCGGTGATGCTCTACTCCGTCGGTAAAGACTCCGCCGTGATGTTGCACCTGGCACGCAAGGCCTTCTTCCCGGGCAAGCTGCCGTTCCCGGTCATGCACGTCGATACGCGCTGGAAATTCCAGGAGATGTATAAATTCCGCGACAAGATGGTCGAGGAAATGGGCCTGGACCTTATCGTTCACGTCAACCCGGATGGCGTTGCGCAGGGTATCAACCCGCTGACCCACGGCAGTGCCAAGCACACCGACATCATGAAGACCGAAGGCCTCAAGCAAGCCCTCGACAAACACGGTTTTGACGCCGCCTTCGGTGGCGCGCGCCGGGACGAAGAGAAGTCCCGCGCCAAAGAGCGCGTCTACTCCTTCCGCGACACCAAGCACCGCTGGGACCCGAAGAATCAGCGTCCAGAGCTGTGGAACGTGTACAACGGCAACGTCAACAAAGGCGAGTCGATCCGTGTGTTCCCGCTCTCCAACTGGACCGAGCTGGATATCTGGCAGTACATCTATCTGGAAGGCATCCCGATTGTGCCGCTGTATTTCGCCGCCGAGCGCGAAGTCATCGAAATGAACGGCACCTGGATCATGATCGACGACGATCGCCTGCGTAATCATCTGAGCGATGAAGACAAGAAGCGCATCGTCAAGAAGAAGGTCCGCTTCCGCACGCTGGGCGACTATCCGTTGACGGGCGCCGTCGAGTCCGAGGCCATCAGCCTTACCGACATCATTCAGGAAATGCTCCTGACGCGAACTTCCGAGCGCCAGGGCCGGGTCATCGACCACGATGGCGCCGGCTCCATGGAAGAAAAGAAACGTCAGGGTTATTTCTAAGGGGTTGTCATGTCGCACGTATCTGATTTGATCAGCGAGGACATCCTCGCGTATCTGGGCCAGCACGAACGCAAGGAAATGCTGCGCTTTCTCACCTGTGGCAACGTCGATGACGGCAAGAGCACGCTGATCGGGCGTCTGCTGCACGACTCCAAGATGATCTACGAAGACCATCTGGAAGCCATCACCCGTGACTCGAAGAAGTCCGGCACCACCGGCGATGAAGTCGACCTGGCGCTGCTGGTTGACGGCTTGCAGGCCGAGCGGGAGCAGGGCATCACCATCGATGTCGCTTACCGCTACTTCTCCACCGCCAAGCGCAAATTCATCATCGCCGATACCCCGGGCCATGAGCAGTACACCCGCAACATGGCCACCGGCGCATCGACGTGCGACCTGGCGATCATTCTGGTGGATGCCCGTTATGGCGTGCAGACCCAGACCCGTCGCCACAGCTACATCGCGTCGCTGCTGGGCATCAAGCACATCGTGGTCGCCATCAACAAGATGGACCTCAACGGCTTCGACGAAAGCGTGTTCGAGTCGATAAAGGCCGATTACCGGAAGTTCGCCGACGGCATCGCGTTCAAGCCGACCACCATGGCCTTTGTGCCGATGTCGGCGCTCAAGGGCGACAACGTCGTGAACAAGAGCGAGCGTTCGCCCTGGTACACCGGGCAGTCGCTGATGGAAATCCTCGAGACCGTCGAGATTGCCAACGACCGCAACTACACCGACCTGCGTTTCCCGGTGCAGTACGTCAACCGCCCGAACCTGAACTTCCGCGGCTTCGCCGGTACGCTGGCCAGCGGCATCGTGCACAAGGGCGATGAAGTGGTGGTGCTGCCGTCGGGCAAAAGCAGCCGCGTGAAATCCATCGTCACCTTCGAAGGCGAGCTGGAGCATGCGGGTCCTGGTCAGGCGGTGACGCTGACCATGGAAGACGAAATCGACATCTCCCGTGGTGACTTGCTGGTGCATGCGGACAACGTTGCGCAGGTGACTGACGCGTTCGACGCCATGCTGGTATGGATGGCCGAAGAGCCAATGTTGCCGGGCAAGAAATACGACATCAAACGCGCCACCAGTTATGTACCGGGCTCGATTGCCAGCATCACCCACCGTGTTGACGTCAACACGCTGGAGGAGGGCGCTGCCAGCGCGTTGCAGCTCAACGAGATCGGTCGTGTCAAGATCAGCCTGGACAGTGCCATCGCGCTGGACGGTTATGACAGCAACCGCACCACCGGTTCGTTCATCGTCATTGACCGCTTGACCAACGGCACCGTCGGCGCCGGCATGATCATCGCCAAACCGGTCAGTGCAGGTGGTTCCAGCCATCATGGCGAACGAGCGCATGTGTCGGTCGAGGAGCGCGCCCAGCGCTTCGGGCAACAGCCTGCGACCGTTTTGTTCACCGGTCTGTCCGGCGCGGGTAAAAGCACCTTGGCCTACGCCGTCGAGCGCAAGCTGTTCGACATGGGCCGCGCGGTGTTCGTGCTCGATGGTCAGAACCTGCGTCATGATCTCAACAAAGGTCTGCCACAGGATCGCGCCGGTCGTACCGAAAACTGGCGCCGTGCCGCGCATGTCTCGCGTCAGTTCAACGAGGCGGGTCTGCTGACCCTGGCTGCCTTCGTGGCCCCGGATGCAGCAGGGCGCGAAAACGCCAAGAGCCTGATCGGCAATGATCGCCTGATCACCGTCTACGTCCAGGCCTCACCGCAGGTTTGCCGCGAACGCGACCCACAGGGCCTGTACGCTGCCGACAAGGACAACATCCCGGGTGAGTCCTTCCCGTACGACGTACCGCTCGACGCCGACCTCGTCATCGACACCCAGTCGCTGAACGTCGAGGAAAGCGTCAAGCACGTGCTGGACCTGTTGCGGACCCGCGGCGCGATCTAAGCGCTGCTGGCTGTACGAAAAACCCGCCGTGACTGGCGGGTTTTTTGTGGACGGCGTCTTCATGTGTAGGAGCGCGCTTTCCCGCGATGGCGTCAGACCAAACACGTCGACGTTGACTGACACACTGCAATCGCGGGCAAGCGCGCTCCTACAAGTCCTGCCGCACAAAAAAGCCCGCCGCTGAGGTCGTCAGCGGCGGGCCTTTTTGAGGCGGGTGGCTTACTTCTTCAACCCGTAATGCTCATCCAGCATCCCCGGCGAGTTCGGCGTTTTGGGGGCGTAGTCCTTGGGCGGCTCGGCCGTGCGCGGCGGCGTCAAACGATCGCGTGGGGCCTGGGTCGCCTCAGGGTGCAGCGCGGCCAGCAGACGCTGGCGGGTGATTTCGTCGGTGGCCAGGCGGTTGGCGCCTTCGGCCAGGTGTTCCTGCACATCCACGTAGCTCTGGGACAACTTCTGGACCAGATTGGCCGTGCTGTTGAAGTGGGTCACCACTTCGTTCTGATAGGTGTCGAAGCGCTCCTGAACATCATCCAGCTGGCGCTGAGTGCTGCTAGGCGCGGCATTGGGCACCAGACGCGCGACGAGGAAACCGATGACGACCCCGACGACCAGGGCAATGGTCGGCAACAACCAAACTAAGAGCGAGTGTTCCACGAGTCCTTCCTCTATAAACGGCTTTGCTTTACGTTAACGGCTCGAACCTGCGCTGTATACCTGCGACGCATCGCCGATATACCCGCCACAGACATCAGCTAGACGAGTCGACCTTTTGCAAGGTCACGGAGTTCATTCTTGCTCATCCGCGAAAATCCTGTACTCATCGATGGTCCAGTCGGCCAACTGGAAGCTCTTTACCTCGACTTTGAAGGGGCCAAAGGCGTGGCGCTGATATGCCATCCTAACCCGGTTCAGGGCGGTACGATGCTCAATAAAGTGGTCTCGACGCTGCAACGCACCGCGCGCGATGCCGGACTGATCACCCTGCGCTTCAATTACCGCGGGGTCGGTGCCAGTGCGGGCAGCTCCGACATGGCTCAGGGTGAAGTCGACGATGCTCAAGCGGTTGCCCAATGGTTGCGCGACAAGCACCCCGATCTGCCCCTGACGTTGTTCGGCTTCTCGTTCGGCGGTTTCGTCGCTGCGACGTTGGGCGGGCGCCTCGAGGCCAAGGGCGAAACACTCAACCATCTGTTCATGATCGCACCCGCGGTCATGCGGATCGCCGATGTCAACGCACTGCCGCAAAACGGCCCGTTGACCCTGATCCAGCCGGAAAGCGACGAAGTGATCGATCCCCAGCTCGTTTACGAATGGTCCGACAACTTATCGCGCCCCCACGAACTGCTGAAAGTGGCAGAATGCGGACACTTTTTTCACGGCAAGCTGACCGATCTCAAGGATCTGGTCCTGCCGCGTCTCTCGAACTGATCGCAGCACCCAGAATAAGCGACCCACCATGACTACTCGTATCCTGACCGGTATCACCACCACCGGCACGCCTCACTTGGGCAACTACGCGGGCGCGATTCGTCCGGCCATCGTTGCCAGCCGCCAGAGCGACGCCGATTCCTTTTACTTTCTGGCCGATTACCACGCCCTGATCAAATGCGATGACCCGCTGCGCATTCAGCGCTCGCGTCTGGAAATCGCCGCGACCTGGCTGGCCGCCGGGCTGGACGTGGACCGCGTCACGTTCTATCGCCAGTCCGACATTCCGGAAATCCCGGAGCTGACCTGGCTGTTGACCTGCGTCGCCGCCAAAGGCCTGCTCAACCGCGCCCACGCTTACAAGGCGTCGGTGGACAAGAACGTCGAGACCGGCGATGACCCGGATGCCGGTATCACCATGGGCTTGTACAGCTACCCGGTGTTGATGGCGGCAGACATCCTGATGTTCAACGCCCATCAGGTGCCGGTGGGTCGCGATCAGATCCAGCACGTGGAAATGGCCCGGGACATCGGCCAGCGTTTCAACCACCTGTTCGGCAATGGCAAAGAATTCTTCGTCATGCCCGAAGCGCTGATCGAAGAGAGCGTTGCCACGCTGCCAGGCCTGGACGGCCGCAAAATGTCGAAGAGCTACGACAACACGATTCCGTTGTTCAGCAGTGGCAAAGAAATGAAGGATGCCATCTCGCGCATCGTCACTGACTCGCGGCTGCCGGGCGAAGCGAAGGACCCGGACAATTCGCACCTGTTCACGCTGTACCAGGCGTTCTCCAGCAAAGAGCAATGCGCGCAGTTCCGCGATGACCTGTTGCAGGGCCTGGGTTGGGGTGATGCCAAGCAGCGGCTGTTCCAGTTGCTCGACAGCGAACTGGGCGAGGCGCGCGAGAACTATCACCGGTTGATCGAGCGTCCTGCGGACCTGGAAGACATTTTGCTGGCCGGCGCCGAGAAGGCCCGCCGCACCGCGACGCCGTTTTTGGGGGAGTTGCGTGAGGCGGTAGGTCTGCGTTCATTCCGCACGACCACCCAGACCGCGACAACCACCAAGAAAAAAGCCAGCAAGGGCGCGCGCTTTGTCAGCTTCCGCGAAGACGACGGCAGCTTCCGTTTCCGCCTGCTCGCGGCCGACGGCGAGCAACTGCTGTTGTCGCGCACCTTCGCCGACGGCAAGACCGCGGGCGCGGTCAGCAAGCAGTTGCAACAAGGCGGCGAGCTGGACCTGCGCAGCGAAGGCCAGGCCTTCACACTATGGCTTGATGGCCAATGTGTGGCCGACAGCCCGGAGTTTGCCGACGCCGCAGCCCGCGATGCCGCGATCCAGAGCCTGAAACTGGCATTGGTCCCGCAACAGGACTGATTGCCAATCCCACGGACCGTCGCTACAGTGGCGGCCCGTTTTGCTCCCTTAGCTAACGAATATATGACCCCCCTAGAACGTTACCAAGCTGACCTCAAACGCCCCGACTTCTTCCACGATGCCGCGCAGGAAAATGCTGTGCGTCATTTGCAGCGTCTGTACGACGATCTGGTGGCCGCCCATCACAGCAAGCCCGGCTTGTTCGGCAAGCTGTTCGGCAAAAAAGAAGTCCCCGTGATCAAAGGCTTGTATTTCTGGGGTGGGGTAGGCCGCGGCAAGACCTATCTGGTCGACACGTTCTTTGAAGCGCTGCCCTTCGAAGACAAAGTGCGCACGCACTTTCACCGCTTCATGAAGCGCGTGCATGAGGAGATGAAAACCCTCAAGGGCGAGAAAAACCCGTTGACGGCCATCGCCAAGCGTTTCTCCGACGAAGCCCGGGTCATCTGTTTCGATGAGTTCTTCGTGTCCGACATCACCGACGCCATGATCCTCGGCACGCTGATGGAAGAGCTGTTCAAGAACGGTGTCACGCTGGTCGCGACGTCCAACATCGTCCCGGACGGCCTGTACAAGGACGGCCTGCAGCGCGCGCGCTTCCTGCCCGCCATCGCGTTGATCAAGCAGAACACCGAGATCGTCAACGTCGACAGTGGCGTGGATTATCGGCTGCGTCATCTGGAACAGGCCGAACTGTTCCACTTCCCGCTGAACGAAGCCGCGCAGGAAAGCATGCGCAAAAGCTTCCGCGCGTTGACGCCCGAGTGCACCAAAGCCGTTGAAAACGATGTGCTGATGGTCGAGAACCGTGAGATCAAGGCGCTCCGTACCTGTGACGACGTGGCCTGGTTCGATTTCCGTGAGTTGTGCGACGGCCCGCGCAGTCAGAACGACTACATCGAACTCGGCAAGATCTTCCACGCGGTCCTGATCAGTGGCGTTTACCAGATGAGCGTCACCACTGACGACATCGCCCGACGCTTCATCAACATGGTCGACGAATTCTATGATCGCAACGTCAAGCTGATCATTTCGGCCGAAGTTGAGCTCAAGGATCTGTACACCGGCGGGCGTCTGAATTTCGAATTCCAGCGGACCTTGAGCCGCTTGCTCGAAATGCAATCCCACGAATTTCTGTCGCGCGCTCATAAGCCGTAGCGCCCATGTAGGAGCGCGCTTGCCCGCGATGGCGGTATGTCAGTGGCAGACTCTCCACTGACATACCGCTACCGCGGGCATTTTGTTATCCCCGCTCAGCCTAATCCCCCCACCATCCCCGCCACCGGTACGATCAACAGCGTACTGATCGCCATCGACAGCACATTGGCAACGTAAGGGTGCACATCATGTGGCAACCGGGTTGCCATCGCCGTTGCCAAGGGCGGGGCGATCAGTGCGCCCAGCACAGCACTGGTGAGCATGACGCCAATGCCCGCACCATGAATCAGCACGGCGGCCGGCACCACCGACACCAACGGAATATACGTCGGATACCAGCCGCGTGTGATCCATTGCTTGCGCCAGACCAGCACGCCGATGCTGGCCGCCAACAGTTGGGCGGTGATCAGTTCAGGCAGCAGGCCGGAACCGTAGGCAGGGCTTTCGGGATTGACTGCGAACGCGAGCCCAGCGCCCAGCAACAGCCCGAGGCTGGCCAGTTCGTTTCCGAAAAAAGGCGCTTCGGAAAAGTCGGCCAGGATCCGCCGCAGCGTCCACAGAGCCCCATGCTGCGAGTGCTCCACAGGCTGGACGGGTTTTCTGACCGGCAACGTCGGTTGCGAAGCCGCGACCAGTTGAGGCCACCGACGGCACAGCAAAAAGGCGACGACGCTGGCGCTCGCCATCCCCAGCACATTGCCCACCACCATGGGTAACGCCAGTGGTTTGCACAGGTAGTTGACGATCAGCAGTGCGGCCGGTGTGACCAGCACCGCGCCCATGATGGCCCCGGTCATGGCCACTTTCCATCCGCCGCCAAACAGCAGCACCATCGCAGCGGGCAGGGAGACAAAGGCCACGAACGTTGGCTGCCATTCCCGCGCAAAAAGCGTCCAGCCCCACAGCAGGTTGCTTAACAGCACGCCCATGAGCGAACTCAGAAACAGCCAGGGCCATAAGCCGGTGCCATAGCAAATCGGAAACCCGCCCCACGCCTTGCCGTTTTGACCCGCCCAATAAGCCAAGCCGGCACCGGCGATCAGGCCGATGGACGCGAATTCGTGTTTGTAGAACACAGCTTCACTGATGTCACCCAGGCCCCAGCGCCACCAGGACGCCGGGAGATGCAGGTTTTCCAGGATGGTGTGGTACGCCGGCCATGCTGCCTGCAGTTTCAGATCCTCCAGCGTCTCCCTTGCGCAGAACAGGGTAAGGGCAATGACGGCCAGCAGCGCCGTGACCGCGACCACCCATCCGACCACGTGCGTGTGGATCAGTCGGTGGTGTTCCTGACGAATGAGATTGCTCATGCGTTTCCCCCCTCAGCGCGGCATGCGCGGGTGGTGGACGTAACCGAGCATCGAGTCGTACAGGTCGGTGCGTCGGTCTCTGTGCAGGTCGTTGAGGTCGTTCCAGATCGGCGCGCTACGGCTGCTGCTCAGATCGATGTCTGCGTAAAGAATGGTCTCGGACAGGGCATCAGCCACTGCGCCGAGCGGCCAACCGTGGGTGCCCGCGATGAGGGAGCACCCGAGAAAACGCTCGCCGCGATCAGTGCCGATGCGATTGGCCGCCGCGATGAATACATTGTTGACGTGCGCGGCCGTGATGGTGAGATACGAAGCCATGCAGCGGCCCGCTTCATCGAACAACGGTGGCGGCGTCCACACCCAGTTATTCAGGCTGCAGATGATGTCCGCGCCCTGCTGACTGAGCAGGCGAGGCACCTCCGGGAACCAGATATCCCAACAGATCAGCAGCCCTATGCGGCCAATGGCCGTTTCGAACACCGGGAACCCGAGATTGCCAGGCGTGAACCAGAGTTTCTCGAGGTTCCAGAGGTGCGCCTTGCGGTACACACCAATGAAACCCTCAGGTCCCACCAGCACGGCTGAGTCGTAGAGGGTCATGCCGTCTCGTTCTGCCAGGCCCGCAGCCAGGTAAACACTGTTCCTGCGGGCAAACTCTATCCACTTGCACACGCTGGGCCCCTGGGGAATTTCCTCCGCATGCTCGAAAGCTTCTCGCCTTGTCTTAAACGTATAGCCGGTATTTGCCAGTTCTGGCAAAACGATGAGATTCGCTCCGCCTTGCACGGCCTTCAGCGCCAGACCAAGGCTGAGGTCGAGATTGCGATCACTGTTTTCCGTTCCCGCCTGCGGGTCGAACTGGACCACAGCCACGCGGATGGGACTTGTTGAGGGTTTTGAACTCATGCGGACAGACCTTTTCTTGTTTTCATTTGAATGCCGAAAACATGAGAAAGCATTCGAATGAATACTTCGAGTAGGCCGTTTTTGATAATCGAGTAGGGGTTTTCTTGTTCGTGTTGCGGCCGAAACGAGGGACGGGCAGGCGCGTAAAGTCCGAGGGCAGCGCCGGCTGGAGCTGCCCTCTTGTCTGGCGCTACGGCTTGTTGTGGAAGTGGGGGTAGTCATTCATTGAAAACCCGCCGTTGAATCGCGCGTAGGTCTTGTCGCAAATGTGGATGACTGCATCTATCGCACCCCTCAAACAGGGTTCGGTCCATCCAGCGTCCACCGAAAAAGACTCGCCGGACAGATAGAGCCCGGACGCTGCGCCATAATCTCGGTTGTACCTCATCAGTCCGACAGCGTCGTAGTAGGTGCCGGGCCGATAAAGCTTTGCGCAGCCCATTGCGTTCCGGTCAGTGATCCAGCGTTGAACATAGGCTCCGCCTGGTTCGATGTAGGGCGAAATACGCTCCTGTACGTTAGCGCAGTTCAACAGGATGCGGTCAAGTTCACCCATGCATTTGTCGACCAATTCTCGGTCGGAGAACGCTGCAAGTTTCGTCGCGTCGTCTTCCCATGTGTAGCTCAGGAGGACGCAGTCAGTGGGGTAGCTGGCTTCATAGCGGTACATGTACACGTCATGGACAAAACTGTCAGTGACCAGAATCTGCGGGATCACCCGATTGCCTGAAAGAAACTCTTTTTTCAGTGGCGCATAGACTTTGCAGCTGGTCTCCCAGTGCGCTGTTTTATAGGCGTTGATCACCGAGTAGGGGAGGATTGCCCTGGAAAAATTCTCCAGTTGAACGTGGGTTTCTATAAGCCATGAAGGTAGGGTCAGGATGACTGAGTCAAAGTCATCTGACTTCTCCTGCATTCTGGATTCATCACTTGCGCACCATTGGAAATGCACCCGGATCTTATCGTTATCCAGTTTGCTGAGTTTCGTGACCCGGGAGTCGGTGAAAAGGCCCGTGCCACACTCCAGGCTGTGCTCGTAAAACGACGGACGATCCTTGTCCACGGGCATGAACAGCAGGCACTCATCCAGAGCAGCAAGACCCAGGTAGCGAGGACGTTGAAACTCCAGCCCTTGAGCATCGTAAATGTGCGTGGCGTCTACGAAGGGTGCGTCGAGAGGAACACCTTGCTCATCCACTCGGCCATGCACCAGTTGCAAATGGCTGCTGAATCCGAAGATCGCAGTCCGGATCGGATACAGACTACAGACGTCGTAAAAAGCGCCCCAACTGCCATCGCCAATGCCGATGGAGTAGAAGATGGCCGACTCTTGCGGGCTCATTCCCAGGCCGCCGAAATCTCCAGGGTTGGTTTCGTCCCAGCGTGAAACGGTTGGCTGCTTTACCAGATCGCGAAAGGATACGTTTTCGTAGCGCTCGACGATCGCGTCCCACATGGTTTGCCAGTGGTCACTGCCATAGCACTTGGCGACTTGGCGGGTCATGCGGTGGGCAAAGGCGGCCCATTTTGCGGAAACGGTTTGCAAGGTTTCGGTGGGCGGCGGGGTATCGCCACCCTTATTCTTCCAAATCAGCAAGCGCGGGCTTTCAGGATCCTCCAGTCTGCCCTCCTGAAGGTAGATCCCCGTGGATTTGACCGCCGCAGTTCCTGGGTTGGGAAAGTCTGAGATCTTCAGGTTAAACAGGGATGCGTAATACGCCATCAGCGATCGCCCCTGCTTGGGTTCCTCGTCGGTCGTATTGAAAAACGGCATGCGCATCGCACCCATTTCAAAGGGCGTTGAGGGACTGTCCCCTGCAGCAGGGCTGACTACGGTCAGGTGCCGGCCACCTACGCGATGCGACTGCTCCAGCAGTGTGATATCCGAAAAGCCGCAGCGAAGCAGTTCTCGTGCCGCAACCAGACCTGTAACGCCAGCGCCGACGATGCATATCTTGTGCGATTTGTCGGTCGCTGTAGCGACACCGCCAGTTTGCTCTAGCAACTTTCGATAGTCGAAGCAGAGGTCTGGTGGGTTTGGGAATCTTGCCGCCCATGGGCTGTGGGGCCGGGCGGCGAAGTGTTTGGCAACTTTCGCAGGATAGTCGTAGCTTGATCCAATGGTCACGATTAACGTTCTCTTCAATTCGGCTTCAAGCTCAATAGCCTAAAGAAGAGAACCGCGTAAAAAGCATAGCTATCTAACGCACAAACCACGGGTTTCAATCGCCCGTTTGAGTCCAGCTAAGCCGCCTGCTGAAACTGCTGCCGATACTGGTTCGGTGACAGGGCAGTGTGCTGGCGGAAAAGGCGTGCGAAGAAGCTCGCATCGTCGTAGCCGACTTCATAGCTGATGGTTTTGATGCTTTTGCGGCTGCCGGACAGCAACCCCTTCGCGGTTTCGATGCGCAAGCGTTGCAAGTAATGCAGCGGCTTGTCGCCGGTGGCGGTCTGGAAGCGGCGCATGAAGTTGCGGATGCTCATGCCGTGTTCCCGGGCCACGTCTTCAAAGCGGAATTTGTCGGCGAAGTGTTCTTCCAGCCAATGCTGGATCTGCAGGATGATGACGTCCTGATGCAGTTTCTGGCCGCCGAAACCCATGCGTCCCGGCGCATAACTGCGTTGCACTTCATACAGAATGTCGCGCGCGACGGTTTGCGCGACGTGGGCGCCGCAGAATCGCTCGATCAGATAGATATAGAGATCGCAGGCCGACACAGTGCCGCCGGCGCAATACAGATTGTCGGCGTCCGTCAGGTGTTTTTCCTGATTGAGCAGCACCTTCGGGAAGCGCTCGGCGAAGTCGTTGAAGAACCGCCAATAGGTGGTCGCTTCCTTGCCGTCGAGCAAGCCGGCTTCCGCCAGCCAAAATACGCCGCTGGCCTCACCGCACAGCACCGCGCCCTTGGCATGTTGCTGGCGCAACCACGGCAGCACCTGGGGGTAACGCTCACGCAGGGTATCGAAGTTATCGGAAAAGGCGGGGAGGACAATGATGTCGCTGTTGTCCAGCGCGCTGTCGACCGGCATGACGATCTCGCTGAAGCTGCGCACTGACTGGCCGTCAGGGCTGACCAGGCGGGTTTCGAACGCGGATTTCAAACCTTGGCCCAGCTGCTTGCCGTAGCGCAGGCTGGCAAGGTGGAAGAAGTCTTTGGCTTGCGTCAGGGTGGAGGCGAACACCCCATCAACCGCAAGGATACTCACGCGCCTCAAGGGCACGGTGTGTTGATTAGACATGATCTATTGTTCTTATATGGGAAAGTGGTCAAGCAACGGCGTGATCGTCTTATTTTTTGGCCAATGTGTCCAGTGTCGCTACGCATAGCCACAACAATATTGTGCGGTCGTTGTGGGCTGCTCGGCCGCCGTGTAGGAGCGCGCTTGCCCGCGAAAGCGCCGGGTCAGCAATTGATACCTTGCCTGACACATCGCAATCACGGGCTAGCGCGCTCCTACAGGTTGTTGCGTTATGGCGCGGGGTTTGGCTGGCTTTTGTGGATCGCGTCGATTCCGGCAAGCACTTCATCGGACAAATCCAGCTGGAAGCTGGCGATGTTGCTGTCCAGTTGCTCCAGCGTGGTTGCGCCAATAATGTTGCTGGTCACGAATGAACGGCTGGTGACGAACGCCAAGGCCATCTGCGCCGGGTCCAGACCGTGTTCCTGAGCCAGCGCCACGTAGCGGGCACACGCTGCTTCCGATTCCGGATTGAAGTAGCGGGTGAAGCGGCTGTAAAGGCTCAAGCGGCCCTTTGCCGGACGCGCGCCGTTGGCGTATTTGCCGGAGAGCATGCCAAATGCCAGAGGCGAATAGGCCAGCAGACCGCACTGCTCGCGGATGGCGATTTCTGCCAGGCCGACTTCAAAGCTGCGATTGAGCAGGTTATAGGGGTTCTGGATGGACACCGGACGCACCAGCCCGCCGGCTTCTGAGGCCTGGAGAAACTTCATGGTGCCCCACGGCGTTTCGTTCGACAGTCCCACGTGACGAATCTTGCCGGCCTTCACCTGTTCGTCGAGGACCTGCAGCACCTCTTGCAGGGGGGTGAAGATCTCATCCTTGTGCGAGTAACCCAGCTTGCCGAAGAAGTTGGTGCTGCGCTCGGGCCAGTGCAACTGATAGAGATCGAGGTAGTCGGTTTGCAGGCGTTTGAGGCTGGCATCCACGGCGGCGACGATGTGCTCGCGATTGAACTTGAGCTGGCCGTCACGGATGTAATCGATGCCGTTTCCGGGGCCGGCAATTTTGCTGGCGAGGATCCAGTCCTTGCGATCACCGCTTTTCTTGAACCAGTTACCGATGATTTTCTCGGTGCTGGCGTAAGTTTCTTTTTTCGGGGGGACCGGGTACATCTCGGCGGTATCGATGAAATTGATGCCTGCCGATTTGGCCCGTTCGATCTGCGTAAAGGCCTCGGACTCGCTGTTTTGCTCGCCCCAGGTCATTGTGCCGAGGCAGAGGGCGCTCACGTTCAGGTCGGTATTGCCCAGCTGGCGATAATCCATTTGGTACTCCTATTTAAAGAGAACCATAAAAGCAGGTTGAAATTTTTTTCGCAATCTGCATAATTCCGCAGCTCTTTGCAGCGGAAGTGATGCGCCGCTGCCCAAGACTCCGCCGCAATTGGACGCGCTGACCCGAGCCCCCTATAGCGTCCGTGCCCGGCGGCCTTTGACTTGTCAAAGACCGTACTATTCAGTAAGATCCGCCGTCTAATTTTTGCAGGCGGCCCCTGAGGCTATACAGAATGAAAACTTTTACCGCTAAACCGGAAACAGTAAAGCGCGACTGGTTCGTCGTCGACGCTGCTGGCCAGACCCTGGGTCGTTTGGCCACCGAAATCGCGAGCCGTCTGCGTGGCAAGCACAAGCCGGAATACACGCCGCACGTTGACACCGGCGACTACATCGTCGTCATCAACGCTGAGCAGATCCGTGTGACCGGTGCCAAGACCACCGACAAGATCTACTACTCTCACTCCGGTTTCCCGGGCGGGATCAAGTCGATCAACTTTGAAAAGCTGATCGCCAAAGCTCCTGAGCGCGTGATCGAGACCGCGGTCAAGGGCATGCTGCCTAAGAACCCGCTGGGTCGCGACATGTATCGTAAGCTGAAAGTCTATGCGGGCACTGCACACCCTCATACTGCTCAGCAGCCCCAAGAACTGAAGTTTTAACGGAATAGTTCATTATGTCGGCGACTCAAAATTACGGCACTGGCCGTCGCAAGACCGCAACCGCACGCGTTTTCCTGCGTCCGGGTACCGGTAACATCTCGATCAACAACCGTTCTCTGGAGAATTTCTTCGGTCGCGAAACTGCCCGCATGGTAGTTCGTCAGCCGCTGGAACTGACCGAGACTGGCGCCAAGTTCGACATCTACGTCACCGTTATCGGCGGCGGTGTGAGTGGTCAAGCTGGCGCAATCCGCCACGGTATCACCCGCGCTCTGATGCAGTACGACGAGACTCTGCGTGGCGCTCTGCGTAAAGCAGGCTTCGTGACTCGTGATGCGCGTGAAGTTGAACGTAAGAAAGTCGGTCTGCGTAAAGCGCGTAAGCGTCCGCAGTACTCGAAGCGTTAATTCGCTCTTCGTTCAAAAAGAACGCCCAGATTCCTCACGGAGCTGGGCGTTTTTTTATGGGCGTCTATTATTGGGTGAGGCGACACGACTCATTCACGGACGCCCCTGTCTACAAGGCCTTCCGTTTTGGCCTCCGGGTAATTCCTTGTCACTACAAGGGCATTTAATTACCATCCGGCAGGATTTTTGACAGCTAGACAATAATGTAATGAGCGCCTGGACACACAGGCCGATAAGAGCTGATGGGAGAGGACGGAATGAGCAATGACGGCGTGAATGCAGGCCGGCGTCGCTTCCTCGTGGTGGCCACCTCCGTGGTCGGCGCCGCAGGAGCGGTGGGGGCTGCGGTCCCGTTCGTAGGGTCATGGTCACCCAGCGCCAAAGCCAAAGCCGCTGGCGCCCCCGTCAAGGTCAACATCAGCAAGATCGAGCCAGGCCAGCAGATGATTGCCGAATGGCGTGGTCAGCCGGTGTTCATCGTCCGGCGTACTGAGGAAATCCTCAGCAACCTCGGCAAGCTCACCGGGCAGTTGTCCGATCCTGAATCAAAAAACTCCGCCCAACCCGCCTACGTCGACCCGGTCGTTCGTTCAATCAAGCCTGAGCTGCTGCTGTTGATCGGGATTTGCACGCACCTGGGTTGCTCGCCGACCTTCCGCCCCGAAGTGGCCCCTGCCGATTTGGGCAAAGACTGGGTCGGCGGGTATTTCTGTCCTTGTCACGGCTCTCATTACGACCTGGCCGGCCGCGTCTACAAATCGCAGCCTGCACCATTGAATTTGCCAGTTCCGCCGCATTCCTACGAGTCGGACTCAATCGTCGTCATTGGTGTCGATCAGGAGAAAGCGTAAATGAGCAAGTTCATGGACTGGATCGATGCGCGCTTCCCCGCAACCTCGCTGTGGGAAGACCACCTCAGCAAGTACTACGCGCCTAAAAACTTCAATTTTTTCTACTTTTTCGGCTCCCTGGCGTTGCTGGTGCTGGTCAACCAGATCATCACCGGCATCTGGCTGACGATGAGCTATACACCGTCGGCGGAGGAGGCGTTTGCGTCCGTTGAATACATCATGCGTGACGTCGAGTACGGCTCGATTCTGCGGCTGCTGCATTCCACCGGCGCGTCGGCGTTTTTCATCGTCGTGTACATGCACATGTTTCGCGGACTGCTGTATGGCTCGTATCAGAAACCCCGTGAGCTGGTGTGGATCTTCGGCATGCTGATCTATCTGGCGCTGATGGCCGAAGCGTTCATGGGCTACCTGTTGCCCTGGGGGCAGATGTCGTATTGGGGCGCGCAAGTGATTATTTCGCTGTTCGGCGCGATCCCGGTCATCGGCAACGACCTGACGCAATGGATACGCGGCGACTACCTGATCTCCGGCATCACCCTCAATCGCTTCTTCGCGCTGCATGTCGTGGCATTGCCCATCGTGATTCTCGGCCTGGTGGTGCTGCACATCCTCGCGCTGCACGAAGTGGGGTCGAATAATCCCGACGGGATCGATATCAAGAAGCACAAGGACGAAAACGGTGTGCCCCTCGACGGCATCGCGTTTCATCCGTACTACACGGTCAAGGATATTGTCGGCGTGGTGGTGTTCCTGTTTATCTTCTGCTCGATCGTGTTTTTCTTTCCGGAAATGGGCGGCTACTTCCTGGAGAAACCGAACTTCGAACAGGCCAATGCCTTCAAGACCCCTGAGCACATAGCGCCGGTCTGGTACTTCACGCCGTTCTACGCAATCTTGCGGGCGATACCGGACAAACTCATGGGCGTCATCGCCATGGGCGCCGCGATTGCGGTGCTGTTCGTGATTCCCTGGCTGGATCGAAGCCCTGTGAGGTCTATGCGCTACAAGGGTTGGCTGAGCCGGATCTGGCTGGTGGTGTTTTGCGTTTCATTCGTCATTCTCGGCGTGCTTGGTGTGCTGCCGCCCAGTCCCGGTCGCGCGTTGCTGTCCCAGGTGTGCACGTTCCTTTACTTCGCCTATTTCATCCTGATGCCGTTCTACACGCGTCTGGAGAAGACAAAACCCGTTCCAGACAGGGTGACTGGCTGATGAAAAAGCTATTAGCGGTGTTGGTTTTTGCTGCCATGCCTCTTTTGTCGTTCGCTGCTGAGCACGGCGGCCCGGAACTGGAAAGTGTTGACATCGATCTGTCCGACAAAGCCGCGATGCAGGACGGCGCGCGGACGTTTGCCAACTACTGCATGGGTTGCCACAGCGCCAAGTTCCAGCGCTACGAGCGGGTGGCCGATGACCTGGGGATTCCCCACGAGCTGATGCTTGAAAAGCTGGTGTTCACCGGTGCCAAGATTGGCGATCACATGAACATCGGCATGCAGCCGGCCGACGCCAAGACCTGGTTCGGTGCTGCACCGCCGGACTTGACCCTGGTGGCGCGCGTTCGCGGCACAGACTGGCTCTATGGCTACCTGCGCTCGTTCTATGAGGACCCTGCACGGCCATGGGGGGTGAACAACCGGGTTTTCCCCAACGTGGGTATGCCCAACGTGCTGGTGGGGCTGCAGGGCCGTCAGGTCGTTGGCTGCAAGCAGGTGCAGGTGGTGGAGGAGGGGAAAAAGCAATACGACCCGCTGACCGGTTCGCCGCTGACTCATGAGTCCTGCGACGAGCTGACCATCGTGCCCAAGACCGGCAGCCTGACGCCCGAGCAGTTCGACGACAAGATCAAAAACCTGGTGACCTTCCTTGCGTATTCAGCCAACCCGGTCAAGTTGCAGCACCAGCGCATCGGCACCTATGTTCTGCTCTATCTGGCGGTGCTTTTCGTGTTCGCCTATCTGCTCAAGCGCGAATACTGGAAGGACGTTCACTGATTGATTTGCCGTTCGACCCCCCACCCAACGCGCTCTGGGGCGCCGTTTTCGGGCCATGCACAGGCAGCGGGTATAGTGGCGGGTGAAAGATTGCAGAATTTACATTGTGTAAATGAGCTATCTTGTCGCCCGCGACGAACACTCGCTCACTGTGGATGCTGCCGAAAAGCGCCTCCAGGGCGCGTTCGTTTTTTCTGCTTATCGACATTTAACAAGCGAGGAGGACCGCCATGGGCGTGACCAACCGGTTGGCCTGTTACTCCGACCCCGCCGACCACTATTCCCACCGCGTGCGCATTGTGCTCGCAGAGAAAGGTGTCAGCGCCGAGATCATTGATGTCGTAGAGGGGCGTCATCCGCCCAAGTTGATCGAGGTGAATCCGTACGGCAGCGTACCAACCCTGGTCGACCGCGACCTGGCGTTGTACGAGTCGACGGTGGTAATGGAATACCTTGATGAACGCTACCCGCATCCGCCGCTGTTGCCGGTGTACCCGGTGGCACGCGCCAACAGCCGACTGCTGATCCATCGGATCCAGCGTGACTGGTGCGCACTGGTGGATTCGATCCTGGATCCGCGCAGCAAAGAAGCTGTGCGTGTGCAGGCGCGCAAGGAATTGCGCGAAAGCCTGACCGGCGTCTCTGCCCTGTTCGCGGAAAAAGCTTTTTTCCTGAGCGACGAGCAAAGTCTGGTCGACTGCTGTCTACTGCCCATACTCTGGCGTCTGCCGATTCTGGGTATTGAATTGCCACGGCCTGCCAAGCCGTTGCTTGATTATATGGAGCGCCAGTTTGCGCGTGAGGCATTTCAGGCAAGCTTGTCTGGTGTCGAACGCGACATGCGCTAAGGCCTAAGGAGCCGTTTGATGAACTCCAGTCGCCCCTATCTGATTCGCGCTCTGTACGAGTGGGTTGTGGATAACGATTGCACACCTCACATTCTGGTGAATGCTGAATACCCCGCCGTCCAGGTGCCTCAGGGCTTCGCCAACGACGGGCAGATCGTGCTGAACATCTCGCCGAGCGCGGTTCGACACTTGCACATGGACAATGACGCGGTCAGTTTCGAAGGCCGCTTCGGTGGTGTGCCACACACGTTGTACGTGCCTATCGCCGCGATCATGGGCATATACGCGCGTGAGAATGGCCAGGGCATGGTGTTTGACCTGGAACCTGCGGTGGACGACGACGAGGACTTCGAGTCCGAAGACGACACCTCGCCACCGGATGACGAACCACCGCGCCCTACCGGCCGGCCGAGTCTGAAAGTGGTCAAGTAACTGACCATGCAGCACCAAAAAAGGCGATCCTCTCGGATCGCTTTTTTCGTTTCGCGAGGTCTGTAGGAGCCAACTTGTTGGCGAAGCAGGCGCTGCGGTGTTGCGGCTTAACGGCTTCGCGAACAAGTTCGCTCCTACAGATCCGTGCTTTCCCCTGGAGCGCGGTTCACCTGCGCTACGCGGCCTCAGAATTAATCGATGTACTCAAACAGCTTCACGATCTTCTGCACGCCGCCGACGCCTTGCACCAGGCTGGTGGCGCGGGTGGCTTCTGCCTGAGTGAGCAGACCCAGCAGGTAGACGATGCCGTTCTCGGTCACGACTTTGATGCGCGAGCCCGGGATGGCGCTGTCAGTGAGCATCTCGGTCTTGATCTTGCTGGTCAGCCAGGCATCACTGCTGCGCGCGAGCATGGAGGAGGGGGCAATCACCTGCAGCTCGTTGTTGACCTTCTTGACCTTCTGCACGGCAGCGGCCGTCTGCTCGGCCAGTTGCTTGAGGTCGGCGCGAGGCGTTTGCCCGGCCAACAGCACGATGCCATTGAAACTGGTCACGACGATGTGGGAATTGTCGTCCAGATCAGGGCTGGCCTTGGCGATGTTGACCGAGACCTTGGTTTCGATCAGCGAGTCATCGATCTTGCTGCCGAAGGTGCGTGTGCCACGGTCATCATCAATCGGCTTTTCACGGCTGGCATTGATCACCGAGCTGCATCCGCTGACACCCAGGCACAGCGTCAGGGCCAATAGGCTAAGACGTTTAGAAATCATTCTTCACTCCCGAACAGTTGGCTGTCGATCAAATCGCAGAGGCAATGGATCGCCAGCAGGTGGACTTCTTGAATACGTGCGGTGACCTTTGCAGGGACGCGGATCTCCACGTCCTCTGGCAGTAGCAGCGACGCCATGTCGCCGCCGTCGCGCCCGGTCAGGGCGACAACGATCATTTCCCGGTCGTGGGCGGCCTGAATGGCCTGGACGATATTGGCAGAGTTGCCGCTGGTGGAAATCGCCAGCAGCACATCGCCGGGCTGGCCCAGCGCGCGAATCTGCTTGGAGAAGATTTCGTTATAGCTGTAGTCGTTGGCGATCGAGGTGATCGTCGAAGTGTCGGTCGTCAACGCGATGGCGGGCAGGCTCGGGCGCTCACGTTCAAAGCGATTGAGCAGCTCGGAGGAGAAGTGTTGAGCATCACCGGCCGACCCGCCGTTGCCGCAGGAAAGCATTTTGCCTTCGTTGAGCAGGGCATTGACCATCACCTGACTGGCTTGCTCGATGTGCGGTGCAAGAACCTCCATCGCCTGTTGCTTGGTATCGATGCTGGCCTGAAAAAGCTGGCGAATTCGGGATTGCATGTCCATCTATGTAAACCTTAATAAGGGCGACGGCTGGTAAGAAGCAGTCTGAAGGATCTCATCGGCTTCCCGGCACAAAATGTGCGGCCCGCAAAGCAAAGAGCACATCGGGTTCAGGTTGTTCTTCTACGTGTATCGACAGGTCTGGTGTCGTTGATCAGGTCTCGAACGCATGCTTGAGCCAGTTCAAGGGAGGGTTGGAACCAGGATCCCCACTGATGGCGACAACGTCGAACCGGCAGGGAGCATTGGCCCACTGCGCTTCTTGCTGAAGGAACAGTTGGGCGGCGAGTATGAGCTTTTCCTGCTTGCGGTAATCAACGCTTTCCAGCGCTCCGCCCCATCCCGCGTGGCGACGATAGCGAACTTCGACGAATACTACTGCATCGCCGTCGAGCATGACCAGATCAAGCTCGCCACGGCGGCAGCTCCAGTTCTGGGTAATCAACGTCAAACCGTGCTGCTGCAGGTGGCGCAGGGCGCAGGCTTCTGCCTCGCGCCCTGCGTGTTGTCGCGTACCGCTTGGCATCAAGGTGCGGTGTCGGGCAGGCGCTGGATTCTGCCGTCGACGAATTCGGCCCACGGCAGTTGACGCTCGACGCGTTGGGTCGGGCCGATGGCCAGGCTGCCGGACAACCCGTCGAGGCGCGTTTCAGGCAAAGTCTTCAACTGACCCAGGCGTGGCGCCAGGCGGTAGGCATCGATGCCCATCGCGTACAGTCGACCCAGGCTCCCGGCGGCTTGCGGCCATTGCGCGGTGACTTGCTGGTGCAGCGGGTCAGTCGCGTCGAGCAGCCATGGGGTTTCGCAGAAGCGCACGCCATTGAGGTCGGTGTACTGCGCCTGATCGCCGCTGTTGGTAAACAGGTGCGAGGTCGCGTAGACCGGCACATCCCCTGCGTACTGGAACACCATGGTCGGCTTGATCTGCTGCGCCTGTTGAGGGGTCGCGGCCAGGAACATGAAGTCGATGTCCTGACGACGCGAAGGCTGTGCGGCCACGGTGGCGCCCGTGGTGCTTTGCACGCGCTGTGCGCGGCCCTCACTGTTGCGCAGCTGGAACAGCTCGGCAATCTGTTGGGCCAGGGCAACCGGCTGATCGACGCGCTCGGCGCCCAGCAACGTGCCGCCCTTGGCCTGCCAGCTCTGACGGAAGGCATCCAGTACGCGGTCGCCCCATTCGCCTTTCGGCACCATGGCAACGGCGCTGCGCTTGCCGTCAGCCCAGGCACGACGCGCCACTTCACGGGCTTCGTCTTCAGCGGACAAACCGAACTGGAACAGCTGCGGCGGGCCTTCGGCATTGGTGTCGCTGTAGTTCAGGGCCAGGGTCGTGATGGGCAGTTGCTCGCGGCTGCTGAGCTGCTTGACCAGTGGTTTTTCCAGCGGACCGACCACGAGCTGCACGCCGGCGGCCTTGGCTTGCTGGTAGAACGCGTCCATCGAGGTCACGCGGGAGCTGTCGAAGACTTCAATGGCGGGAGGATTTTGACCGGCTTGCTGCGCCTGATAGTGCGCAGCCATGAAGCCGTCACGCAACGCACGGGCGACCGAGGCCAGCGCGCCGTCCTGCGGCAACAGCAGGGCGATCTTGGTCAGCGGCTCGCTTTTCAGATCACGCAGTTGCGCCAGCGTGGTGGGCAGTTGCAGGGCAGCCGGGTGTTGCGGGTTCTGTGCTTTCCACGCGTCGATGGCAGCCTGCTGCTGTTCCAGCGTGCCGGCGCCCTTGATGGCGCGGGCAAGGCTCAGCCAGCCGCCCATAACGTCGGTGGCAGAGCTTTGCAATTGCTCGGAGGGCAGCGCTGCGATGAGCGCCCAGATAGCATCATTGTTAGCGCTGGCGTCGGCGCCTTTGAGCATCGGCGACATATAGACGCGTTCACTCGCTGCTGCGGAGGCCTGGTTGTCAGCCTCCAGCGCCCTGGCACGCACGGTGTGCGCCCGGACCTGCAGATCAACAGGCATCTGGTCCAGGTTTTGAAGACTTGGGTGGCTGAGCGCGGTCAGCGCAGCTTTGGGCTGGCTACGGATCATTGCCAGTTCAGCGGACAGGGTGCTGGCATAAATCTGTTTGTCCGGCTTGAGCTGATCCATTTTGACCTGCTCGAGAATACTCGCCCCGCGGCCTGGATCGTTCTGGCGAGCAGCCTGATCAGCGGCGGTAAGCCTGAGCAGTGCCGCCTGGTCCGGCGATTTGGCTGCCGAAGCTTGTTCGAGCAATTGCTCGATGGTGGCGTCAGGGGTACGGGGAAGTTCGCCGAGGCTGGAGGAGGGTGAACTGGCGCAGGCTGCCAGAAGGGCAGCCAGGCAGAGGGCAGAGAACAGCCGCAGGCAAGCGATCATGTGTATGTTCCTGATACTCGAGCAAATTAGCGTGGAAGTGTACCCAAGCACTGGCCGGGGTGCGACGTTAGTGGCGTTAAAGCCGCGATATTGGTCGTGCCGGGGCGCGATATCGTGGCGGGCCTGAGGGTGCTGCATCCTCGCTGGACTCTCTGCGGGGTTGAATCACGGCGTCCTTCATTTTCACTCTCCCTTTACCCGGCCCCCGCTTGAAGCGTTCTTACGCTGTACAATGCGGGCTTTTACTGAACATGAGGTGTGCGCTTTGACTGCTCCGGGTGCTTTGAATTCCACTGTCGGATCGCTTTATGTGGTGGCGACGCCGATCGGTAACCTGGACGACATGAGTGTGCGCGCCTTGAAAGTGCTGCGCGAGGTGGCGTTGATCGCCGCCGAGGATACCCGGCACTCTTTGAGGTTGATGCAACATTTCGGCATCGCGACACCTTTGGCGGCATGCCACGAACACAACGAGCGTGAAGAAGGCAGCCGTTTCATCACCCGCTTGCTGGCGGGTGACAGTGTTGCGCTGATCTCCGATGCCGGTACGCCGTTGATCTCCGATCCGGGGTATCACCTGGTGCGTCAGGCGCGTGCCGCTGGCGTGCCAGTAGTACCGGTGCCGGGCGCGTGCGCCTTGATCGCGGCCTTGTCGGCAGCAGGGCTGCCCTCCGATCGTTTCATCTTCGAGGGGTTTCTGCCGGCCAAGGTCGTGGGTCGCAAGGCTAGGCTTGAGTTGCTCAAGGAAGAACCGCGCACGCTGATCTTCTACGAAGCGCCGCACCGCATCCTTGAATGCCTGCAGGATCTGGAAGCCGTTTTCGGTGCGGATCGACCGGCGGTCCTGGGACGTGAATTGACTAAAACTTTCGAAACGCTCAAGGGTCTGCCATTGGGAGAGCTGCGCGCCTTCGTTGAGGGCGACAGCAATCAGCAGCGAGGCGAATGCGTAGTGCTGGTGGCCGGGTGGACTGAGCCGGAAGGCGAGGATGTCATCGGGGCCGAGGCGCGACGGGTGCTGGACCTGCTGCTGGAGGAAATGCCGCTCAAGCGCGCTGCTGCGCTGGCGGCCGAAATCACCGGCGTGCGCAAGAACCTGCTGTATCAGGTTGCACTGGATAAACAGAAGGGCGAGTGATTCCGAGGGTGTGTGCCGTGGCGTATTGGCACATGGGGCTGATAAAGCTTGTTCTCCAGGCACCGTCCCATTAACCTTGGCGGCGGAGAGTCGATTGGACAGTCGCTGCCTTCTGTTGTTCCGCAACAGGGGGGGGAGGAAAGTCCGGGCTCCATAGGGCGGAGTGCCAGGTAACACCTGGGGGGCGCGAGCCTACGGAAAGTGCCACAGAAAATAACCGCCTAAGCACTTCGGTGCCGGTAAGGGTGAAAAGGTGCGGTAAGAGCGCACCGCACGGCTGGCAACAGTTCGTGGCTAGGTAAACCCCACTCGGAGCAAGACCAAATAGGGTTCCAAGGCGTGGCCCGCGCTGGAACCGGGTAGGTTGCTAAAGATGTCCAGTGATGGCCATCGTAGAGGAATGACTGTCCTCGACAGAACCCGGCTTACAGATCGACTCTCCACCTTTTTCTCCCTCGTTTTTTTGTAGCGCAAAATCCCCTTCGTAATACCGAAAAAATCTTACGCTTAATAAATCACTTTAAGTTAGAGCCTCAACCTTTTGAGGTTTCAAAGATTTATTCGCAATAACCCTCCGTAATATCGCAAAACCCTCCTGATACCGCTCCTAAATCTCCGTTCTGTAAGGCTTTTCCTGTGGAACGCTCCTTGACGGTGTGGTGGCCGCATTCCTATAGTGTGCGCAAGTGGCAGAAAGTGGCGTGAAGTGGGTTTTTTGAACGCAAAAAGCTAATATTTGGAGAATGCGCCTGTGTTTCGTGGTGCCAACGCAATCAATCTCGATGCAAAGGGCCGTCTCGCTATGCCGAGTCGGTACCGTGACGAGTTGGATTCGCGTAGCGCCGGGCAGATGATTGTGACAATCGACACCGTTGACCCATGCCTTTGCATCTATCCGCTCCCGGAATGGGAACTGATCGAGGCGAAATTGCGTGAGCTTGCCACGTTCCGTGAGGAAAACCGTCGTTTGCAGCGTTTGTTGATTGGTAACGCCGTCGATCTGGAGCTCGATGGCAGTGGGCGTTTCCTGGTGCCACCTCGCTTGCGCGACTACGCCAAGCTGGACAAGCGCGTGATGCTGGTCGGCCAGCTCAATAAGTTTCAACTGTGGGACGAGGACGCCTGGAACGCTCTTGCTGATGCGGATCTGGCGGCCATTCAAAAACCGGGTGCGATGCCCGATGAACTGCGTGATTTGATCTTGTGACTATGAATAGCGGCTTTACCCACATCACCGTACTGCTCCAAGAAGCCGTCGAGGCTCTCGCGGTGCGCGCTGATGGCTGCTATGTGGATGGCACGTTCGGGCGCGGCGGGCACAGTCGGCTGATTCTGCAAAACCTCGGGCCGAACGGACGGCTCCTGGGATTCGATAAAGATCCTCAAGCGATTGCCACAGGGCAAGCGCTGGCGGCCGAAGACGGCCGCTTTGTCATTGTGCAGCGCAGCTTTGCCGAAATGGGCGAAGAGGCTCAAAACCAGGGGCTGGCGGGCAATGTCAGCGGCATCCTGCTGGACCTGGGTGTTTCTTCCCCGCAGCTGGATGACCCTGAACGCGGTTTCAGTTTCATGAACGACGGCCCGCTGGACATGCGCATGGACCCCTCTCGCGGTATCAGTGCAGCGCAGTTCGTCAACACCGCGCCGGCTGAAGAAATCGCCCGCGTGTTCAAAGAGTACGGTGAAGAACGCTTCGCCCGGCGCATGGCCGGTGCTGTCGTGGCGCGCCGCGAAACCCAGCCATTCGAACGCACTGGCGATCTGGCCGAAGTGCTCAAGGTCGCCAATCCGGCCTGGGAAAAAGGCAAGAACCCGGCGACCCGTGCTTTTCAAGGGCTGCGCATTCACGTCAACAACGAACTGGGCGATCTGGAAGCCGGCCTTGAAGCCGCGCTAGAAGCGCTGGAAATCGGTGGTCGTCTGGTGGTGATCAGCTTCCACTCGCTGGAAGACCGTATCGTCAAATTGTTTATGCGCAAACTGGTCAAGGGCGAAGCCGACAACCTGCCGCGCAACCTGCCTATCCGTCATCAGGCGTTCGAGCCGAAAATCAAACTCATCGGCAAGGCGCAGTTCGCTTCCGATACCGAAACCAAGGCCAATCCACGTTCACGCAGCGCCGTCATGCGCGTTGCGGAGAAGCTTCGATGAGCCGCGTTTTCCTGAAACCGCTTCCCGGTGGCAGCTTCTTCATGCTGCTGCTGTTTGTCGCCGTCCTGATATCGGCAGTGGGCGTCTCCTACAGCGCGCACTGGAACCGTCAGTTGCTCAACTCGTTGTACAACGAACTCAGCGTGCGCGACAAAGCGCAGGCAGAGTGGGGCCGTCTGATTCTCGAACAGAGCACCTGGACCGCCCACAGCCGCATCGAAGCCCTGGCCACCGAACAACTGAAGATGCGAATCCCTGACGCCGCCGATATCCGCATGGTGACGCCATGATGAAGCTCGACGGGGCACTTTACCCATGGCGTTTCCGCGTGGTCGTGGGATTGTTGGCGATCCTGTCCCTTGCGATCTGCTACCGCATCGTTGACCTGCAAGTGATCGATCACCGTTTTCTGATCGAGCAGGGTGATGCGCGCAGCCTTCGCACCATTTCCATTCCCGCGCACCGTGGCCTGGTCACTGACCGTAATGGCGAGCCGCTCGCGGTCAGTACGCCGGTCGCGACGATCTGGGCGAACCCGTCCGAGATGCAGGCCGACAAGAGCAAGTGGGGCCAATTGGCTATCGCGCTCGGGCAAGATCCGAAAGCGCTGACCGAGCGCCTGGATCAACAGGCCAGCAAAGAATTCATTTACCTGGTCCGCGGCCTGACGCCGGAGCAGGGGCAGGCGGTTGTCGATCTGAAAGTGCCGGGTGTTTATTCGAAGGAAGAATTCCGGCGTTTCTACCCGGCAGGCGATGTGACGGCGCACATGGTCGGGTTCACCGACCTGGACGACCATGGACGCGAAGGCGTCGAACTGGCCTATGAAGACTGGCTGGCGGGCGTGCCCGGCAAGCGGCAAGTGATCAAGGACCGGCGCGGCCGCGTTATCAAGGACCTGCAAGTCACCAAAAACGCCAAGGCTGGAAAGACCTTGGCTTTGTCTATTGACCTGCGCCTGCAATACCTGGCGACCCGCGAGCTGCGCAACGCCATTCAGGAAAACGACGCCAAGGCCGGCAGCCTGGTGATCATGGACGTGAAGACCGGCGAAGTGCTGGCGATGGTCAACCAGCCAACGTACAACCCGAACAACCGTCGCACCATGGTGCCAGCCGCCATGCGTAACCGGGCCATCATCGACGTGTTCGAGCCGGGCTCGACGATGAAACCGATCTCGATGACGGCAGCTCTGGACAGTGGCCGTTGGAAACCGACCGACAAGGTCGAGGTTTACCCAGGCACGCTGCAGATCGGCAAATACACCATCCGCGACGTGACCAAAACAGAAGGCCCGATCCTCGACCTGACCGGCATTCTGATCAACTCCAGTAACGTCGGCATGAGCAAAGTAGCGTTCGACGTCGGCGGTGAAGCCATTTTCCGCGCCATGC
The DNA here is from genome assembly GCF_040202885.1 of Xanthomonas sp. WHRI 1810A. Lineage (NCBI taxonomy): Bacteria > Pseudomonadati > Pseudomonadota > Gammaproteobacteria > Lysobacterales > Lysobacteraceae > Xanthomonas > Xanthomonas sp. WHRI 1810A. The sequence continues at coordinate 159,343 of NZ_JBEGED010000010.1, forward strand.
AGCGCGTCGGTCTGGGCCAGTACACCGGCCTTGGCTTCCCGGGCGAGCGCGTGGGCAACCTGCCGAACTACCGCGAATGGCGCAAGGCAGAAACCGCCACGCTGTCCTACGGCTACGGTCTGTCAGTCACCGCGTTGCAGCTGGTTCACGCCTATTCGGCGCTGGCCAACGACGGCAAGCTGGTGCCATTGACCATCCTCAAGACCGACACGCCGCAGAGCTCGACTCAGGCGATTCCGGAAAAAACTGCCAAGACGCTGCAAGGCATGATGCAGCAGGTGATCGAGGACCCACGCGGCGTATACCGTGCGCGCGTGCCGTCGTATCACGTGGCGGGCAAGAGTGGTACCGCACGGAAAACGTCGGTGGGCACCAAGGGCTACGCTGAAAATTCCTACCGGTCGCTCTTCGCAGGCTTCGGCCCGATGAGCAACCCGCGTTACGCCATCGTGGTGGTGATCGATGAACCCAGCAAAGGCGGCTACTACGGTGGTCTGGTCTCTGCACCGGTCTTCAGCAAGGTCATGTCCGGCACGCTGCGTCTGATGAACGTGCGCCCGGACAACCTGGCTCCGATCCCGCCGGAGCAGGCCAACGCCGCGCCGGTTTCTGTACCTGCCAAGGGAGGGCGCGGCTGATGTCCTCGAGCCTGAGCAAGATTTTTGGTTACAGCGAGCGCGACCTGTCGATTCGCGAACTGACCCTGGACAGCCGCAAGGTCCGGCCGGGCGACCTGTTCCTGGCGATCCCCGGGTTCAAGGTCGATGGACGCGATCACATCAGTGACGCCATTGCCCACGGCGCGGCCGCCGTGGCCTATGAAGTCGAAGGCGCGAAAGTGCTGCCGATTACCGACGTGCCGTTGATTCCAGTCAAAGGCCTGGCCGCGCAATTGTCCGACATTGCCGGGCGCTTTTACGGCGATCCGACCCGCAGCCTGAATCTGGTGGGCGTCACTGGCACCAACGGCAAAACCAGCGTGACCCAACTGATCGCTCAAGGGCTGGATCAACTGGGCCAGCGCTGCGGGATCATCGGGACGCTGGGCAACGGTTTCGCCGGTGCGCTGAAAAGCGGCATCCACACCACGCCGGACCCGATCACCGTGCAGGCCACGCTCACCGACCTGCGCAAGGCCGGTGCCAAGGCCATCGCCATGGAAGTGTCTTCCCATGGTCTGGATCAGGGTCGGGCGACCGCCCTGGCATTCGACGTCGCGGTGTTCACCAATCTGTCCCGCGACCACCTGGATTACCACGGCACCATGCAGGCCTACGGCGCGGCCAAGGCCAAGCTGTTTGCCTGGAATGACCTGCGCTGCCGTGTGATCAATCTGGATGATGACTTCGGCAGCGAGCTGGCGGGGCAACAACAGCCTTCGCGCCTGATCACCTACAGCCTGGAAGACGCCAGCGCCTACCTGTACTGCCGCGAAGCGACGTTTGACGACAACGGCGTACGCGCCACGTTGGTCACGCCGCAGGGCGAGCATGTGCTGCGCAGCAGCCTGCTGGGGCGCTTCAATCTGAGCAACGTGCTGGCGGCGGTCGGTGCGCTGATGGGTCTGGATTATCCGCTGGATGAAATTCTCAAAGTGCTGCCGGGCCTTGAAGGCCCGGTTGGCCGGATGCAGCGCTTGGGTGGCGGTGCGCTGCCGCTGGTGGTGGTCGATTACGCCCATACCCCGGACGCGCTGGAAAAAGTCCTCACCGCGTTGCGGCCCCACGCTCAAGGTCAGCTGGCCTGCCTGTTCGGCTGCGGCGGTGATCGTGATCGCGGCAAACGGCCGTTGATGGCGCAGGTGGTCGAGCGTCTGGCGGACAAGGTACTGGTCACTGACGACAACCCAAGAACTGAAAGCCCCGCGAAGATTTTCGACGACATCCGCGCCGGATTCTCGGCCGTTGATAGCGTTACGTTTGTCGCCGGCCGTGGCGCCGCGATTGCCCAGCTGATTGCCAGCGCCGATGCGCGCGATGTGCTGGTGCTGGCCGGCAAAGGGCACGAGGACTACCAGGAAATCGATGGCGAGCGCCATCCGTTCTCCGATCTGGAAGAAGCCACCAAGGCGCTGGCCGCCTGGGAGGTCGCACATGCTTAAGCCGTTATTCTTCAGCGAACTGGTTGATCCGTTGGGTGGCCGTCTGGTGGGCGAAGACGTCGCGTTCGACGCTGTCAGCATCGACAGCCGCGACGTTGATGTCGGCGACTTGTTCATCGCCCTGACCGGCCCACGGTTCGACGGCCACGATTACCTGGATCAGGTTGCCGGGAAAGGTGCTGTTGGCGCACTGGTTGAACGCGAAGTCGCGGGGGCCAGCATCCCGCAACTGGTGGTCGCCGATACACGTCAGGCGCTTGCGCAGCTGGGCGCGCTGAACCGCAACGCCTTTATCGACAAGCCCGTCGCAGCCATCACTGGCTCCAGTGGCAAGACCACGGTCAAGGAAATGCTCGCCAGCATCCTTCGCACCCGCGGTCCGGTCCTGGCCACGCGCGGCAACCTGAACAATGAACTGGGCGTGCCGCTGACGCTACTGTCGCTCACGTCCGAATACGAAGCCGCGGTCATCGAGCTGGGCGCATCGCGCATCGGCGAAATCGCGTTCACAGTCAGCCTGACCAAACCTCACGTCACCGTGATCACCAATGCCGGGACCGCCCACGTCGGCGAGTTCGGCGGCCCGGACAAAATCGTCCAGGCCAAGGGCGAAATCATCGACGGCCTGGATGCCTTCGGCACGGCTGTCCTGAATCTGGATGACAAAGCGTTCGGCATCTGGCGCGCCCGCGCCGGTGACCGCAAGGTGCTGAGTTTCTCCCTGAGCAACGCGGCCGCCGACCTGTACGCCAGCGACCTGGGCATTGATGCGCGGGGCTGCCCTGCATTTACGTTGAACAGCCCGCTGGGTGCCGCGTCGGTGCAGCTCAATCTGCTTGGCGCGCACAACGTTGCCAATGCCATGGCGGCTGCCGCAGCGGCTTACGCACTGGACGTGCCGCTGCAAGGCATCGTCGACGGCTTGAACAACGTGCAGCCGGTCAAGGGCCGCACTGTTGCGCAACTGGCGGCAAACGGAATGCGCGTCATCGATGACACCTACAACGCCAACCCGACATCGGTGGCGGCAGCGGTCGACATCCTGGCCGGGTTTTCCGGCCGTACGGTGTTGGTCCTGGGCGACATCGGCGAGTTGGGCGACTGGGCTGAGCAGGGTCACCGAGAGGTGGGCGAATACGCCGTTGGCAAAGTCGACGCCTTGTACGCCGTTGGTCCGCTGATGGCCCATGCGACAAAAGCTTTCGGGCAGGATGCGCGCCATTTTGCCAGTCAGGCTGACCTGATCGCAGCGCTTGGCGCCGAGCAAGACACGAACACCACCATTTTGATCAAAGGTTCTCGCAGCGCCTCGATGGAAAACATCGTGGCCGCGTTGTGCGAAACCAAGCTGGAGAAACATTAATGCTGCTGCTGCTGGCCGAGTATCTGCAACAGTTCTACAAAGGCTTCGCTGTCTTCCAATACCTGACCCTGCGCGGGATTCTCGGCGTGCTCACTGCATTGTCGATGTCACTGTGCCTGGGGCCCTGGATGATCCGTGCCTTGCAGAGCAAGCAGATCGGCCAATCCGTACGGAACGACGGTCCGCAGTCGCACCTGTCCAAATCCGGTACACCGACCATGGGCGGCGCGCTGATCCTGTCGGCCATCGCCATCAGCACCCTGTTGTGGGCCGACCTGTCCAACCGCTACGTCTGGGTGGTGTTAGTCGTAACCCTACTGTTCGGCGGCATCGGCTGGGTCGATGACTACCGCAAGGTGATCGAGAAGAACTCCAAGGGGCTGCCGAGCCGCTGGAAATATTTCTGGCAGTCGGTGTTCGGACTGGGCGCTGCGCTCTTCCTTTATATGACGGCCAACTCCCCGGTTGAAACCACGCTGCTGATCCCGATGTTCAAGGACTTCAGCATCGCCCTGGGCGTGGGCTTCGTGGTCCTGACCTATTTCGTGATCGTCGGCTCCAGCAACGCGGTCAACCTGACCGATGGCCTGGACGGTCTCGCGATTCTGCCCACCGTGATGGTGGGCGGGGCGCTGGGCATTTTCTGCTACCTGTCCGGTAACGTGAAGTTCGCCGAATACCTGCTGATCCCTTACGTGCCCGGCGCCGGCGAACTGATCGTGTTCTGCGGCGCGCTGATTGGCGCAGGCCTAGGCTTCCTGTGGTTCAACACCTACCCGGCGCAAGTCTTCATGGGTGACGTCGGCGCACTGGCCCTGGGCGCAGCCCTTGGCACCATCGCCGTGATCGTGCGGCAGGAAATCGTCCTGTTCATCATGGGCGGGGTGTTTGTAATGGAAACCCTGTCAGTCGTCATTCAGGTTGCATCGTTTAAGTTGACCGGCCGCCGCGTTTTCCGCATGGCACCGATCCACCACCATTTTGAACTCAAGGGCTGGCCCGAGCCGCGCGTGATCGTCCGTTTCTGGATCATCACCGTGATTCTCGTGTTGATCGGCCTTGCCACCCTGAAACTGAGGTAGAACGAGTGTCACTTATCGCTTCTGACCACTTCCGCATCGTTGTCGGCCTCGGCAAGAGCGGCATGTCCCTGGTTCGCTTTCTGGCGAGCCGGGGCGTGTCGTTTGCCGTGGCCGATACGCGGGAGAATCCACCTGAGCTGGCGACCTTGCGTCGTGACTACCCGCAGGTGGAAGTGCGTTGTGGCGAGCTGGACATTGAATTCCTCTGCCGCGCCGACGAGCTGTACGTCAGCCCCGGTCTTGCGCTGGCGACCCCTGCCTTGCAGCAGGCCGCGATGCGTGGCGTCAAGTTGTCCGGTGACATCGAACTGTTCGCCCGTAACGCCAAGGCGCCGATCGTGGCGATCAGCGGTTCAAACGCGAAAAGCACCGTCACCACGCTGGTCGGCGAAATGGCCCTGGCCGCTGGCAAGCGCGTGGCCGTGGGCGGCAACCTTGGCGTCCCGGCGCTGGACTTGCTCAGCGACGACGTTGAGCTGTACGTCATGGAGCTCTCGAGCTTTCAGCTGGAGACCACTGATCACTTGGGTGCTGAAGTGGCCACCGTGCTGAACGTCAGCGAAGACCATATGGATCGCTACAGCGGCCTGCCGGCTTACCACCTGGCCAAGCACCGCATCTTCCGTGGCGCGCGGCAGGTGGTGGTCAATCGTCAGGACGCGCTGTCCCGGCCTTTGATCGGCGAAGGCGTTCCGGCCTGGACCTTCGGCCTGAACGCACCTGACATCAACGGTTTCGGTCTGCGTGAAGAGAACGGCGAAAAGCACCTGGCGTTCCAGTTCCAGACGCTGATGCCGGTTCGTGAATTGAAAATCCGTGGCGCGCACAATCAGTCCAACGCGCTGGCTGCGCTGGCGCTGGGGCATGCGGTCGGCCTGCCATTCGACGCGATGCTCTCCAGCCTGCGCACGTTTGCCGGGCTGGTGCATCGCTGCCAGTGGGTCGGCGAGTGTGAGGGCGTCAGCTATTACGACGACTCCAAGGCCACCAACGTCGGCGCCGCCTTGGCCGCTATCGAAGGGCTGGGCTCGGACATCGCCGGCAAGCTGGTGCTGATTGCGGGCGGCGACGGCAAGGGCGCTGATTTCGCGCCACTGAAAGCCCCGGTTGCCACCCACTGCCGCGCCGTGATCCTGCTGGGTCGCGACGCCGAACGACTGTCCACGACCTTCGGCGATTCCGTGCCGTTGGTACGCGTCACTACCTTGGAAGAAGCTGTGCAACGTGCTGCCGAATCGGCTCAGGCAGGGGACGCCGTGTTGCTGTCGCCCGCCTGCGCAAGCCTGGACATGTTTACGAATTTCGAAGAGCGCGGTCGCGTCTTCGCCCAGGCCGTGAGGGACTTGTCATGATTTTGGGTGTGATCAAGCCGTACCCGTCGCCGCTCATCAGCGGCCGTGGCATCGACGTGGATTTCCCGATGCTGGCCGGCTGCCTGGCGCTGCTCGGTCTGGGCCTGGTGATGATCGCCTCGGCCTCGTCCGAAGTGGCCGCCGCGCAGTCCGGCAACACGCTGGCGATGATGATTCGTCACCTGGTCTATCTGGTGCTGGGCCTGGGCGCCTGCGTGGTGACCATGCTGATTCCGGTCGCGACCTGGCAGCGTCTGGGCTGGCTGATGCTGGTGGGCGCGTTCGGTTTGCTGATTCTGGTGCTCGTGCCGGGGATCGGGCGTGAGGTCAACGGCTCGATGCGGTGGATCGGCTTCGGCATGTTCAACGTCCAGCCCTCGGAAATTGCCAAGGTATTTGTGGTGATTTTCCTGGCCGGTTATCTGATTCGCCGTCAGCAGGAAGTGCGCGAGAGCTGGATGGGCTTCTTCAAGCCTTTCATCGTGCTGCTGCCCATGGCCGGCCTGCTGCTGATGGAGCCCGACTTCGGTGCCACCGTCGTGATGATGGGCGCAGCTGCGGCGATGCTGTTCCTCGGCGGTGTCGGCCTGTTCCGCTTCACCCTGATGGTGGCGTTGGCGGTGGGCGCGGTGTTCGTGCTGGTCCAGGCGCAGCCTTATCGGATGGCGCGTCTGATCACCTTCACCGACCCGTGGTCCGATCAGTTCGGCTCCGGCTACCAGTTGACCCAGGCCCTTATCGCCTTCGGTCGCGGCGAATGGCTGGGCGTCGGCCTGGGCAACAGCGTGCAAAAGCAGTTCTACCTGCCTGAAGCCCACACTGACTTCGTGTTCTCGGTGCTGGCTGAAGAGCTGGGCGTCGTCGGCTCGCTGGTCACCGTTGGCCTGTTTGTGTTCGTCAGCCTCCGGGCGATGTACATCGGCATGTGGGCCGAGCGCGCCAAGCAGTTCTTCGCCGCCTACACCGCCTACGGCCTGGCGTTCCTGTGGATCGGTCAGTTTCTGATCAACATCGGCGTGAACGTGGGTCTGCTGCCTACCAAGGGTCTGACCTTGCCGTTCCTGAGCTACGGCGGCAGTTCGTTGATCATCTGCTGCGCCAGCCTGGGCCTGCTGCTGCGCATCGAGTGGGAATCGCGCAACAACATGGGCAGCGAAGAAGCCGAATTCAACGAGAGCGACTTTGCCGAGGAGCCCGCGCATGTCCGGAAATAACGTGCTGATCATGGCCGGCGGAACCGGGGGACATGTGTTCCCGGCGCTGGCCTGCGCGCGTGAATTTCAGGCGCGCGGCTACACCGTGCACTGGCTCGGCACACCACGCGGCATCGAAAACCAGCTGGTGCCTGAAGCCGGCTTGAAGCTGCACTTGATCAACGTCACCGGCCTGCGCGGCAAAGGGCGTTTGTCTCTGCTCAAGGCGCCATTGATGTTGGTCAACGCGTTGATGCAGGCGCGCAGGATCGTGCGTGAGCTCAAGCCTGTGTGTGCGGTCGGCTTCGGTGGCTACGTCACCGGCCCCGGCGGACTGGCGGCGAAGCTGTCGGGCGTGCCGCTGATCATTCACGAACAGAACGCAGTGGCCGGCACGGCAAACCGCAGCCTGGCGTCGTTCGCCAGCCGCGTGTGTGAAGCCTTCCCACAGACGTTCGCGGCCTCGGCCAAGCGGCGCACCACCGGCAACCCGGTGCGGGCCGAGCTGTTTTTTGAAACGCCGCGTCAGGCGCTGGCCGGACGCCGGCCACGGCTATTGGTACTGGGCGGCAGCCTGGGCGCCGAGCCGTTGAACAAATTATTGCCGCAGGCCCTCGCGCAGGTGCCTGTGGACGTGCGGCCTGAAGTGTTTCATCAGGCAGGCAAGAACCACGATGAAATCACCGCCGAACGCTATCGCGCGGCCGGCGTGGAGGCGCAAGTGGCGCCCTTCATCAAGGACATGGCCCAGGCGTATGGCTGGGCGGATCTGGTGGTGTGCCGTGCAGGCGCGCTGACCATCAGTGAACTGGCAGCCGCTGGTCTGCCGTCGTTGCTGGTGCCTTTGCCCCATGCCATCGACGATCACCAGTCCCGTAACGCCGATTATCTGGCCCGCGAAGGCGCTGCTTTCGTCATGCCACAAGCGACAACTGGCGCCGCCGAAATGGCCGCACGCCTGAATGAGGTTTTGATGCAACCCGAACAATTGATACGCATGGCCGCCACGGCTCGCCAACTGGCCAAGCCGGACGCCACCAACACCGTCGTCGATGTCTGCCTGGAGGTGGCCCATGGTTGAGAATCAACGCGCGATGCCACAGCCGGAGATGCGCCGCATCCGTCGCATCCACTTCGTCGGCATCGGCGGCGTGGGCATGTGCGGCATCGCTGAAGTGCTGTTGAACCTGGGCTATGACGTGTCGGGTTCGGACCTGAAAGCCTCGCCGGTGACCGAACGTCTCGAATCGTTCGGCGCGCAGATCTTCATCGGCCACCGCTCGGAAAACGCAGCGTCGGCAGACGTGCTGGTGGTTTCCAGCGCAGTGAACACCTCCAACCCGGAAGTGGCGACCGCCCTTGAGCGCCGCATTCCCGTGGTCCCGCGTGCCGAGATGCTGGCCGAGCTGATGCGCTATCGCCACGGCATCGCAGTGGCCGGTACTCACGGTAAAACCACCACCACCAGCCTGATCGCTTCAGTGTTCGCGGCCGGTGGCCTGGACCCGACCTTCGTCATCGGCGGCCGTCTGAATGCGGCCGGCACCAACGCGCAGTTGGGCACCAGCCGTTACCTGATCGCCGAAGCAGACGAAAGCGATGCCAGCTTCCTGCATCTGCAGCCGCTGGTGGCAGTCGTGACCAACATCGACGCTGACCACATGGCGACCTACGAAGGGGACTTCAACAAGCTGAAGAAGACCTTTGTCGAATTCCTGCACAACCTGCCGTTCTACGGGCTGGCCGTGGTCTGCATCGACGACCCCGTCGTGCGTGACATCCTGCCCTCGGTCAAGCGCCCGACGCTGACCTATGGCTTTGATGAAGCCGCCGACGTGCGCGCCATCAACGTTCGCCAAGACGGTATGCACACACATTTCACCGTGCTGCGCCGCGACCGCGAGCCGCTGGATGTGTCGGTGAACATGCCGGGCAACCACAACGTGCTCAACTCGTTGGCCACGATCGCCATCGCCACCGATGAAGGGGTCTCTGACGAAGCCATCGTTCAGGGGCTGTCGGGGTTCCAGGGTGTCGGACGCCGGTTCCAGGTGTACGGCGAACTGCCGGTCGAAGGCGGCAGCGTGATGCTGGTGGACGACTACGGTCACCACCCGCGGGAAGTAGCAGCCGTCATTGCCGCGGTACGCGGTGGCTGGCCGGATCGCCGTCTGGTCATGGTGTACCAGCCGCACCGTTACAGCCGCACCCGCGATCTCTACGACGATTTCGTGCAGGTCCTGAACGACGCGAACGTTTTGCTGTTGATGGAGGTCTATCCGGCCGGCGAAGAACCGATCCCGGGCGCGGACAGCCGTCAGCTCGCTCACAGTATTCGTCAGCGTGGCGTGCTGGACCCGATCTACATCGAGCGCGGCGTCGAGCTGGCGCCGCTGGTCAAACCGCTGCTGCGTGCCGGCGACATCCTGCTGTGTCAGGGCGCCGGCGACATCGGCGGTCTGGCGCCGCAACTGCTCAAGAGCCCACTGTTCACCGGCGCCATCGTCGCCTCCACCGAAGGGAAGCTGAAATGACAGCCGCCTTGCCGTCCTCACTCCTCTCGAACAGGGCGCCTGTGCGCCATGTTCGCGTTGCCGTGCGCGCGGACGGTAAGGGTGCGGACCAAGCGATGCCCCTGAATGCCAAGGTGGGAGGTTGAATATGCAAGGTGCGTCGTTACGTCAGCAGCCACCCGCTCCTAACCGCAAGCCGGTGCCGCGTGGCGCCAGCCGGATGGTGGCCAAGGAGCCGGTCGTGCGACGCTCGCCCGCCGCCAGCTTGGGTTTCCTCAAGGTTCTGTTCTGGCCGGTGTTGCTGGTCGTGCTCGGCTTCGGCACCTACGAAGCGGCCCAGCGCCTGCTGCCATATGCCGACCGGCCGATCTCGCGCATCAACGTGCAGGGCGATCTGAGCTACGTCAATCAACAAGCGGTGCAGCAACGCATTGCGCCGTACGTGGCGACCAGTTTCTTCTCCATCGATCTGGCCGGCATGCGCACCGAACTGGAGCAGATGCCATGGATCGCCCACGCCGAAGTGCGTCGCGTCTGGCCTGACCAGGTGGTGATTCGCCTCGAAGAACAACTGCCGGTGGCCCGCTGGGGCGACGCCGCTTTATTGAATAACCAGGGCCAGGCGTTCACGCCGCGTGAGCTGGCCCACTACGAACACCTTCCGCAGTTGTTCGGGCCTCAACGGGCTCAACAGCAGGTGATGCAGCAGTACCAGAATTTGAGTCAGATGTTGCGCCCCATGGGCTTCTCCATCGCTCGTCTGGAGTTGCGTGAGCGGGGCAGCTGGTTTTTGACCACCGGTGCAGGCGCATCGGGTCCGGGTATCGAGCTGTTGCTTGGCCGTGACCATCTGGTTGAAAAAATGCGCCGCTTCATCGTCATTTACGACAAGACGCTTAAAGAACAGATCACGAACATTGCGCGTGTCGACCTGCGTTACAGCAACGGCCTTGCCGTCGGTTGGCGTGAACAGGGCGCAGCGCCAACGACGGACAAACCCGCCGTCGCGAAGAATTGATAAGAGGCAGGACCCATGGCAAACGTGCAAAGCGGCAAAATGATCGTCGGATTGGATATCGGCACCTCCAAAGTGGTGGCGCTGGTAGGCGAAGTCGCGGCTGATGGCACCCTGGAAATCGTGGGCATCGGCACCCACCCGTCACGCGGCCTGAAGAAGGGCGTGGTGGTGAACATCGAATCGACGGTGCAGTCGATCCAGCGCGCCATCGAAGAAGCCCAGCTGATGGCCGGCTGCCGCATTCACTCGGCGTTCGTCGGGGTGGCGGGCAGTCACATCCGCAGCCTGAATTCCCACGGCATCGTCGCCATTCGCGACCGTGAAGTGAGCGGGGCGGACCTGGAGCGTGTCCTCGATGCCGCCCAGGCCGTGGCGATCCCGGCGGACCAGCGCGTGCTGCACACGCTGCCGCAGGACTACGTCATCGACAACCAGGAAGGCGTTCGCGAGCCACTGGGCATGTCCGGCGTGCGTCTGGAAGCGAAGGTGCACGTGGTGACCTGCGCGGTGAACGCGGCGCAGAACATCGAAAAATGCGTGCGTCGCTGCGGTCTGGAAGTCGACGACATCATCCTGGAGCAGCTGGCTTCGGCGTACTCGGTCCTGACCGACGACGAAAAAGAACTGGGCGTCTGCCTGGTGGACATCGGCGGCGGCACCACTGACATCGCGATCTTCACCGAGGGCGCTATTCGCCACACGGCCGTGATCCCGATTGCCGGCGATCAGGTCACCAACGACATCGCCATGGCCTTGCGCACACCCACGCAGTACGCCGAAGAAATCAAGATCCGTTACGCCTGCGCACTGGCCAAACTGGCCGGCGCCGGCGAGACCATCAAAGTGCCAAGCGTGGGCGACCGTCCACCGCGCGAGCTGTCCCGTCAGGCCCTGGCTGAAGTGGTCGAGCCGCGTTACGACGAGCTGTTCACCCTGATTCAGGCCGAACTGCGTCGCAGCGGCTACGAAGATCTGATTCCGGCCGGCATCGTGCTGACCGGAGGTACCTCGAAAATGGAAGGCGCGGTCGAGCTGGCCGAAGAAATCTTCCACATGCCGGTGCGCCTGGGCGTGCCGCATAGCGTCAAAGGGCTCGCGGACGTCGTTCGCAACCCGATCTACTCAACTGGCGTCGGCCTGTTGCTGTACGGACTGCAAAAGCAGTCTGACGGCATCTCGCTGTCCGGCCTGACCGGCTCCAGTAGCAGTTATAGCGATGAACCTAAGGCGCCCGTGCTTGAACGCCTCAAGCGCTGGGTGCAGGGGAATTTCTAAAGTTTCAAAAGTGGTAGGCAGGCAACAGGCGTTAAAAAAACCAGAGAAGTGAAGGAGAGGGAAAATGTTCGAGCTCGTAGACAACATCCCACAAAGCCCGGTAATCAAAGTTATCGGCGTTGGTGGCGGCGGCGGCAACGCGGTCAATCACATGGTCAAGAGCAACATCGAGGGCGTTGAGTTCATCTGCGCCAACACCGATGCTCAAGCGCTGAAAAACATCGGCGCGCGGACCATCCTGCAACTGGGCACAGGCGTGACCAAAGGCCTCGGCGCCGGCGCCAACCCTGAAGTCGGCCGTCAGGCTGCACTGGAAGATCGTGAGCGCATTGCAGAAGTGCTGCAGGGCACCAACATGGTGTTCATCACCACGGGCATGGGCGGCGGTACCGGTACCGGTGCTGCACCGATCATTGCCGAAGTGGCCAAGGAAATGGGCATTCTCACCGTTGCGGTGGTGACCCGTCCGTTCCCGTTCGAAGGCCGCAAACGCATGCAGATCGCCGATGAAGGCATCCGCATGTTGTCCGAAAGCGTTGACTCGTTGATCACCATTCCCAACGAGAAACTGCTGACCATCCTGGGTAAGGACGCCAGCCTGCTGTCGGCTTTCGCCAAGGCTGACGATGTATTGGCCGGTGCCGTTCGCGGTATCTCCGACATCATCAAGCGCCCGGGCATGATCAACGTCGACTTCGCCGACGTGCGCACCGTGATGTCCGAAATGGGCATGGCGATGATGGGTACCGGCTGCGCAAGCGGTCCGAACCGTGCACGTGAAGCCACGGAAGCGGCCATCCGCAACCCGTTGCTCGAAGACGTGAACCTGCAGGGTGCTCGCGGCATTCTGGTCAACATCACTGCCGGTCCTGACCTGTCTCTGGGTGAGTACTCGGACGTGGGTAGCATCATCGAAGCGTTCGCTTCCGAGCACGCCATGGTCAAGGTCGGTACCGTTATCGATCCGGACATGCGTGACGAGTTGCACGTGACCGTGGTTGCCACCGGCCTGGGCGCGAAAATCGAGAAGCCTGTGAAGGTTATCGACAACACCATGCAGACTACTCAGTCCGCACCGTCGCAGCAGCACAGCGCGCGTCAGGAACAGCCTGCGGTGAACTACCGTGATCTGGACCGTCCGACCGTGATGCGCAACCAGGCACACGCCGGGGCTACGGCAGCGCAGAAAATGAATCCGCACGATGACTTGGATTATCTGGATATTCCAGCCTTCCTGCGTCGTCAGGCTGATTGATGAGTTCTATCAGGGGTATAAGGGTGATTGGTGTTCAGCAAAGGCGAGGTCTGATATCATCGCCAGCCTTTGTTGATACTAATTCGCGATATGCGCTGAAGCGGCCAATGCCATGATTAAACAACGCACCCTGAAGAATATTATCCGTGCCACAGGTATCGGCCTGCACTCGGGGGAAAAGGTATACCTGACCCTCAAACCTGCGCCTGTGAATACTGGCATTGTGTTTTTCCGTACCGACCTCGATCCGGTCGTGCAGATCAACGCCTTTGCAGAGAACGTTGGAGACACCACGCTTTCAACCACTCTGTTCAATGGTGATGTAAAGGTCGATACGGTTGAACACTTGCTCTCGGCGCTGGCTGGCCTTGGCATTGATAACGCCTACGTTGAACTCTCTGCCTCCGAAGTTCCAATCATGGATGGTAGCGCAGGTCCCTTCGTATTCCTGATTCAATCGGCGGGCCTGGAAGAACAGGACGCGCCGAAGAAATTCATTCGTATCCTGCAAGAAGTCTGCGTCGAGGACGAAGGCAAGTTTGCCAAGTTCGTGCCGTTCGAAGGGTTCAAGGTGAGCTTCGAAATCGATTTCGATCACCCGTTCCTGAAAAACCATACACAGAGCGCAAGCGTCGATTTCTCAAGCACTTCGTTCGTTAAAGAAGTGAGTCGCGCGCGTACGTTCGGCTTCATGAAAGACATCGAATATCTGCGCAAACACAACCTTGCGCTCGGCGGCAGCGTGGCGAACGCTATCGTCGTGGACAAGGATGGCGTGTTGAACGAAGACGGCCTGCGGTATGAGGACGAGTTCGTCAAACACAAGATTCTGGATGCCATCGGTGATCTTTACCTGCTGGGTAACAGCCTGATCGGTGAGTATCGCGGCTTCAAGTCGGGACACGGTCTGAACAATCGTCTACTGCGCGCCTTGATCGCCCAGAAAGACGCTTGGGAAGTCGTCACCTTTGAAGATGCAAGCACGGCGCCGATCTCTTACATGCGCCCGGTTGCGGCGGTGTAAACAGCCTCTCTTCCTTGTTTTGTTTTTTTAAAGCCACCTTCGGGTGGCTTTTTTTATGGGCGGGATTTGAAGAGTCTGTAGGAGCGAACTTGTTCGCGAACGCGTCTGTACATTCAATACAGAGGTATCAGACCCACCACCTTCGCGGGCAAGCCTCGCTACAACAGGCGTCAGGCTTTAGGTTTGGCGTGGGCCGCGAGTCGTTCCAGTGCCGCCTTGAGCTTCGGGTCGCTGATGCCTTCGGCCGTGGCCTGGATACTCTCGGCGGCGGTGACTGACAAATCCATCGTATGACCGGCCGCGCCGCGCTGCACCGTCGGTGGCTGCACCTTGAACAGAATCCGCGTCAGGCTGCTGAATTCCTCGAACGCCAGCAACTGGCGTTGCAGCCGCTTCTGTTGATAGCGAAGGCGCGTCGCCCAATGTCCATCGGTGACGATCAACAACAGGCTGCCTTCGCGCCACGACGCCACATGACAGTGTTCGCGGGCTGCCGGTTGCAACTGACTTTCGAGCAGGCGTTGCAGATGACCCAGGCGCTGGGCATGACTGAAAATGGCTTTGAGGGGCTTCGCTTCGCGCAACAGGACAGCCGGTGCGCGTGCCGTTAAAGGACGAAATGCCATTTGGGGTGCCTCGCAGAACAAGGCGCCATGGTATCAGAAAGCGAACTTTTACCCCGGTCAGTCTGGGCGTTCGACGCATTTGCGCGCTTTAACAATGAATAAAGATTAATAAAAGTTCTCGGCGTCACGGGTTGAAGTCGCTCAAAAAGACCCTATTGTAATTCTGCCCCGTAACAGCGCTGTGCCAGCATCGTGGAATAACGCCACTTTCCTCACCACCATTTCCGGGTAGAATGCTCGTTCGCATGCGGCCATGAGGGCTGCACGGGCGACTCACGGGGCCGCCCTCCATCTCTATGTGTGGAAGATCCTGTCGATATGTTTGCGCCTTTGTTAAAGAAACTCTTTGGAAGCAAGAACGAGCGCGAAGTAAAGCGCATGCTCAAGACGGTTCAACTCGTCAATGCCTTCGAAGAGAAAATGGTGGCCCTTTCGGACGAGCAATTACGTGCCAAGACCGATGAGTTGAAGGCCCGCTTAGCCAAAGGTGAGACCCTCGATAATTTGCTCCCGGAAGCCTTCGCGGTGGCACGGGAAGCCGGTAAACGCGTCATGGGCATGCGTCACTTCGACGTTCAGCTCATCGGTGGCATGACCCTGCACGAAGGCATGATTGCCGAAATGCGTACCGGTGAAGGTAAAACCCTGGTGGCGACACTGGCGGTTTATCTCAACGCGCTGTCCGGCAAGGGCGTGCACGTTGTGACCGTGAACGATTACCTCGCTCGCCGTGACGCCAACTGGATGCGCCCGCTCTACGAATTCCTCGGCCTGACCGTGGGCGTCGTGACGCCCTTCCAGCCGCCTGAAGAAAAGCGCGCGGCCTACGCCTCGGACATCACCTACGGCACCAACAACGAATTCGGTTTCGACTACCTGCGCGACAACATGGCGTTCAGCATGGAAGACAAATTCCAGCGCGAGCTGAATTTTGCCGTGATCGACGAAGTCGACTCCATCCTGATCGACGAAGCGCGGACGCCGCTGATCATCTCCGGCCAGGCCGAAGACAGCTCCAAGCTGTACACCGAAATCAACAAGCTGATCCCGAAGCTGGAACAGCACATCGAAGAAGTGGAAGGCGTGGTGACCAAGCAAGGTCACTTCACCATCGACGAGAAGTCCCGTCAGGTCGAGCTCAACGAATCCGGTCACCAGTTCATCGAAGAAATGCTCACCGAAGTCGGCCTGCTGGCTGTCGGCGAGAGCCTGTATTCGGCGCATAACCTGGGCCTGCTGACTCACGTCTATGCCGGTCTGCGTGCGCACAAACTGTTCAACCGCAACGTCGAGTACATCGTTCAAGACGGCCAGATCCTGCTGGTCGACGAGCACACCGGCCGTACCATGCCGGGTCGTCGTCTGTCCGAAGGCCTGCACCAGGCCATCGAAGCCAAGGAAATGCTCAATATCCAGGCCGAGAGCCAGACGCTGGCATCGACCACTTTCCAGAACTACTTCCGTCTGTACAACAAACTGTCCGGCATGACCGGTACAGCCGACACCGAAGCGTTCGAATTCCACCAGATCTACACCCTGGCCGTGATGGTCATCCCGCCGAACAAGGCGCTGGCGCGTAAAGACTTCAACGACCTGGTCTACCTGACCGCCGAAGAGAAGTACGCCGCCATCGTCACCGACATCAAGGCCTGCATGGCCGAGAATCGTCCGGTGCTGGTGGGTACCGCGACCATCGAAACCTCCGAGCACATGTCCCGCCTTTTGGTAAAGGAAGGCATCGAGCACAAGGTTCTGAACGCCAAGTTCCACGAAAAAGAAGCCGAGATCATTGCCCAGGCCGGTCGTCCCGGTGCGCTGACCATCGCCACCAACATGGCCGGTCGCGGTACGGACATCCTGTTGGGCGGTAACTGGGAAGTTGAAGTTGCCAGCCTCGAAGACCCGACCCCTGAGCAGATTGCGCAGATCAAGGCCGACTGGCAGAAACGCCATCAGCAAGTGATCGAGGCGGGCGGTCTGCACGTGATTGCGTCCGAGCGTCACGAATCACGCCGTATCGACAATCAGTTGCGTGGTCGTGCGGGTCGTCAGGGTGACACCGGTTCGAGCCGTTTCTACCTGTCCCTGGAAGACAGCCTGATGCGCATCTTCGCCTCTGACCGGGTGAAGAACTTCATGAAGGCGCTGGGCATGCAGTCCGGCGAAGCGATCGAACACCGCATGGTGACGAACGCCATCGAGAAGGCTCAGCGCAAGGTCGAAGGCCGTAACTTCGACATCCGCAAGCAGTTGCTCGAGTTCGATGACGTCTCCAACGAACAACGTAAAGTGATCTACCACATGCGCAACAGCCTGCTGGCTGCTGACAACATTGGTGACACCATTGCCGAGTTCCGCGAAGACGTCCTCGACGCCACCATCACCTTGCACATTCCGCCACAGTCGCTGCCAGAGCAGTGGGATGTTGCCGGTCTGGAAGCCGCGCTGAACACCGATTTCGGCGTCACGCTGCCGATCCAGCAATGGCTTGACGAAGACGACCACCTGCACGAAGACACCCTGCGGACCAAACTCCTGGAAGCCATCATGTCGGCTTACAACGAGAAGGAAGACCAGGCGAGCGCGGATGCCTTGCGCAGCTTCGAGAAGCAGATCCTGTTGCGCGTCATCGACGACCTGTGGAAAGACCACCTGTCGACGATGGATCACTTGCGCCACGGTATCCACCTGCGTGGCTACGCGCAGAAGAACCCGAAGCAGGAATACAAGCGCGAGTCGTTCACCCTGTTTCAGGAACTGCTGGATTCGATCAAGCGCGACACCATCCGTGTGTTGTCGCACGTTCAGGTCCGCCGCGAAGACCAGGCCGAGGAAGAGGCGCGTCTGCGTCGCGAAGCCGAAGAACTGGCCCAGCGCATGCAGTTCCAGCACGACGAAGCACCGGGTCTGGATCAGCCGCAGGCGTTGCTGGCCGAAGACGGTGAAGACGTCGCGGTGGCCTCGGTTCCCGCTCGTAACGACCAGAAGCAAGGTCGCAACGAGCCGTGCTGGTGTGGTTCGGGCAAGAAATTCAAGCATTGTCACGGTCAGATCAATTAAGCGAATCGGTGCGCGATTGCACCCGCTGAACTGACAGACACATCACGCCGCGACCGGCTTACCCGTCGCGGCGTTTTTCAATCGATCGAGTCGTGCTGGCGCGCTGCCAGACGGCACAGGTAATTCTCAAGGAGCGCACTTCATGGCTGTTGGTCTTGGTCCTTTGCCGACGCTGCACCCGGTTCCCGGTTTTGAACTTGGCATTTCTTCTGCCGGCATCAAGCGCCCTGGGCGCAAAGACGTTGTCGTCATGCGCTGTGCCGAAGGTTCCAGCGTGGCAGGCGTGTTCACCCTCAATGCGTTCTGCGCGGCGCCGGTGATCCTGGCCAAACAGCGCACCCAGGGCACCGTGCGCTATCTGCTGACCAACACCGGCAACGCCAACGCCGGCACCGGCAAGCCAGGCTTGTTGGCGGCTGAGCGGACCACGGCCAAG
Organism: Xanthomonas sp. WHRI 1810A; assembly: GCF_040202885.1. Classification (NCBI taxonomy): domain Bacteria; kingdom Pseudomonadati; phylum Pseudomonadota; class Gammaproteobacteria; order Lysobacterales; family Lysobacteraceae; genus Xanthomonas; species Xanthomonas sp. WHRI 1810A. The sequence goes on from NZ_JBEGED010000010.1 coordinate 177,641, forward strand.
CTGGCTGAATTGACCGGCGTCACTGCCGACGCGGTGCTGCCGTTCTCCACCGGTGTGATCGGTGAGCCGCTGCCGGTGGAAAAGATCGAAGGCGCGCTGCAAGCCGCCCTCGACGATCTGTCGGTCGATAACTGGGCTGCCGCCGCCACCGGCATCATGACCACTGACACGCTGCCCAAGGGCGCGAGCCGTCAGTTCCAGGTCGATGGCGTGACCGTCACCGTCACGGGCATCAGCAAAGGCGCGGGCATGATCCGCCCGAACATGGCGACCATGCTCGGCTACATCGCCACCGACGCCAAAGTGTCCCAGAACGTGCTGCAGGACCTGATCCGCGACGGCGCGAACAAGTCCTTCAACCGCATCACCATCGACGGCGACACGTCGACCAACGACTGCTGCATGCTGATCGCCACCGGTCAGGCTGATCTGCCGGAAGTCACCGAAGCCCGAGGCCCGCTGTTCGACGCCCTCAAGCGCGCAGTGTTTGACGTGTGCATGGAAGTCGCCCAGGCCATCGTGCGTGACGGCGAAGGCGCCACCAAGTTCGTGACCGTGGAAGTGAACGGCGGCGGCAATCATCAGGAGTGCCTGGACGTTGGTTACGCGGTGGCGCATTCGCCACTGATCAAGACCGCACTGTTTGCCTCCGACCCGAACTGGGGCCGAATCCTGGCCGCTGTCGGCCGTGCGGGCGTGCCGGATCTGGACGTCAGCAAGATCGACGTGTACCTGAGCGGCGTGTGCATCGCCAGCGAGGGTTGCCGTGCCACGACCTACACCGAAGAGCAGGGCGCGGCGGTGATGGCTGAAGAAGAGATCACCATCCGCATCGAGCTGGGTCGAGGCGATTGCAGCGAAACCATCTGGACCACCGATTTGTCGCATGAGTATGTGAAGATCAACGCGGAATACCGCACCTGATTGATGTTGGAGCGAGGCTTGCCCGCGAAGGGAGCGACACGGTACGACGGACATACCGAGGCGTTAACTTCGCGGGCAAGCCTCGCTCCAACAGACGTTCACTGATCCTGTAGGAGCCAACTTGTTGGCGAAAGATTGAAGCGGTGTGTCAGCTTCGCGAACAAGTTCGCTCCTACAGGGGGCCGACCACAGACTGGAGCCACACCATGAGCCTGCACCTGATCATCGGCGACAAACGCTACTCTTCCTGGTCCATGCGCCCGTGGCTGGTGCTGGAAATGATCGGTGCGCCGTTCACCGACCAGATCATCCGCCTCAACCAGCCCGACACCCGCTCCCTGATCCTCGAGCATTCACCCACCGGCAAAGTCCCGGCACTTCAGTGCGAACACGGGACCATTGTCGATTCCCTGGCGATCTGCGAATACCTGGCGGAGTTGTTTCCAAAAGCCGATCTCTGGCCGCATGACGTAGCGGTGCGGGCTCAGGCACGTTCTGCCTGCGCCCAGATGCACAGCGGCTTTGGCAGCCTGCGGGCGAACATGCCAATGGATTTGCGTCATGACCAGGCGCTGGAAGTGATTCCGGTGGAAACCCAGGACGACATAGAGCGTATCGTTGCGCTGTGGGCGGAGTGCCGTGCGGTGGCTGCCGAGCCGGGCCCGTTCCTGTTTGGCACGCCGAGTATCGCGGACGCTTTTTTTGCGCCGGTCGCGGTTCGCTTGCGTACCTACCGCGTCGAACTGCCGGTCGAAGCGGCAGCCTATGTTGAAACCATTTACCAATGGCCTGCCTTCAAGCGCTGGCAGCAGGCCGGTCTGGAGGAAGGTTGATCGTGAAACGAGTCCATGTCGCCGCGGCGGTCATCCGAGGCGCCGACGGCAAAATCCTCATCGCCCGCCGTGCCGACACGCAGCATCAGGGCGGGTTGTGGGAGTTTCCGGGGGGCAAGGTCGAGCCTGGCGAAGCGGTCGAGTCGGCCTTGGCGCGTGAGCTGCTGGAAGAACTGGGCATCGTGGTCACTGCTGCGCGACCGCTGATCAAGGTCTCCCATGATTATCCGGACAAGCAAGTGCTGCTGGATGTGTGGGAAGTTTCTGCATTCACCGGCGAACCCCACGGCGCTGAAGGTCAGCCTTTGGCTTGGGTGTCGAGCCGGGAATTGATCGAATACGACTTTCCGGCAGCCAATCAGCCCATCGTCGCCGCTGCACGCTTGCCAAGCGAATACCTGATCACGCCGGACGGCCTGGACACCCCGCAGTTGCTGCAGGGCATTCAGCGCGCCATCGCGGCTGGGGCCAAACTGATTCAGCTGCGCGCGCCCAACGGGTACGACCCCAAGTACCGCGACCTGGCGGTGGACGCCGTTGGGTTGTGTGCGGGCAAGGCGCATTTGTTGCTCAAGGGCTCATTCGAGTGGCTGGGAGACTTCCCGGCGGCCGGATGGCATGCGACATCGGCGCAGCTGCGCAAACATGCTGCGAACGGGCGACCGCTGCCGGCTGATCGCTGGTTGGGGGCTTCCTGCCATAACGTTGAAGAGTTGGCCCTGGCCGAGCAGATGGGCGTGGATTTCATCACCCTGTCCCCGGTGCAGCCGACCCAGACCCACCCCGACTCGCAGCCGCTGGGATGGGAACGGGCCAGTGAGTTGATTCAGGGTTTCAGCAAACCGGTGTTTCTGCTGGGCGGGGTAGGGCCGAATGATCGTCAGCGCGCATGGGAAATCGGTGCCCAAGGCGTCGCCGGGATTCGGGCGTTTTGGCCTGACGCCTGACAGTGTTCGTTCCCATGCTCCGGTGGGAACGATCAAAATCCCGTTGGAGCGAAGCTTGCCCGCGAAGTTGACGATGTGGAGTCACCTGACACACCGCGTCGCTTACTTCGCGGGCAAGCCTCGCTCCAACAGGTTAAGGGCTCGCGCAACGTACGGCGAGTCACTCAGGTTTTTTGGCCGCTTCCCATAATATTTCCGCAATCCCCTGACGCCGCGCGATCAGCCGTGCCGCGACAAACAGCAAATCCGACAGCCGATTGATATACGCCAAACCCACCCCGGCCAATGGCTCCACCGCGTTCAAATGCTGACAACGCCGCTCTGCGCCCCGGGCCAGGCTGCGGCAGACATGCGCCTGAGCGATCAGCGTTGAACCGCCGGGCAGGATGAAATTCGTCAGGGGCCCCAACTCTTCGTTCCACAGGTCAATGGCGGCTTCCAGGCGTTCGATCTCCTGGGCGTTGAGCGCCTGGTATTCCGGCATCGCCAGCTCGCCGCCCAGATCGAACAGCCGGTGCTGACACGGCGTCAGCACATCGATCACTTCCTGCAAACCGGGCGTTTGCGGCAGCTCATCAACGAGCCCGGCAAGCAGCAGACCCAACTGACTGTTGAGCGTGTCTACGTCGCCCATCGCTTCTACGCGCGGATGGTCCTTCGGCACGCGACGGCCATCGCCCAGACCGGTTTCGCCGGTGTCGCCCGTGCGTGTGTAAATCTTCGACAAGCGAAAACCCATGGTGAAATCTCCTGGTTACAACGGACTGATGACCTGAGTGGGCGCGCTGATCTGGCTACCGGCCAGCGGCAAACGCAGGGTGAAGCAGGTGCCTTGTCCGACGCTGGACTGCACCTCCATCTGGCCCTTGTGGTTGTTGGTGATGATGAAATACGAAACCGACAGGCCCAGACCTGTGCCCTGGCCGATTTCCTTGGTGGTGAAAAACGGCTCGAAGGTGCGTTTGCGCACGCTCTCCGACATGCCGATGCCGTTGTCCTCCACATGAATCTCCGCCCACGGCGGGTTCAGTCGGGTGCGCAGGGTAATACGCCCCGGCTCGCTGTCATCGGGCCGTTGATGAATCGCCTGGGCCGCGTTTTTCAACAGGTTCAGCAGCACCTGTTCCAGCTCGTTGGCCGTGCCCGGCACCGGTCCGAGGTCAGGGTCGAACTGACGGATGATGTTCTGGCCCTTGAAGTCGAAGCCGATGGTCAGGTCAAAGTCGCTGCTGGCGATTTCCACCGCCTGGTCGATCAGCGCAGGCAGATCGCACGGCGCCATCTGCCGATTGCTGAGGCGGCTGAAGCTGAGCATGTGGCTGACGATCTTCGCGGCCCGCGTCCCGGCCTGTTGAATGCCGTCCAGCAGCTTGGGGACTTCCCGCGCGGTGAGGTACTGATTGATGACGGCCAGTTCTACGCCGTCCTGCTCGGCTTGCTCCAGATTCTTCGGCAGATCGGGCGACAGTCGCCGACGAATGTTCTGCACGTTGTGCAGGATCGCGCCCAGCGGGTTGTTGATCTCATGGGCCATGCCGGCAGCCAGGCCACCCACGGACAACATTTTCTCGGACTGGACCATCATCTCTTCCAGCGACAGCCGCTGGGTGATGTCATCGATGCGGATCACCGCGCCACGCCCGGCGCCGCCGGTGAGGGGGTAAAACGTCAATGCGTAATGCCGGGATTCGTCGCCCTTGACCCACGTCACCCGCTCGATCTTGGTCACGGTGTGCCGTTCGACGGTTTGCTTGATCTGCGGCAGAAACGACTTCATCGGCGGGAAGGCCAGGAAAATCGGCTGGTTCAGGGCCTCGTCCAGCGGCGTTCCGGAAAGCGCGCCGGCCTCCTGATTCCACTGCGTGACGTACAGCTGTTCGTCCAGCGCAATCAGCGCCGAGGGCATCGAATCGATGATGCTGTTGAGGTAATTCTGAAAGCCGGTGAGCTTTTTCTCGATTTTGCTGCGCACCTGGACTTCCAGCTCCAGCTTGCGGTTGGTGTGGCGGGTTTCCTCGGCCAGCCCCTGCGCCTGATCGTAGGCTTGCTGGGAATCGTCCCGGGCGCGCTTGAGCTGCTGCTCGCGGGCTTCCATGCGTGACAGCATGGTGTTGAAGGCCTCGGCGAGGCTGCCGATCTCGTCGTGATTGCCTGGGCCTGCACGCAGTGCGTAGTTTTCTTCGCGGGTGACCCGACGGGAAAGGTCTTCAAGCTGATAGATCGGCTCGGTGATGAAGCGCCGGATCTGCCGCGCCACGCCTGCCCACAGCAGCACGCTGAAAATCAGAATGCCTAGGCTGGCGGTGAGGGTGCCGGTGTAGAACGCGGTGGGCAATTCGCTGCTGGCCACCAGCAGTAAATGGCCGGGCGCGCTGCCGGGCTTGGGCACGGGGATCACTTGGGTGTTGCGAAACTCGGTGATGCGCCAGGTTTCCAGGTTACGGAAATGGTCCGGCAGCCGAAGTTTGTCGCCTTGCTGGACCTGCGCCAGGCGGTTGCCTTCGGAGTCGTACAACGCCGCCGCGCGCAGCGGGCCGTAATTTTTCAGTTCCTTGAGCAGGGCCTGACCGTTGGCGGCGGACTCCAGCGCCTGCGCGGACAGGCCAGGGTTGCTGATCAATCGGCCAATGGTCTGCAGCGCCTGTGGCGCCATGGCTTCCTGAGAAATGTAATACGCCGCGCTGATGAACGTCAGATTCGCCACCACCAGCACCGTGGTGAGCAGGACCAGCAAGGCCGCCAGCAGCTTTTGACCGACCGGCAGGTTTTCCAGGCGTTGGCGCAATGGCATGAGGCGGTATCACTGGCAGACAAAGGAGCAGGCAGGGTAGCGCTGTTCAGTTCGCGCGCAAACCCGCGCCGCGAAATTGCGCGTCAGTCGCTGCGCAGCCCGCGAGCCTCGAGGTGTGCGATCAGGCGATCACGCAACAGGTTCAGCGCCGGTACCGGACACTGATGACGCTCTGCCGCGGCACACGCATAACCCAGCAGGTAGCTGATCTCGGTGCGGCGCCTTTGGGCGACGTCCTGATGCATGGAGGAATAATTGGCGGCTGTCGCCTGAATCACCCGCACGACCTCGGCATGCAGGTCGACCGCCGCTGCCGGCTGACCGCAACATTCCAGCAGTCGGGTCAGCTCGGCGCAGAGCGTTGCCACTTCGTCATCGTGGGCCAACAACCCGCCGTTGCGACAGTCATGCAGCACCGTCAGCGGATTGATCGCGCAGTTGAGGGCCAGCTTGCGCCAGAGGCGGGTGAGGATGTCAGGAGTCCATTCGTGGGTGATGCCCGCAGTTCGCAGCTCATGCAGCCAGTGAGGCGGCACCTGATCGGTCGAGTCCCCCAGCCAGTTGAAGCCTTGGCCGGCAAACACCACGCTGAAGTCCCGATCGCGAAAGGCGCCCTCGGTACTGGAGATCGGCACGCACCGAGCCGTCGGCACGCAAGCGGCCACTGCGTCCTGACTGCCCAGCCCGTTCTGCAGCAACAAGATGTCCGCAGCAGGGCAAAGGCGTGCCGCCACGCTGGAAACGGCGTGCTCTGCCTCGTACGCCTTGCAGGCCACCAGCAATCGTTCAATGGGCGCGTCGGTGTGTGGGATTTGCGCCGCAATCGCGTAGGTTTGGCGCTGACCCTGTTCATCCAGCGTCAGCCCGCCTGCCGCCTCGTACGCTGCCAATCTCGCGGCATCCCGCACGATTAGCCGAACCGGAAAGCCTGCGCGAAACAGTCGGGTCGCCCACAGCGTGCCGAGACTGCCCGCACCCAGGACGTGCCAGGTATTGGACATCAACGCCTGCGCCGCAGGCAGGCGATTGACTGTGAAATAAAGGAAACCGACATCGACATCACAGGCTCACAGTGAACGTAGGAAAAGTCTCGTTATAATGATGCGGCTTTCATAACGTCAAGTCAGGCGCGCTCCCTCTGCATCCCCGAGCCGCGCCGTTCAATTGGAGAATTTACATGCCCTCGTTCGACGTAGTGTCGGAGCTGGATAAACACGAAGTCACTAATGCCGTCGATAATGCCATGAAAGACCTGGATCGTCGGTACGACCTCAAAGGCAAAGGCAGCTTCGAGTTCAAGGAAAAGGACTTGATGATCAACCTGACCGCCGAGGCCGATTTTCAGCTGGAGGCCATGGTGGAGATCCTCAAGCTCGCGCTGGTCAAGCGCAAGATCGACGTGCAATGCCTGGAAGTCAAAGACGCCTTCGGTTCCGGCAAGCTGATGAAGCAAGAAGCCACGCTCAAGGAAGGCATCGACAAAGAGCTGGCCAAGAAGATCGTCGCCCACATCAAGGACGCCAAGCTCAAGGTCCAGGCCGCCATTCAGGGCGAGCAGGTGCGCGTCACCGGCAAGAAGCGTGACGATCTGCAGGAAGCGATGGCCCTGCTGCGCGGTCACGAATTTGGCATGCCGCTGCAGTTCAACAACTTCCGCGACTGATCGCCGCAATCGGCCAGCCCCGCCTGTTTACCGGGAACCTACGGGTTTGACGGGCGTCGGAGGGCTGAGCCTGACCGAAATGATGACGGCGCAAGCGTTGTTGTTTCGGTCTTTCGTTTTGCGAGCAAAAGGAGACATCGATGGAGTTGAACCTGGAAAATCAGGTGGATCATCTGGTCAAGGCGTCCGAGGCCTGGATCCCGATGATCATGGAATACGGCAGCCGCGTGCTGCTGGCACTGGTGACGCTGACCATCGGTTGGTGGCTGATCAACCGACTGACCAGCAAAATCGGTGCGTTGTTGGCATTGAGGCATGCAGACCTTGCGCTGCAGGGGTTCATCAGTACGCTGGCCAACATCATCCTCAAGATCCTGCTGATCGTCAGCGTGGCGTCGATGATTGGCGTGGAAACCACCTCCTTTGTCGCGGCCATTGGTGCTGCGGGTCTGGCCATCGGTCTGGCGCTGCAAGGCAGCCTGGCAAACTTCGCCGGGGGGGTGCTGATTTTGCTGTTTCGCCCGTTCCGCATCGGTGACTGGATCGAAGCCCAGGGCGTTTCCGGGACCGTCGACACCATCCAGATTTTCCATACCGTGTTGCGCACCGGCGACAACAAGACCGTGATCCTGCCCAACGGCAATCTGTCGAACGGCATCATCACCAACACCAATCGCCAACCGACACGCAAGATCACGTTCGATGTGGGCGTGGATTACGAGGCTGACCTCAAGCAGGCGATGCAGGTACTGCTGGACATGGCCGATGATCCGCGCATCCTGCAGGACCCGGCCCCGCAGGCCGTCGTGGCAGCCCTGGGCGACAGTTCGATCACGGTGTCGTTGCGGGTCTGGACCAAGACCGGCGATTTCGGCGACGTGTCCAACCGCTTCAACGCCGAAGCCCGTGACCGCTTGCGTGCGGCCAACATCGACATCCCGTTCCCGCAGCGGGTGATTCGAGTGGTGCAGGAAGACGCCGCGCAGAAGTAATCGCGACAGCAACAATCAAAAGGCCCTGGCTTGTGAAAGCGCGGGGCCTTTTTGTTTGCCCCTCGCCCCCCTGTAGGAGCTGACGAGCCCGTGCGAGGCTGCGATGCGGTGTGTCAGACAAATTGCATCGCAGCCTTTGGCGGCTCGTCAGCTCCTACACGTTCGCGTCGCGCTCGCTCAGGGCTGCTCACTCACCGGCGTCTGCGTCGGCAGTGCCTTGGCGGCTTCGATGAGCCGCTCCTTGCGCGCCTCCTGCATCCAGTGCAGCGCAATCATCAGCAACGTCGGCACGCCCATCAATGCGGTGGCCAGGAAGAAGTTGTGGTAGCCGAGCTTCTCCACCATGACCCCCGAGTAACCGCCAATCAGTCGCGGCAGCAATAGCATGATGGAGCTGAGCAGCGCGTATTGCGTGGCCGAAAACTTGAGGTTGGTCAGGCTCGACAGGTATGCCACGAATGCTGACGTCGCGAGCCCCGAACTGAAGTTATCCAGCGAGATCGTCACGACCAGCATCTTCAGGTTCGGGCCCATGTCGGCCAGCATCAGGAACAGCAGGTTGGTGGACGCCGACGTCACACCGCCAATGAACAGAATCGGCAGGATGCCGAAGCGTACGATCAGCAAACCGCCGAAACCGGCACCGGCCAGGGTCATGATCAAGCCGAAGATCTTGCTGACGCTGGCGATCTGGTCCTTGGTGAAGCCCTGATCGATGTAGAAGACGTTGGCCATCACGCCCATCACCGTGTCGGACATGCGATAGGTCGCGATCAGCCCCAGCAACAGAAATGCCTGCCAGCGGTAGCGCAGGATGAAGTCGTTGACGGGGGTGAGCACCGGCGCCAGACCGCGACGGCCGATGGACGACAGGCACAGCGTGGTCAGCAGGGTGTAGAGGATGGCCCGCAGGAAGGCGCGGTCTTCCATCAACAGGTCTTTCCAGGTCGTGCCTTCGAACAGCACGCTGGCAAAGTCAGTGTTGTAGAGCTGAGTGAACATCGCCGGCACGGATACCAACAGGATTATCAGCACGAACACCGACGCCAGTTGGTGGATGAAGCCATAGCGCGCGGCAGACAGCTGTGTGCGCAACGGCACCGCCGGTTCGCGCATGATCAGTGTGGTGACCAGCGCGGGCAGCATCAGCAGGCCGAACAGCACATAGGTGCCCGTCCAGGCGGAGTGCTTGTAGGCGAAACCGGTGGAGCCGAAGCCTTCGGCGAAGTACAAGGCACCGGCAGTCGCCAGCAGGGCCGCGACGCGATAACCGGCCATGTAGCTGGCGGCGAGCGTGGCTTGTTGACTGTCGGAGGCGATTTCCAGGCGGTAGGCGTCGATGGCGATGTCTTGAGTGGCGGACGAAAACGACACCACCACCGCAATTGCGATCAGCCAGGACAAGTGCTGCTGCGGGTCACAGAAACCCATGCCGATCAGGCCCAGGACCACCAGTGATTGCGACAGCACCAGCCATGAGCGGCGACGCCCGAGCCGCCCGAGCAGGGGCAGACGCCATTGGTCGAGAAGGGGCGACCAGACCCATTTGAAGGCATAGGCAAGACCGATCAGGCTGGCATAACCGATGGTCTCGCGAGCGACACCGGCTTCGCGCAACCACACTGAAAGCGTTGAAAAGACCAACATGTAAGGCATGCCCGCGGCAAATCCGAGTAGCAGCAATACAAGTGTCGAAGGGCTGGCATATGCGGCGAGCGCGGCGCGCCAGGTTTTGCGGGGCATGGGCTGGAATCTGCCTCAGGTTACGAAAACAAAGGGCGCACTCTAACCGTTGTGCTCTGTCGGGCGCCAGCCATGGCGTTGCATATCTACCCGATTGTTATGGATATTCACGCCTTCTGCCCTCAAACGGGCACGTTGCTCGTCACCTGAGACCGTCCCGAGCTGCAGACTGAGTTTGCCACCGGCGCCGACCACCCGATGCCACGGCAGGCTAGAGCCTTCCGGCAGCTGGCTGAGCGTCCGCCCGACGAAGCGTGCCGCTCGTCCTAAACCCGCCAGATCAGCCAGTTGCCCATAGCTGACAACCTTGCCTTCCGGCACTTGATGCAGGGTCAGGTAAAGCGCCGTTTTTCGGGCTTGTGCGGCCGATTGACCGCTGGGGTCGTCGGAGGTTGGGGGCAGTGAGGTCACGCGTTCGTTCCTGATTGAATGCTGAATAGGAATTTTCGATAAGGAACTAGGGAGCTTTCCTACGGTCTGTGACTGCTGTATTGGTGGTCCCTGGATTGCCTAGACGTTATCCACCCGGATAATGCCCGATTTTTCGCAAACACGAGCCTTGTCGCCGCCTATGCTTTACAGAACCTTGTTGTGCCTTGCTGTTACCAGCGCTTCCACTCCCTTGCTTGCCGACACCGTCTGGTTGAAAAACGGCGACAAGCTTACGGGCACCATCAAGGTCTTCGACGGCGGCAAGCTGCTGTTGAACACCAAGTACGCCGGTGATATCCCGCTGGACTGGAAAGAGATCAAGACGCTGGAAAGTGACCAGCATCTGTTGGTCAAGCAGGACGCCTACAACGGCGAAATTTCCAAGTCGTTGCAAGCGGCGGATGACGGCAAGGTCACGCTGGCCAACGGCGACGCGCCCAAGACAGTCGAACTGGCCAGCATCCAGCAGATCCTCAAGCCTAAGCCGGTCGTCACTGATCTGGTGTGGAAAGGCAATATCGATGCCGCGCTGGACTTCCAGCGTGCTGAAAACGATACCGACGACTACAACATCGCGTTCAAGACCACGGCGACCCACGGCAAATGGCGTCACAACGCCAAGGGCGAGTACAACCGCGAATCCCAGGACCAGTTGACCACCACCAATAACTGGGAAGTGGAATACTCGGTTGACCGTTTCTTCACCGACAAATGGTTCTGGGACGGTCGCGTCACGTACAAGCGCGACACCATCGAAGACCTGGCCCGCCAGCGCGTGGTCGGTACCGGTCCTGGCTACCAGTTCTGGGATGACGAACTGGGCGCGTTCAAACTGGGCGCCCTGATCAACCGCACTGACTTCGAATATTCCAACGGCGAGAAGGACAACTTCTACTCGGTCGCGGGTACGTGGGATTACAACCGCTACCTGATCGGTAAGAAGGTCGAGTTCTTCACCAACGGCGAAGTGGGCAAGCCCCTCAGCGGCGTGGCGGACTACAGCCTCGAAAGCGAAGTCGGATTGCGCTACAAAGTCACCGAATGGGCCTCGCTCAACGTCAAGGCCGAGAAAGACATCATCAGCGGCTCGTCAGACGGCGACCTGGACCGCACGCGCTACACCGCAGGTTTTGGTGTGGCCTGGTAACTGATTTCACGCATACCTTCGATTCGGCTTGCTTGGGTAGGAGCTGACGAGCCGCCGAAGGCTGCGAAGCGTTGGGCCAGTCGATGATTATTCGTCGCACGTGCCCCCGGCTCGCAGCCTTCGGCAGCTCGTCAGCTCCTACAAAAGCAATGAGCCCTGCGCCTGTATCTGGCACCCACCCACGATAACGCTTATCGTATCTGCACCTCGCTCGGCACATGCCAGCGCCTCTTTCCGCGTTCGCCGGATTCACTGTTCAGGAGCCTCCCATGAGCGCCAAAGCTGCCCGGCAAGCCCGAGAGCTGTTGCTTAAGGAATACCGCGGCGTCCTCTCGACCCATTCCAAATCGATGCCGGGTTTTCCCTTCGGTTCGGTGGTGCCGTATTGCCTTGATGACCACGGACGTCCGTTGATCTTGATCAGCCGCATCGCCCAGCACACCCATAACCTGCTCAACGACAGCAAATGTTCGTTGCTGGTGGGGGAGCGTGAAGCGGAAGATGTTCAGGCCGTGGGGCGTGTCACGGTCATGGCCGAAGGGGTGAAGGTGACCGATGAGGCGGCAATCGAAGCAGCCGCCCAGCGCTACTACCGCTATTTCCCTGAATCGGCCAGCTACCACAGCGCCCACGATTTCGATTTCTGGGTGCTGGCGCCGGTGCGCTATCGCTTCATCGGCGGGTTCGGCGCGATCCATTGGCTCGACGATGTGGCCTTGGCCAATCCGTTTGCCGGTGCGGCCGAGACCAGCATGGTCGAGCACATGAACGAAGATCACACCAAAGCCATCGCGCACTACGTCAGCGTGTGCGGATTGCCCGAGACCGAACCTGCAACACTGGTCGGCGTCGACAGCGAAGGTATGCACCTTCGCATCGGTCATGGCCTTTACTGGCTGGCATTCAGCGAGCCCTGTCATACGCCGATACAAGTGCGCCAAGCCTTGGTCCAGCTGGCTCACGCCCAAAAATGGCCGACGCGCGACGCCATTGAGGCTTGAATTCACGAGCTTGCGACGTCATTTAAGGTGTATTGGCAGTCACTTCTGCGTCGAGGAATGTATTTGATGCGCGTTTTTCTGGTTCTTTTTTTGCTTTTTCCGGTGCTCGAGCTGTTCGTGCTGGTGAAAGTCGGCATGTCCATTGGCTTTCTCGCGACGTTCCTCCTGGTCGTCGGCGGATCGATGCTGGGCTTGTTTGTGATCCGGGTTGCCGGGTTTGCGACCGCATTGCGTGCGCGCGAAGCGTTATCGCGGGGCGAGCTGCCCGCGCAACAGATGATGGACGGCCTGATGATGACGGTGGGTGGCGGTCTGCTGCTGTTGCCGGGGTTCATCAGTGACGTGTTGGGCTTGATCTGCCTGATGCCGTTCACCCGTAAGGCGTTGGTGGCCAAGGTGCGTCAACGCGCTGAAAATTCAGCCATGCGTCGCCGTGCGTTCGCCGATGACCCGGTCGCTGATGTCTCCACGCCCCCTGGCGCCGGTCGTCCCGGTGCGCGCAAGCCGGACGTGATTGAAGGCGAAGTCATCGAAGGCGAGTTTGAACATCGCGATAAGTGATGACCCATCCCTGACTGCGCGGCACCTTCGGGTGCCGCGCTTGTTTTCAGGGCCCTGCGTGTCACAAAAATTTTCTGCCGTGGCCTTGTAATCAGCTCGTACGCCCTTATGTATGGGTCACCGCAAGGTTTCTGGCGCGTTTCGCCAGACCGTATTCTGCGGTTCGCTCGCGAACCGTAACCGGCAAGCCCGGATGTTTTAACCCGCCGGTGCTGACACCGGGCGTTCAAAAACCATAATCAGGAGATCGACAATGAAGCTTCGTCCTCTGCATGACCGCGTCGTAATCCGTCGCAGCGAAGAAGAAACCAAAACTGCTGGCGGCATCGTTCTGCCAGGTTCGGCCGCTGAAAAGCCTAACCGCGGCGAGATCCTCGCTGTGGGTACAGGTCGCGTCCTGGACAACGGTGAAGTACGTGCGCCGGCCGTGAAAGTGGGTGACAAAGTGGTGTTCGGCCCTTACTCCGGCAGCAACACTGTGAAAGTAGACGGCGAAGACCTGCTGGTGATGAGCGAGAACGAAATTCTCGCAGTCGTCGAAGGCTGAGTGATTCCCGCGCATTTCCCGTTACTACAAAGTATTTAAGGAATATCGATCATGGCTGCTAAAGAAGTTAAGTTCGGCGACGTTGGCCGTAAAAAAATGCTCGCCGGTGTAAACGTCCTGGCTGACGCAGTAAAAGCAACGCTGGGCCCGAAGGGTCGTAACGTCATCATCGAGAAAAGCTTTGGCGCTCCGCTGATCACCAAAGACGGTGTGTCGGTTGCCAAGGAAATCGAACTCAAAGACCGTTTCGAAAACATGGGCGCGCAGCTGGTCAAAGACGTTGCCTCCCGTGCCAACGATGACGCAGGCGACGGCACCACCACTGCAACCGTTCTGGCTCAAGCCATCGTCAACGAAGGCCTGAAAGCCGTCGCTGCCGGCATGAACCCGATGGACCTCAAGCGCGGCATCGACAAGGCGACCATCGCCATCGTTGCTGAGCTGCGCAAGCTGTCCAAGCCGTGCACTGACACCAAGGCGATCGCCCAGGTCGGCACCATCTCGGCCAACTCCGACAATTCCATCGGCGACATCATTGCCGAAGCCATGGAAAAAGTGACCAAAGACGGTGTTATCACCGTTGAAGAAGGCACAGGTCTGGAAAACGAACTGTCGGTTGTTGAAGGCATGCAGTTCGACCGCGGTTACCTGTCCCCGTACTTCATCAACAAGCCGGACACCATGGTTGCCGAGCTCGACAGCCCGCTGTTGCTGCTGGTTGACAAGAAGATCTCGAACATCCGCGAAATGCTGCCTGTTCTGGAAGCAGTGGCCAAAGCCGGCCGTCCGCTGTTGATCGTTGCCGAAGACGTTGAAGGCGAAGCCCTGGCGACGCTGGTTGTGAACAACATGCGCGGTATCGTCAAGGTTGCAGCCGTCAAGGCTCCAGGCTTCGGCGACCGTCGCAAGGCCATGCTGCAGGACATCGCTGTCCTGACTGGCGGCACCGTGATTTCCGAAGAAATCGGCCTGAGCCTGGAAACCGCTACCCTGGAACACCTGGGTAATGCCAAGCGCGTTGTGCTGAACAAAGAAAACACCACCATCATCGACGGTGCTGGCGTTCGTACCGACATCGACGGTCGTATCGCTCAGATCCGTCAGCAGATCGGTGACACGTCTTCGGATTACGACAAAGAAAAACTGCAAGAGCGTCTGGCCAAGTTGTCCGGCGGCGTTGCAGTGATCAAGGTCGGCGCTGGTTCCGAAGTTGAAATGAAAGAGAAGAAAGCCCGCGTTGAAGACGCCCTGCACGCCACCCGTGCAGCCGTTGAAGAGGGCGTGGTACCTGGCGGCGGCGTGGCACTGGTTCGCTCGCTGCAGGCAATCTCCGAACTGCGCGGCGACAACGCTGACCAGAACGTAGGTATCGCTCTGCTGCGTCGTGCAGTTGAAGCGCCACTGCGCCAGATCGTTGCCAACTCCGGTGACGAGCCAAGCGTTGTGGTCGATAAGGTCAAGCAGGGTACCGGTAACTACGGTTACAACGCTGCCACCGGCGAATACGGCGACATGATCGAGATGGGTATCCTGGATCCGGCTAAAGTGACGCGTTCGGCGTTGCAGGCTGCGTCTTCGATCGCCAGTCTGATGATCACTACCGAAGCGATGATTGCTGACGTGGTTGATGACAAAGGTCCAGCTGGCGGCGGTATGCCAGACATGGGCGGCATGGGTGGTATGGGCGGCATGATGTAAGCCAGCCTTACCCCGATGTTAAAAAACCCCGCTTCGGCGGGGTTTTTTTATGGGTGTGCGCAACGCTGCGGTCCCTTGTAGGAGCAATCGGAGGTTACGACGGTCGCGATGCGGTCTACCTGACACGCCTCGGATTTGGTCGGTGTGTATATCCGTTATCGAAGGTGTTGCTTACATCGGTTCCGCCCTTACGGCGGGTCACTTTTCTTTCGGGAAAAGTAACCAAAACCATTGGCTCCCGGTTTGGCCCTCCTTCGTCGGGTTCCCTCACTCCGGCGACGCTCCGTGGGCACGCGCCGAACGGACATCCATGTCCTGGCGGCGCTTACCGGGCATCCATGCCCGGATATCCCACTGCGCGCCACCTGCGTTCGGCCTGCACCCAAGTCGCGTTTTGTGGTGTCTGGACTGGCGCGGATAAGGATCAAAGGCGAGTGAACAAGCCTGATCGTTCCCACGCTCCCGCGTGGGAACGCCGCATTGGACGCTCCGCGTCCAAGAGCGCAGAGCGCGTGCCTTTTCTTCTGGCGTGTGGAGATGGTGTGAACACCACAAATTGCGACTTTGGGAGGCCGAGCGCAGGTGTTGCGGAGCCGGGCGCACGACATGGATGTCGTGCGAGCGCCACTAGGACATGGATGTCCGTTTGGCGCGTACCGGCGGAGCAATGCCGGAGCGAGGGAACCCCGACGAAGGAGGGGCCGGACACGGGAGCGAGGCGGTTTGGTTACTTTGCCAAGACAAAGTGACCCGCTGTAAGAGCGGAACCGATGTCAGCAACACCCCCGATAACGGATATACACACAAGCAAAATCGTGTCAGCCAAACCGCATCGGTCGAGCGCGACCCCGGAGCCTCGCGGTACTCGTCAGCTCCTACAGGGGAACGCGTAACGCCTGCATATCAGGTCGAAATGCGCTCCGAACCCAGCCCGCGTGCCTTGCTCGACGCGGGTCTGTAGAGCACCGCATAGTAGGCCCCCAGACAGATAAGCCAGCAGAACACCGCCGTCCAGATGTTGTGCGACAAAAAATGCGCACCCTGCAGCATTCGGCCGATGGAAAACACCGTCCCCAGGCCGAAGGCAAACACCAGCCCCGCCCGGGCCAGTTTCGGCTTGCGGTCACGCCACACAAAGTACAGCGCAAACAACGTAAAGCCGGTCGCCGCATGACCGCCTGGCCAGCAACGGCCGGGCTTGTCGGTGGGCGGGCGAGGGCTGAGCAGTTTGCTGTAGGTTTCCGTGCCGCCGAAATCCGTCAGGCTCCACGGGCACTGCACCGAGGTCGCCACTTTCACCGGCGTCACAAAGCCGGTGGAAAGCGCCATCGACAGCACCAGACACCCCAACTCCCGACGCCAGGGCTTGAGTTGCTCGATGAAGAACGCGCCGACGAACCCCACAAATGCCAGCACCGCCAGTGCAATCACCACTTCCTTGGCCCGGTCGTGCAGCACGTTTTCCAGAAAGTAACTGTGGCGGCCGATGAAATTCCCGGCCGCCGGGTCAAACGCCCACTTCGCGACATCCATGTCCATCGAGGTCAGTTCCAGCAAAAGAAGGGCGATGGCCGTGACGGCGGGGATGCCCAGGCACACCCACGCGTTGAGTGGGCGCGACTCAGGCGTTGCGACGGCTATTGGCATGTGTGATCCAGAGAAGGGGGGACGAGAATGCTCGGGTTCGAGCCGAGGACCGGCGGGAGAATGAGCGGTTGAGTGTCAGCGGGCCGTGAACCGGGAGTGAAAAAAACGTTATGCAATACGGCGCTTTCCCTGCAGCCCACTTCGCCTTAAGCTGCCGCCAACTCTGACCCGTCGCACACGCCTTCAGCTCTGAAAATGCGTGGTACTGCGGCTCAGGCCGTACCCTGCAAATGGAGAACGTGCCCCCATGCGAATTCTGCTGGTTGAAGACAACCGCGACATCCTGGCCAATCTGGCCGATTACCTGGGGATGAAAGGCTATACCGTCGATTGCGCGCAGGATGGGCTCTCCGGGCTGCACCTGGCGGCGACCGAACATTACGACCTCATTGTGCTGGACATCATGCTGCCGGGCATCGACGGCTACACGTTGTGCAAGCGCCTGCGTGAAGACGCCCGGCGCGACACCCCGGTGATCATGCTCACCGCCCGCGACCAGTTGGACGACCGCCTGCAGGGTTTCCGCTCAGGCGCAGACGATTACCTGCTCAAACCTTTCGCCTTGTCGGAACTGGCGGCTCGCATCGAAGCGGTGCTGCGTCGTGCCCAAGGCGGCGGCAAGCGCACGTTGCAGGTGGCCGATCTGATTTACGACCTCGACACCCTGGAGGTCACCCGTGAGAACCGCCTGCTCAAGCTCAACCCCGTTGGCCTGAAACTGCTGGCGGTCCTGATGCAGAAGAGTCCCCACGTGCTGCGACGTGAAATCCTCGAAGAAGCCCTCTGGGGCGACGATTGCCCGGACAGTGACAGCCTGCGCAGCCACGTTCACCAGTTGCGTCAGGTGATCGATAAGCCATTCGCCAAACCGTTGTTGCAGACGGTGCATGGCGTGGGCTATCGCCTGGCCGAGGGTCGTGATGGAGTTTAAGCAAAGCCTTGCCCAGCGGATCATCATTGCCTTTGCCCTGATGAGCGCGCTGGTGGCCGGATCGTTCGCCATGGGCATCGTCGCCACGGTGCACCTGGTGGAGGAGAAGTTGATTTCGGCCGGGCTCGGCGGCGATCTGACCCGCCTGCTGTTGATGGACAACGTCAGCGACTGGAGTCATCGCCCCGAGCCCGACCAGCTGTTTTACTTCAGCGGCGGGCCGGGCGACTTCGACCTGCCCAAGGACCTGCGTCATCTGGAGCCGGGTTTCCACGAAGTCTTCCGCGGGCCGCTGTCTTACCACGCCATGGTTGAGGTGGTGGACAACCGCCATTACGTGCTGCTGCAGGACCAGAGCGATTTCGAGGAGCGTGAGCGGGTGCTGTTTGCCGTGGTGCTGGTGGGTTTCGTCCTGGCGCTGGCACTGGCGGTATTCCTGGGCTGGATTCTCGCCCGACGGGTAATGGCGCCGGTGGTGCGGCTTGCGCGTCAGGTCCGTCATCGCGATCAACTGCTGGGCCTTGCGCCCCCCCTGGCGCCGGATTACGCCGCCGATGAGGTGGGCGAACTGGCCGTGGCCTTCGACGCCACCCTGGGTCGGTTACGCGACGCCCTGACTCGCGAGCGCATGTTCACCAGCGACGTCAGCCACGAGCTGCGCACACCGTTGATGGTGCTGGCCAGTTCCTGTGAGCTGCTGCTGGAAAACCCGGCGCTGGATCAACGCGCCAAGGCCCAGGTCGAACGCGTGGCTCGGGCGTGCGAGGAGATGCGCGACCTGGTGCAGACCTTCCTCATGCTCGCGCGAACCCAGCGCGACGACGCCGGGCTCAATCCCCAGTTGTCGCTGCAAGCTGCGGCCGAGCAACTGATTGCCTTGTGGCGTGATCCGATCGAGTCCAAGGGCCTGCAACTGACTTACACACCGGGCCAGGCCTCGGGCACGTCCTACAACGCGACCTTTCTTTACGCTGTCATGGGCAACCTGTTGCGCAACGCGCTGCATTACACCGACAGCGGGTTCATCCGCCTGACACTGCAGGGTGAAGGGTTCGTCGTCGAAGACAGCGGCGTGGGTATCCCGGAAGAAAAACGCGAAGCCATGTTCAAGCCCTTCGTGCGCGGCAGTGAACAGCGCGGCGAAGGCCTGGGCTTGGGCTTGTCGTTGGTACAGCGCATCTGCGAGAACCAGGGCTGGCGCGTGGACCTGGAAACCATGGAACCCAACGGGTGCCGATTTATCGTGGATCTGACACCTGAGGCCGGCTGAAGCGCACGACTGTTAGGACTATTCGCGGGGTGATACGGCTATTTTCTGACGAACCTATTACCCGATTCCTACAGCGCGCAGTAAAACCTCGTAACATCTGCCCGGCGAACATGACATTTTTTTCACATAAGTATGACCTCAGGATGACGTAGCCCCCCTTACGGTGCGAATCGACATCTTTGGGGAGGTACACCATGACCAAACGGATAGAGCTGGAGTTTTCGCGCAAGTACAACCGGGATCACGCGCAGAAATACCTGCACAAGCACAAAGACGGTTTGGCCCGAGGGCTGTCTCATCGTCGCGATGAACAGCTGGCCAGGCGCGCACTGGCGCTGGCGGGTGAACCTGGGCTGGTAATGGACCTGCCTTGCGGTGCGGGGCGTTTCTGGCCCTTGCTGGCTGAAAAAGCCAATCGTGTGATCATCGGTGCGGACAACTCGGCGGACATGGTGGCCATGGCGTGCCAGTCGCAAGCGCCGGAGGTGGTGAAAAGGGTACGACCCTTGCAGACATCCGCCTTTGCCATCGACATGCCGGACAATGCGGTGGACAGTATTTTTTGCATGCGGCTGATGCACCACATTGGCGATCCGCAGCACCGGGCGACTTTATTGAAGGAGTTTCACCGGGTTACGCGCGACAGCGTGATTACTTCGTTGTGGGTGGATGGCAACTTCAAGGCCTGGAAACGCAAGCGCGCCGAGCGCAAGCGGCAGCAGGAGGGTTACCAGAACCGTTTCGTGTTACCGGTGGCCACAGTAGAAGCAGAATTTGAGCAGGCAGGATTTCGTATCCAGGAGCGAATGGATTTCCTGCCGTTGTACGCCATGTGGCGTGTCTATGTATTACGCAAGAGGTAACAGGATGGCTGTTGATTTCGTCGCAGACTTGGCAATTCCGGCCAAGGACCGCTTCTCTTATTTCTGGAGCACGCGCGGGGAGTGGGTTGAAGAACCCAATGTTCGTCGTGGCGGGGAAAGCGGTGTGCAGCGTGTCGTGTCGGAAAACGGTCGGTTGCTTTACGTGAAACGGCAAACCGGACACATCTACCGCAGTTGGCTGCACCCGTTCGGTCGCCCGACCGTATTGCGCGAACGTGACGCCCTCGAAGGCTTGCGCCGGTTGAATGTGAACGTGCCGAAAATGGTGTTCTGCGGCGCCGAGCGTGACGAGAACAACGAGTGGCGCGCCTTGCTGGTGACCGCCTCCCTCGACGGGTTTGATGAAATCGAAAAATGGTATGCCGCCGGTGGTCGCGAACGCCACGGCGAAGTGGTGTACGAAAAGATGCTCAAAGAGCTGGCGGAAAACCTGGCGCGCATGCACAAGGGCCGCTGGCAGCACAGTTGTATCTACATCAAGCACGTTTTTGTGCGGGTGGTCGGGGAGGGCGCCGACGCCAAACCTGAAGTGGCGCTGATCGATCTGGAAAAATGCCGCCGCCGTCTGACCGCCTACGGGGCCGCGCAGCACGACATGAAACAGCTGCGCCGCCACTCGTCGTTCAAGCCTGCAGACTGGAGCAAGCTGGTCTATTTTTACGAGACGGCGTTTGGCAGCCCAATCAAAGGTTTAGATCGATGAAGCTAGAACTGGCACGAGGTTTGTTTCTGGTCGGGGCGTTGGGCGTTGCCTCCGTGGCGCTGGCGGCTTGGGAGCAGCCTCGGCCGAAGATCCTGAGTGCCGAGCATGGCGAAGGCATCTGTTATCTACCCCGCGCGGTGAAAGCGGACGTCGCCCAGCGGCCTGACCACGATTTGCTGTTGTTCATGTACGGTCTGGCCCAGGGATCAGGCCACCAGAATTGAACCCACCCCCTGCCTGAAGGCCCCGTTGATCGGGGCCTTTTTTGTTGGAGCGAGGCTTGCCCGCGAACGATTTTTCAGGCGTCTGCGGTCTTTGGAACTGGCTCCGGTTGCTTGTCCTTCGCCGCCAGCAACGTATACACACACGGCAGCACAAACAGCGTAAACAGCGTGCCGACGGACATCCCCGTGGCAATCACCATCCCGATATCGAATCGACTCACCGCGCCAGCGCCGGTCGCGATAATCAACGGCACCATCCCGAAGACCATGGCGGCGGTGGTCATCAACACCGGGCGCAAGCGAATGGAAGCGGCTTGCTCCACTGCTTCTCGTGCCGACAGGCCCCTGTCCCGCCGTAGCTGGTTGGCGAACTCGACGATCAGAATCCCGTGTTTGCTGATCAGCCCGATCAACGTGACCAGCCCCACCTGGGTGTAGATGTTGAGCGTGGACAGCCCGAGGAACAGCGGAATCAGCGCGCCGCAGATCGACAGCGGGACGGTCACCAGAATCACCAGCGGATCCCGGAAACTCTCGAACTGCGCCGCCAGCACCAGAAAAATAATCGCCAGCGCCAGGCCGAACGTGACCCACAGCGCACTGCCTTCCTGCACGTACTGCCGCGAGGCGCCGGCGTAGTCGTAGGCAAACCCTGCCGGCGCTTCTTCGCTGGCGATCTGCCTGACGAGTTCGATGGCCTCGCCCTGACTCACCAGCGGGAAGCCGGAGATGATCGCCGAGTTGAGCTGCTGGAACTGATTCAACTGGCGCGGCCGGGCGCGGTCACTGACTTTGATCAGGGTCGATAATGGCAGCATCTGGTTCTGGTCGTTCTTCACGTAGTAGTTGTTCAGCCAGTCGGGGTTGTCGCGGAACGGTCGTTCCACCTGGGCGATGACCTTGTAGCTGCGGCCCTCGATGGTGAACCGGTTGATCTCGGACTCGCCCAGCAGCGTGGCCAGCGTTCCGCCCAGGTCCTGCATCGACACACCCATTTGCGCCGCCTTGGCCCGATCGATATCCACCACGACTTCCGGCTTGTCGAAGGCCAGGTCGATGTCGAGAAAGGCGAACTTGCCTGAGGCTTCGGCGCGCTTCTTGATCCGGTCCGCGACTTCCAGCAGCGCGGCGTAATCGTTGGGCGTGTTGAGCACGAACTGAAACGGCAGGCCTTCCCCGGTGCCCGGCAGCGACGGCAGGTTGAAGCCGAAGATCTGCAAGCCGGTGATGCCCGCCAGCTTGGCCTGCACCTCCGGCAGGATTGCCATTTGCGTGCGGCTGCGCTCGTCCCACGGCTTGAGCAGGAAACCACCCACCCCGGTTTGCACGCCATTGAAGCCGTTGATCTGGAACGAGGAGTAGTACTCGGGGAACCCCTTGAAGATCTCGATGAACTGATCGGTGTAGGCGTTCATGTAATCCAGGTTGGTCGGCTGCGGCCCGGTGGACATCATGAAAATGATGCCCTGGTCTTCATCCGGCGCCAGTTGCGACTGAGTGAACTTGAGAAACACCGGGATCAGGCACAGCACGATCAGCGCAAACACGATCACCACCGGGCGGGTGTTCAGCGTGCCGTGCAGCACGCGCTGATAGCGCACTTTCAGGCCTTCGAAAACAGTGTCGAGTTTGTGCGCCAGGCCGGTGGGGTTCGGATCGTGGCGCAGGAGCAGGGCGCACATCATCGGTGACAGGGTCAGGGCGACGATGCCGGAAATGATCACGGCGCCGGCCAGGGTCAGCGCGAACTCCTTGAACAGCGCGCCGGTCAGCCCCTGGAGAAAACCGATGGGCGCATACACCGCGGCCAACGTGATGGTCATCGAGACCACCGGCATGGCAATCTCCCGCGCCCCTTCCAGCGCCGCATCGAACGGCGTCTTGCCGTCTTCAATGTGGCGATGAATGTTCTCCACCACGACAATGGCGTCATCCACCACCAGCCCGATGGCCAGCACCATCGCCAGCAGGGTCAGCAGGTTGATCGAGTACCCCATCAGTTGCATGAAGAACAGCACGCCGATCATCGACAGCGGAATGGTGATCACCGGGATCAGCACCGAGCGCAACGCCCCCAGAAACAAGAACACCACGACGATGACGATCAGCACGGCTTCGATCAGCGTCTTCACCACCTCGTTGATGGACGCGGTGATGAACAGCGTGGCGTCGTAGGCGATGGACACCTTCAGGGTCGGCGGCAGCTGGCTTTCGAGCTCCGGCATGATCCGCCGCACTTCCTTGATCACGTCCAGCGGGTTGGAGCTTGGGGTGCCTTTGATGCCGATGTACACCGACGGCGTGCCATCGAAGGAACTGACGGTGTCGTAGTTTTCCGCACCCATCTCGACCCGCGCCACATCCCCCAGCAGCACCCGGCTGTCGCCCATGGTTTTCAGCGGGATGGCAGCGAAGGTTTCCGGGGACTTCAGGTCGGTGGTCGCGTTGACGCTGGTGACCACGTACTCGCCTTTGACCTCGCCCGCCGCCGACAGGAAGTTGTATTTGCGCACCGCGTCGGTGACGTCGCTGGCGGTGAGGCCGAAGCCTGCGAGTTTGATCGGGTCCAGCCACAGGCGCATGGCGAAAACCTGATTGCCGAGAATCTCGGCTTCGGCCATGCCGGGCAGGGTGGCCAGCTTGGGCTGGACCACCCGGGACAGGTAGTCGGTGATCTGCGGATTGCCCAGTTGCGAGCTGTAGAAACTGATGTACATCAGGGCCGAGGCGTCGGCTGCCTCTTTGCTCAGCACCGGATCCTCCGCGTCCTGCGGCAGCTTGTTCTTGACCTCGTTGGCCTTGGCCAGCAATTCGGTGAACAGCCGGTCGCTGTCCGCACCGATGCGCGCGTAAATCGAAATCACCGAGAAATTCTGCCGGCTCACCGACGTCATGTAGTCGATGCCCTCAGCGCTCGCCAGACTTTGCTGCAACGGTTGCGTGATGTAGCCCTGAATCGTCTCGGCGTTGGCGCCGGGGTAGGCGGTGGTCACCGTGATCAGCGCGTTTTCCATCTGCGGATACTGGCGGATAGTCAGTTTGTTGAACGCCTGAAAACCCAGGAGCACGATCAGCAGACTGATCACGCAGGCCAGGACGGGGCGACGGATGAACGGGTCGGTAAAGGCCATGATCGATTCCTTGATCAGTCAGCGCGCGGCTGGCTGTTCTGCCCCGGTAACGCCGGCTCGTCGCTGACGATGACGTGGGCGCCGTTGTCCAGCTTGAGCTGACCGCCGCTGACCACTTGCTCGCCGCGGGTCAGTCCTTTGCTGATGATGACCTGGCCGCCGCGCCGCTCGCCGGTCTCGACGAAACGCCGCTCTACCGCCAGTTGCGCCTGGCCCTTGTCGTCCTTCTCGGGTTGACCGTCGGCGTTCTTCTTCGGCACCACGACGTACACCGAATTGCCGTACAGCGTGTAGGTAATCGCGCTTTCCGGGAGCACCAATTGCTGGCTGTCATCGCCCAGCACCACCTGCAGGCTGGTGAACATGCCGGGCAGCAGCTTGCTGTCGGGGTTGGGCAGCGTGGCGCGCACCAGCACATTGCGCGTGGCGTCTTCGACTTTGGGGTTGATGGCGCTGATTCTGGCCGCGAACACCTGATCCGGGTAGGCCGCCACGCCGACCTGCACCGCTTGGCCGATGGCCAGTTTCGGCAGGGTCTGCTCCGGGACGTAGAAGTCGGCGTACAGGCTGCTCAGGTCCTGAAGCGTGGCGATCACGGTGCCGCTGGCGAGGTAGTCGCCGACATCCACCTGACGAATGCCGATGGTGCCGCTGAACGGCGCGAGAATGCGTTTCTTCGCCAGCGACGCGTTGAGCTGCGCCACCGTTGCAGAGGCTTTTTTCTGGGTGGCGGCCAGCTTGTCGAAATCCCCTTTAGAGATGGCCTGATCCACCACCAGCTTGCTGCCACGGCCGAACTCGACCTGCGCCAGCCCCAGATCGGCCTCGGCGGTCCCGAGCAGGGCCTTCTCGACATCGCTGTCCAGTTGCAGCAGCGGCTGACCGACCTTGACCTTTTGCCCTGACTCAAACTGAACGAGCTTTACCGTGCCGGCGATCTCGAGACTCAGGTCCACGCCTTGCAGCGCCTTGAGACTGCCGATGGCGGGCAAACGGCTTTGCCACGGACGCTCTTCAGCAATCGCCACGGCCACTTTGATCGGCGGTTTAGGCGCGGTGAATTGCTGGATTTGTTGATACACCGAAAATGCTTTGTAACCGCCGAGGGCCAGGACAACGATCAGGACCACAGCCAGCATGATGAGCATGCGACGACGCAACATATTTCACTTCCTTGCAAAACAGATGACGCCTCCAGTGTAGGAGCTGACGAGCTGCCGAAGGCTGCGATGGAAATGAGTCAGGCGACACAATTGCGCCAGACTCACCACCGATTCGCAGCCTTCGGCGGCTCGTCAGCTCCTACACAAGGCGCGGATGTGTCCGCTCAAACCAGATGCAAATGGTTGTCCCACAACCCGGCCGGCAATTCCAGTGGCATAGCCGCCAATGTGCTGCGGCGGCAGTCGTAGAACCGGCAACGGCCTTGCCCGGAGGTCACGACGAAGCCGTCTGCCACGGCGCCGACACCCGCGCAATCAGGCAGCGGCGCGTCCAGGCGCACGGCGCCGCTGTCCAGGTCCCAGATGAAAAAGCGATTGCCCCGGGGCGCGGTCAACGCCACCAGTCGCAGCTCATTGTGGATGGCAACGCTGGCGGTGTAATGCGCCATGGAGTGCAGTTGCGCCGGCTGCACCGGGAACGCGGCGAACGGCTGGCCCGGGCGCTTGATCGCGAGCAGCTCGGAGGACTCATGGCTTGCGCCCATGAACTGTTGTCCGGAGACAATGGTGCCGTCCTCGGCAATCGCCAGGTGGCGCACGCTGTTCATCTGTTGGGGCAGGGTCTCTTTGCTGAGCAGCGTGCCGTCCCGCTGCATCAGGACCAGGCTCGGTTCCATCGCGTTCAGGTTCATCTCCACCCGGCTTTCGGCCTCGGTCCTGATACCGCCGTTGGCCACCACCAGGGTTTCACCGTCCGGCATCCACGAGACCTGATGCGGGCCGACGCCATGGGTCGATACCTCACCGCTGCGTTGCAGCCGGCCCTCGACGAAGCGATAGACGCCCAGCAAACCACGGCCTGGATCGGTGGTGTCGTTCTCGGTGGCGTACAACCACTCGCCGCCGCGATGAATCACCGCGTGGCCATAGAAGTGCCGGTTGGGGGGCGAGGTAATGGTTTGCAGCAAGCGACCGTCGCGCAGGTCGATCAGGTAGCTTTCGGTCCCCGGCCTGCGGGCGACGAACAGCGCAACGGCAAGTTCGGGGTGATTGATGATGTCGTGGCAACGCTGGCCCACCGGCGTGGCGAACACCTGGGTGCCGTCCACCCGATAACCCACGGCGTAATGCTTGCCGTCAGCGTCATCGCGGGCAGAAAGCAGCAGCGGGCTTTCGTTGTTCTTCCGGAACAGCGTCCAGCCGCCCAGGGTACACGCGCTGAGAACGAGGCTGCCGAGAGCCAGGGCCTGGCGTCGCAACATATCAGTCACCGTCGTTGGCATTGAAACCCAATTGAATGTTCAGCGCTTTGGCCAGCTCGCCTTCGTGCAAGCGGTGGACCACGTTGAGGCTGTCGTAGAACGCGTTGAGTTGCTGACGGCCTTCGTCGCTGGCGAGTAGATCCACCAACGGGGGCTTTAAGCCGGCCAGCA
Source organism: Xanthomonas sp. WHRI 1810A (assembly GCF_040202885.1). Classification (NCBI taxonomy): domain Bacteria; kingdom Pseudomonadati; phylum Pseudomonadota; class Gammaproteobacteria; order Lysobacterales; family Lysobacteraceae; genus Xanthomonas; species Xanthomonas sp. WHRI 1810A. Next base: position 204,306 of record NZ_JBEGED010000010.1, read on the forward strand.
ATTTACGACTGGCAGCGTAGGCGGCGTCGATCTTGTCAGCCAGTGGTTTCTGCTCGGCGGGCAGCAGGCCGCGCAGGCCATGGTTGTCGACGCCGGTCCAGACCGTTTCGGCGCTTTCCAGGCTCGCTTGCAGGCTGCTGAGCGAAGATTTGCTGCGCCAGGCTTCGGCCTGGAAAGGCTGCGGCGCACCTTTGGTCTGACGGCCCAGCGGGGTGCCGAGTTTCTTCTTCAGGCTGTCCAGCGCGGTCACCTGCACGCGCAGCAATTCGGCGATGGCTTCGTGGGAATCGGCGTAGCGCGGGTTGGGAAACTTGCTCAACTGAGCCAGCATGCCGTCCGCGGAATTCCAGCCGTTGAGGATGTCCTCGGCCAGGGCTTTCTGCCGTTCGCCGATGGCCATCAACAACGGACAGTAGCGGGCTTTCTGTTCAGCGTTGGCCATGTCGATGCCGGCGTCGAACAGGATGTACTCGTAGGCTGACAGGCCCTGCACCACGACACTGGCCTTGGTCAGCGCGTCAACGGTGATATTCGGTTGGGCCGTGATCAACTGCTCGACCTGACGCCCGACGAGGTTTTTCTTGTCCGGCCAGAACTGCACCTGCCAGGTGCGGTTGCCTTCAGCGAGCGGCCCGATCAGCAACGGCTGCAGTTGGGCCCAGGCTTTTTGTGCCTGGAGGAAATCGGCGCGGGCGGTGGCCAGGTCGGATTTACCCTGGCAGAACGCCAACGCGCTGATCGCCAGTTGCCGGTCAGTGTCGACCCAGCGGCTGTAGGTCGGCAGGATCACCTGCTTGGCAATGGCGGCGGAGGTCACGGCCTGCGGGTCTGAAGGCGCACAGGCGCCCAGCGCGAGTGCGGCAAGGCTGGTGAACAACAGCTTGGGACGAAACATGTCCGGCTCCTTGGTATTCAAACAATAAAATGAGAAACGCCGTCATAGCGAATTCAGGAACGCCAGCAGCGCTGCGCGTTGTGTTTCGTCGAAAGCCAGCACCTGGCGTTGTGCGGCCTGGGCCTCGCCGCCGTGCCAGAGCACCGCTTCCATCAGGCTGCGGGCACGTCCGTCGTGCAGGAACTGCGTGTGCCCGCTGACCGTTTGGGTCAGCCCGATGCCCCACAGCGGCGGGGTACGCCATTCCTGCCCCGTGGCCTGGAACTCACTCACGTTGTCCGCCAGGCCTTCGCCCATGTCGTGCAGCAAAAGATCGGTGTAGGGACGAATCAGCTGATTGGCCAGTTCCGGCTCGCTGGCATCCGGCCCGGTGGTGAACTGCGGCGTGTGGCATTGCTGGCACCCCGCCTTGTAGAACAGGGTCTTGCCCAGCAGCACTTGCTCGTCCCCGACATTGCGCCGTGCCGGTACGCCCAGGTTGCGGGTGTAAAAGGTGATCAAACGCAGGATGTTGTCGCTGACTTCCGGCTCGCCATCGGGCCCGGCGCCGTTGGGTGCAGTGAGGCAGTCGGTCTGCGTGGCGGTGCAGTCATCGGACCTGTTCAGGCTTGTGGTCAGGCCCATGTCTCCCGCCAGCGCGTGGGAGTTCTGCTGGTTGATACCCGGCTGCCCCGCCTTCCAGCCAAAGCGGCCGAGCATGGTTTTCTGTTGTGCGTCGTCCCACACCCAATTGGCCCGGCCAGAGATACCGGTGCCTTTTTTATCGTCGGGGTCGGCGTTGGCGAGAATGGACGAAGCGGGAATCGCCTCCAGCAAACCCAGGCCGATCATCGGTGGCGCGATGCGTGCCGAGGCGCGGGTCTGGGGATGCATCGGGCCGTAACCCAGATGAGTGATCTGCAAGGTCGGGCGACGCAGCTGAATCGGTGTGCCGTCGCGAAAATGCAGGGTCATGGCGTCGTATTCGACACGCACCCGGCCTTCGGGAGCGACGCCGGGTACGGCCATGTCCTGCAACTGTGCGCCGTAGACCGGCTCCGGCAGCAGGCCCAACCGGGCAATGCGTTCGGCGTACGCCGGGTCATCGGGAATGGAAAGGCGCACCAGCATCGACACGGCGTTGCTGTCCCCCGGCTCGGGTGGATGACCGCGACCGTCCTTGATGTGGCAATTCTGACAGGCGTTGGTGTTGAACAGCGGCCCCAGCCCGTCGCGGGCGGTGGTGGTGGAGGGCGCGATCACCCAGGGGCTGCGGAAGAAGCTATTGCCGACGCTGAAATCCAGGCGCCGTGAAGGGGACAGATTGGCGGAGGGCAGCGAGAAGGCATTGCGGTCCGTCTTGCTGACCGTCGCGGCGCCGGCAGACCGTTGTTCGCCGGGTTCAGGCTGGGTAAAACGCGGGGCGTCATCACACCCGCCAGTGGCAATGGCCGCCAGCAGGAGAAGCGTTTGATGGAACCGCGTGGTCATACACATCCTGCGACGGGCTGGAAATCCGGGCGAGCAAGCTTACCAGCCCGGCCCTTCATGAATAGGAGGGATTTGCGTTTAGGCCCCTCCTGGCAACGTGTTGTTACCAATTAGTGATGCCAGCCCGCGGCAGGGGATTCATATGCCGACGATCTCCAGTGACGGGTTTTCCTTGATCAGCTGGATGAGGTGTTTCTCGCCCTGCGCCACCTTGAATGAACGGTAATCGCCCAGCAGGTCGAGCTGTCGCTCGCGTTCACGGATGGCCATCTCCTTGGCCCGTTCATGGCCGTAGAATTCGACCCGGAACGACTTTGTCACGCTGCTGCCGTTGCGCAATGTGGTGCGGGCCACCCAGTAGGCGACGCCGGTGTAGCAGCGATAGTGCACGCCGGGATGGCCGCTGGTGTTGGTGCTGATGAGCCGCTGACGAATGTCACGGCTGAGCCTGGGCAGGTAGGCCAGCATCAGTTCGTCCCGGCACGCGTCCGCCGCTTTGCGGGCAGCGTCCGACCCGCCGTAGCGCGAGAACGAGAACAGACGGTTGTAGACCGAGCCGTCGCGGTAAATCGTGACTTTCCATGCCCTCGGCCCTTTCGCGCCGATCAATAAGTGAATGCCGTAGTCGTTGTGATTAACGTCTTTGACGGCGCGCCTTTTTCTGTCTTTTGTTGGCACTGGCTGTCTCCCTCCTGGATGGGGTGGATCAAGAAAGTGCAAATGATCGGCGCGGTAAACATCAGCTTCAATCCGACAAGTCATGAATGGGAAATGCCCTACGCGACTTCGAGACCGGTCCGGTCCGGGCCCCATCGGGCCACGGTGCTGGACTGTGCCGGGGCCTAAAATCCAGGCACAAAAAAGCCGGTCCCCAGGACGAGGACCGGCGTGTTTGTTGCGCCCCGCGAACCGCGGGATTTAGCGGTTGGATCAGAACTCGTGATCGGCGTTGTCAGGGTTCAGGTCGGTGATCCCCAGCTTGCCCGCGGCCTGTTCGATGGCGCCGGTCTGCTTGACCAGCGCGGCGATGGCGTCGCGCACCACCTGATTGCCTGCAGTGTTGCCCGCAGCGATCAGTTGGTCGAAATGCTCGCCCTTGTTGGCGTGATCGACGATGGCTTTGAGTTTGTCCTGGGTGGCGTCCAGGTCGGCCCGCAGGGTGGTGTCGGTTGCGGCGTCAGCCTTGGCGACCAGCGATGACAGGCTTGGGCCCGTGACCTTGGTGCCGTCGACGCGGGTGTACTCGCCCAGGTATACGTTGCGGATTCCCAGCCCGTTGTAAAAGTGCGAGTTGTGCGTGTTGTCGCTGAAGCAGTCGTGTTCGTCTTCGCTGGAATTGGCTTCCAGTGCCACTTTCATGCGTTCGCCAGCCAGCTCGCCCAACGACAGGCTGCCCATGCCGAAGAGCATTTTGCGCAGACCGCTTTCGCCGGATTCGCCTTCCAGCGACGCGCGGTAATTGTCGGCGACGCCGGGCTTCCAGTTGTTGACCATTTCTTCCAGGTCGCTGACCAGCAGGTCCGTCACTGACTTCAGGTACGCGCGACGACGGTCGTTATGGCCGCCGGTGCCGCCTGCGCCTTCGATGTAGTCGCTGGCCGGACGTTCGCCCGCGCCGGCTTCGTTGCCGTGCAGGTCCTGACCCCAGAGCAGGAATTCCACGGCATGGTAGCCAGTGGCAACGTTGGCTTCGGCGCCGCCCAGCTCGTTGAGGCTGGCGAGTTTTTCAGGAGTGATTTGCGTGACGTCAACTTTGTCTTCGCCCACTTGCACGGTGGTGTTGGCGACGATGTTGGCGGTGGCGCCGGGGTTGCCCAGGGCGTGCTGGTAATCCTTGGCGACGTAGTCGATCAGGCCTTCGTCCAGCGGCCAGGCATTCACCTGTCCTTCCCAGTCATCGATGATGGTGTTGCCGAAGCGGAAGACTTCGCTCTGCATGTACGGCACGCGGGCCGCAGTCCAGGCGTCACGCGCAGCCTTGAGTGTCTGATCGTTGGGGTTGGCGAGGAAGGTGTCGATGGTGGTGCGCAGGGTCTTGGCGGTGGATTCCGCGTCGCTGAACACGGCAAAGACCATGTTGGCGTAATTAGCGACCACGGCCTTGGCGGCGGCATCGTGGGTCTGGGCAGGCGCTGCGGCAGCAGGTGCTGTGGTGGTTGCGGCGGCAGGAGCGGGGGTTGGCGCAGCGGCAGCGGGCTTGTCTTTGCCCTCGCCACATCCGGCGAGTGAGATAGCGATGGCCAACAGACTAGCGGTTGCCAGGGGCATACGGATCATGACGGAATCCTGCGTCGGGAAGTGAGATCGGCGGCATGCGCCAGAAAAAGCTGCGACATAATGCGAAAGATTTGCATTCTGTGTAAAGGCGATTGGCCTTTAGTGAGGCGGGGAGGTATTTCAAGGTGTGACAGAGGTTTTCAGGCGGGGATGCGGCGGCAATTCTGTAGGAGCGAACTTGTTCGCGAAGCGATCTATCGGATTCAACAGGGAAGCCCGCTTCGCCAACAAGTTGGCTCCTACAAGTGGTAAGCGGCGCGTTACAACACGCCCATATGCGTACGTTCTGCCTGTTTGAGGTACGCCAGCAACTCGCGCGCGGGGAGCGGCTTGCTGTAGAAGTAGCCCTGTCCCTCGTGGCAGCCTTCGGAAATGATATAGGCCTCTTGCTCGGCGGTTTCCACTCCTTCGGCAATCACCTGCATGCCCAGGCTTTTACCCAGCTGGATGATGGCGCGCACGATGGTGGCGTCGTCGTCGTCATCGATCAGGTCCTGCACGAAGCTCTTGTCGATCTTGATCTTGTCCAGCGGCAGGCTCTTCAGGTAACTGAGCGAGGAATACCCGGTCCCGAAGTCATCGATGGCGATCAATGCGCCAGAGCGACGCAGGCTGAGCAAATGCTGGGCAGCGGTGCTGATGTCTTCCATCAGGCCGGTTTCCGTGACCTCCAGCTCCAGACTGCGCGGTGGCAGACGATAGATCTGCAGCAGGTTGTTCACCACCCGCGGCAGTTCGGCGTGGTGCAGCTGAACGGTGGACAGGTTGACCGCCATGCGCAGGTCCAGAAAGCCTTGGTCGTGCCATTCGCGCAGCTGGCGGCAGGCCTGGTCCAGTACCCATTCGCCAATCGCGATGATCGTGCCGTTCTGTTCGGCCAGCGGGATGAACTGATCCGGCGGCACCAGACCGTGCTCCGGGTGATTCCAGCGAATCAAGGCCTCGACGCCCACTACCCGCTGGTTGCGATAACTGATTTGCGGCTGGTAGACCAGGTAAAACTGCTCGCGCACCAAGGCGTCGCGCAGGTCCTTTTCCAGCTCACGGCGGCGACGCATCTCACTGTCGACGCTGGCGATGTAAAACTGATAGCGGTTGCGCGACCGGGTCTTGGCCAGCGTCATGGTCTGTTCGGCTTTCTGCAGCAGCTTTTCGGTGCTGTCGCCGTCTTCCGGGAACAGCGTGATGCCGATGGTGGCGCGCAGCCTGATTTCCTGATGGTCCAGCGCAAACGGCGCTTCCAGGTCATCGAGAATGTTCTGCGCCAGCTCGGCCGCTTCATAGGGTTGCTCGATGTCGGCCTGGACCAGCGCGAACTGATCGCCGCCCAGCCGTGCCAGCGTGCCCAGGCGACCGCTGTGCGCGCGCAGTCGATCGGACAGCGCCAGCAACAGTTGATCGCCGGTCTGGTAGCTGAACTGTTCGTTGATCCCCTTGAAGTCATCCAGCCCGACACACAGCACCGCGACCCGGTGCTGCACCTTGCCGGCGTCCACCAGAATCTTGTCCAGCTGCTGCTGCAACTGCTGGCGGTTGGGCAGGCCGGTGAGGAAATCGTATTCGGCCATGCGCAACAGGCTGGTTTCGGCCTCATGGCGCAGGTGCGTATTGCGCTCGATGGACGCCAGCAATTGATTGGCGGTGTTGACCCAGATGCCCAGCTCGTTTTTCTCGTGGCCCTTGAGCAACGGGATCTGGTGCTCGCTTGGGCGGTCGGGATTGATGCTGATCAAGTGTTCGATGATTTTCGACAGCGGTTTGGTCAGCAGCCAGTGATACACCAGATACAGCACCAGCCCCATCGCCAGGGCGCGCAACACACCGGAGATGAAAATGATGAAGGAGTTGGTGATAAAGCCCTGGCCGTACGTGGCGGTGTCGAGGGTGATGCGCAGGTCGCCGTAATATTCGCTGTACGGGCTGCGGCCGACCAGTTGGGTGGTGAAGCTGCGCTCCTGGCCGAGAATCGGGTCGGTCAGCCAACGGGTAGGTGAGGCGCTGAGCTCACGGGATTTTTCAGCGAGCACGGTTTCGTTCGGATGGCCGATGGACGCCATGCGCACGGCCTTGTCCTGAAACAGCCCTTCAATGACCTGCATGCCCATTTCACGGTCCAGGCTGTACACCGCCTGGGTCGAGGGGTCGCGAAACATGTCGAGAATCCGCGCGGCATCGCTGGCCACTGCCTGGCGGGTCTTGTACGCGTCGTAGACAATTTGCGCACAGCTGAGCACCACGCCCACGATCAGAGCCGACAGCAACACGACGCGCAGCAGCTTCACCGACAAGCTGTCTTTGAGTTCCAGCTTCAAATGAGCATTCCTTCATCCATGCCGGGAGCAGTTGACTGGTTGCAAGCCTTGGCAAAAGCGAACCCGCAGATCAAGCGACATAAGAATGCCCGATCCCACTATTTTCCTTCGTGTGCCGTTTAACACTGGCTATCAGCTCAACATCATTGTGTCGGTCGACAGCTGAGTTTACTTAAGACTGTTTCATTGCCTTTGGGAAGAGACTGATATTAGTCCGCTATCGTTTGCTGACAATACTTAAACCACACCGAAAGACGAAAAAAAACCCGGACATGCCGGGTTTTTTATCGTGCTGACGCAAGCGTCGATCAAGCGGTGAAGTTTTTGCCTTCAAACTGCTCGGCAACGAACGACCAGTTCACCAGGTTCCAGAACGCCTCAACGTACTTTGGACGCAGGTTACGGTAGTCGATGTAGTAAGCGTGTTCCCAGACATCGCAGGTCAGCAGCGGGGTGTCGCCACTGGTGATCGGGTTGCCGGCGCCGATGGTGCTGGCCAGGGCCAGGGAACCGTCAGCCTTTTTCACCAGCCAGCCCCAGCCTGAACCGAAGGTGCCGATGGACGTCTTGCTGAATTCTTCTTTGAATTTGTCGAAAGAACCGAATGCTGCGTTGATCGCGTCAGCGAGCGCACCGGTAGGTTCGCCGCCAGCATTGGGCGCCAGGCAGTTCCAGTAGAACGTGTGGTTCCAGACCTGGGCTGCGTTGTTGAAGATACCGCCCGACGAAGTCTTGACGATTTCTTCCAGGGTTTTGCCTTCGAATTCTGTACCTGGCACCAGGTTGTTCAAGTTCACGACGTAGGTGTTGTGGTGCTTGTCGTGGTGGTATTCCAGGGTTTCCTTGGAAATGTGCGGTGCCAGAGCATCATGTGCGTACGGCAGCGGCGGCAATTCAAAAGCCATTGTAATTCTCCTAATCAGGTCAGGTTGCGGTGAGCGCAAGGCCGATCACGGGCGGCCGGACAAACACGCCGTCGAGTTTTTACTCGTTGCGGCGCAGGGTCAGGATCATAGCACCGGCCCCGGCCCTTAACCACGCAACAACAGTGTGGGATAGAGGTTCCAGAGCGGCGCGATGAAGATCATGAAGATTTTGCAGGGGCTGGGGTGATTGAAAACTACGGTATTTGTAGGAGCACGCTTGCCCGCGAAAAGGCGACACATCCAACATCTGCGGTGGCTGACCGAATGCTATCGCGGGCAAGCGCTCCTACAAAAGTACACAGTGTTCAAACCGAGCGAATCAACTGCGCCGCGACGCTGAACATCATCACCGCCACCATCAGGTCCAGCAGGCGCCAGGTGGCGGGACGTGCCAGCCAGGGCGCCAGCCACGCGGCACCGATGGCCAGCGTCGAGAACCACAACAACGAGGCACTCGCGGCACCGACCACATAGGCGCCCGGCACCGTCTGTTGCGCGCCGAGTGAGCCGATCAGCAACACGGTGTCCAGATAGACGTGTGGGTTGAGCAGGGTCACCGCCAGCGCACTCAACAATACGGCCCGGCGCGAACGCAACCCGGTGCCGTCGCCGTGTTGCAGGCTCTGTCGCGAACAGGCCCGACGCAGCGCCTGCACCCCGTACCACAGCAAAAACAGCACGCCGCCCCAGCGCGCCACGGCCAGCACGGTCGGGTTGTGCGCCAGTACGCTGGCCAGACCGAAAACACCCGCTGCCACCAGCAAGGCGTCACACACGATGCATAGCAGCGCCACCAGCAGGTGATGTTCGCGGCGCAGACTCTGGGCGAGCACGAAGGCGTTCTGGGTACCGATCGCCATGATCAGCCCTGCCGACACCAGCAATCCATTGAGATAGCTTTGCCACATGGCAGAGGCTCCGGTTCGGGATCAGTGGGCGTCGCGAGCGAGGTTCGACAGCACATCAAGGGCGTTTTGGGCGTCGTCTTTTCCGACAAACAAATGATCGTGATAGAAGCCGGCGACCACGTTGCAGCTGATACCCACCTGGCCCAGCGCACTGGCAAAGGCCGCCGTCAGCCCGACGGCTTCGAGGGAGGAATGCACGGTCAAGGTGATCCAGGCCATGACGTACGCGCAGTCCAGGCCCAGGGATTCGGCGTCGCGGCGATGAAGGATAACGCTCAGGCCTTCCCCTTCCCGGAAACTGCCGATCACCTCGACGCCGCCGAGTGCGCCAGCGTCCGCCACGCTGCAGAACACGTACTCACCTGGGTTGAGCGCCGGGCTCATGCTGCGTAATAGAACGTTGAGTGAAGTTTCACCGGACATAAACGTGATCTCGTAACTGGAAGAATGGGGTGATTCTCCCGCCAGACCCTGTATAAGAAAAACCAATATTCTTCATCGCTCATTAGGAAAACTGATGTTCGACTACAAATTGCTGTCGGCGCTGGCGGCGGTCATCGAGCAAGCCGGATTCGAACGCGCCGCTCAGGTGTTGGGTTTGTCGCAATCGGCGGTGTCCCAGCGCATCAAACTGCTGGAGGCGCGAACCGGATTGCCGGTGCTGATACGCGCCACGCCCCCGACCCCGACTGACATCGGCCGACGATTGCTCAACCATGTGCAGCAGGTGCGGTTGCTGGAGCGGGATCTGCAAAGTCAGGTGCCGGCGCTGGACGAGGAGGGCATGCCCGAACGCCTGCGTATCGCGCTCAACGCTGACAGCCTGGCGACCTGGTGGGTGCCGGCGGTTGGGGATTTCTGCGTGGAGCAGGGGTTGCTCACCGACCTGGTGGTGGAAGACCAGGACGTCGGACTCAAGCGCATGCGGGCCGGAGAGGTTGCCGCCTGTTTATGTGGCAGCGAGCGCCCGGTGGCCGGGGCCCGGAGTGTGGTGTTGGGGGCCATGCGCTATCGTGCGCTGGCCAGTCCCGCGTTTGTGGCGCGCTATTTCCCTGACGGTGTCGACCCGCTGCGCATCGGTAAAACGCCGGCGCTGGTCTACGGTCCCGACGATTTCCTGCAACATCGCTACCTGGCAGCGCTGGGCGTGGGTGACGGCTTTCATCACCACGTGTGCCCCTCGTCCGAAGGTTTCATCCGCATGGCCGAGGCCGGCATGGGCTGGGGCCTGGTGCCGGAGTTGCAGGTGCGCGAACAACTCAAGCGCGGGACATTGGTGGAATTGTTGGCTGATCGTCCGGTCGATGTGCCTTTGTACTGGCATCATTGGCGCAATGGCGGGCAGTTGCTGACCCGCCTGACCGAGCATCTGGCGAAAAATGCCGGGCAGTGGTTGGTGCCGCTGGCGCCGGATTGAGCGTCAGTGCCTCAGTTGTAGGAGCACGCTTGCCCGCGATTGAGCGGTGTCAGGGCGGCGAATACGGCGCTGACAAAACGCCATCGCGGGCAAGCGCGTTCCTACAGGGGCGCCTTGTTGTGTCATGTGTAAAGCCATCAAATGGAGCGGTAAATGAAGATTCTGGTCACCGGCGCGAGCGGCTTTATTGGCGGGCGCTTTGCGCGTTTCGCTCTGGAGCAGGGCATGAGCGTGCGGGTCAATGGCCGTCGGGCCGAGGGCGTCGAGCACTTGGTGCGACGTGGCGCGGAGTTTGTTCAGGGCGATTTGACCGACCCTGATCTGGCCCTTCGCCTGTGCCACGACGTCGAAGCGGTGGTGCATTGCGCAGGAGCGGTCGGCGCCTGGGGCCGGCGTCAGGACTTTCATCGGGGCAATGTCGAAGTCACCGAAAACATCGTTGAAGCCTGCCTCAAGCAGCGGGTGCGCCGGTTGGTGTACCTGTCGTCGCCCTCGATTTATTTCGACGGCCACTCCCATGTGGGCCTCAAGGAAGAACAGGTCCCCAAACGCTTTAACAATCACTATGCCGCCACCAAATACCTGGCCGAACAGAAGGTGTTCGGCGCTGAGGAATTCGGCCTGGAAGTCATTGCCCTGCGCCCGCGCATGGTCACCGGCGCAGGGGACACCAGCGTCTTTCCACGCTTGCTGAACCTGCAGCGCAAGAATCGTCTGGCGATTGTTGGCAACGGCCTGAACAAGGTCGATTTCACCAGCATTCAAAACCTCAACGAAGCCATCCTCGGCAGCCTGCTCGCGGCGGGCTCGGCGCTGGGCAAGGCCTACAACATCAGCAACGGCACGCCGATCCCGCTGTGGGACGTGGTCAATTACGTGATGCGCCAGATGCAGCTGCCCCCCGTCACGCGCTATCGCTTGTATGGCCTGGCGTACAGCGCCGCCGCCGTCAACGAGGCCGCTTGCCTGCTCTGGCCGGGGCGTCCTGAACCCACGCTGTCGCGGATCAACATGCAGGTCATGCACAAAGATTTCACCCTCGACATCAGCCGCGCGCGGCATTATCTGGAGTACGAGCCGAAAGTCAGCCTGTGGACCGCCCTCGACGAATTCTGCGGGTGGTGGAAAGCGCAGCAGTGACGCAGGGCGTTTCGGCCATGCCGACATCCATGGTTATACTGGCCACATTCAGTTTCAGCGGATTTCAAAGGGACATTCATGCGCAAAGATCCATACGACGACGTCGATGACATCCCGCACCTCAGCGCCAAGGATGATGACGACGAGGATTTCTCGCCGGCCCCGGGCGCCCGCGACCGCACCACGGTCTACTCGCGCACCACGCCAGTGGTGAAAGTCAAAGCGCCGGGCACTGGCGCGCTGTGGGCGTTGATCTGCGTACTGTTCATCGCATTCTGCGGGCTTGGCTGGTGGAGTTATCAACAGGTCTCGCTGATGGAGCAGCAGCTGGTCGCAACGCAGGAAAGCTTCGCCCGTATCAGTGAGGAAGCGGCGGGGCGGCTGCAGGACATTTCCGGCAAGGTCACGGCCACGGAAACCTTCGCCAGCAGCGGCGGCGAAGCGCTCAAGGCGCAGATCAAGGAATTGCAGGACAAGCTGGACGACCAGAGCAAACAGCAGCAGGGCGTGGCTGGCGCGCAAGGCGGTCTGGACAAGCGTCTGGAACTGATCGCGACTCAGGCGACCCAGCAGCAGGCGACCAACACCCAGTTGCAGGACCAGCTCAAAGCGGTGTCGACGGAACTCGCGGCGTTGAAATCGTCGCTGCCGGACACGAAGTCGGCCCAGTCGGCGCAGGACAAACTCGACGCAGAGATCAAAAGCGTGGCCGCAGACGTGGCGGCCCTGAAAAAGAGCAACCCGGGCCCTGCAATTGATCGGCTGGAGCAGGACATGATCGTGCTCAAGAGCGAGCAGGAAAACCGCCCGGCCGCCTCGGCAGGCGCCACGACCGCGGAATTCGATGCGTTTCGCGGGCAGGTGACGCGCAACATCAATACCCTGCAAAGCCAGATTCAGACGTTGTCGCAGCGGATCAACGCCCGGCCGTGATGGATTGACTGTCTGTAGGAGCGCGCTTGCCCGCGAAGGCGGTGTGTCAGCCATAAATACGTCGCTGATGTGCCCCTATCGCGGGCAAGCGCGCTCCTACAATGAGAACGTTTTTACCGCTCAAAAAAAAAACCCCGACTCATCACTGAGCCGGGGCTTTTTGCCGCTCAGACCAACGATTACAGCGCCGGGTAGTCGATGTAGCCCGCTGCGCCGCTGCTGTAGAAGGTTTCCGGGTGCGGCTCGTTCAGCGCGGCATCCTTGGCCAGACGTGCCGGCAGGTCCGGGTTGGCAATGAACGGCACGCCCCACGCCACCGCGTCGGCCTTGCCCTCGGCCAGCCAGGCATTGGCGCTTTCCTTGGTGAACTTCTCGTTGACGATGTAGGCGCCGCCGAACGCTTGCTTCAGGCGTGGGCCCAGGCTGTCGTCCAGTTCACGTTCGCGGGCGCAGATGAAGGCGATCTTGCGCTTGCCCAACTCGGTGGCGACGTAGGTGAAGGTCTCGGCCAGGTTGTCGTCGCCCATGTCGTGCAGGTCAGCACGCGGGGACAGGTGCATGCCGACACGGGCCGCATCCCAGACTTCCAGCACGGCGTCGGTCACTTCCAGCATCAGGCGCGCACGGTTTTCGATGGAGCCGCCGTATTCATCCGTGCGGGTGTTGGTGCTGCTTTGCAGGAACTGATCGAGCAGATAACCGTTGGCGCCGTGTATCTCGACGCCGTCGAAGCCTGCCGCCTTGGCGTTTTCCGCACCGGTGCGATAGGCGTCGACGATGTCAGCGATTTCCGCCAGCTCCAGCGCGCGCGGTGTCGGGAATTCAGTGATCGGACGTACCAGGCTGACGTGGCCCTTGGGTTGAATCGCGCTGGGCGCAACCGGGGTTTCACCGTTCAGGTACAGCGGGTGAGAGATGCGGCCCACGTGCCACAGTTGCAGCACAATCTTGCCGCCTGCGCCGTGCACGGCTTTGGTCACGTTGCTCCAGCCACGCACCTGATCGTTGGACCAGATGCCGGGGGTGTTCGGGTAGCCGACGCCCATTTCAGTGACCGACGTGGCCTCGGAAATGATCAGGCCGGCGGAGGCACGCTGAACATAGTATTCAGCCATCATCGCATTCGGCACGCGGCCTTCATCGGCGCGGCAGCGTGTCAGCGGTGCCATGATGATGCGGTTCGCCAGTTCCAGGTCGCCCAGCTTGATCGGGTCAAAAATAGTGGTCATTCGCAAAAATCCTCTTGCAGTCGTTAAAGGAAAAATCAGGGAATCAGGGTGTCGCAGGGGCCAGTTCGGCGTTGCCGCGCTGACGGAAATTGATCAGGGTCACCAGCAGCGCCACCACGGCCAGCGCAGCGGCGGCCAGCGGTACGCGGGTCAGGCCGAAGCCTTGTTCGATGACCGTGCCGCCGATCCATGCGCCCAGGGCGTTGCCGATGTTGAAGGCGCTGATGTTCAGGGTGGACACCAGATTCGGTGCGTCCTTGCCGAAGGTCACCACGTTGATCTGCAGCGCCGGCACGGCGGCAAAGGTGGCGGTGGCCCACAGGAACAGGGTGATTTCGGTGGGGATCAGCGCGACGCTGGTCCAGCTCAGTGCGGTGGAGATCACCGCCATGGCGATGAACACGCCGATCAGCGTGGCCGCCAGGCGCCGGTCGGCCAGCTTGCCGCCGATGATGTTGCCCACCGTCAGGCCCAGGCCAATCAGCAACAGGGTCCAGGTGATGCCTTTGGGGGAGACGCCGGTTACGTCACCCAGCAGCGGCGCGACGTAGGTGAACAGCGCGAACATCGAGGCGGAAAACAACGCCGTCATGCTCAGCGATAGCCAGATGCCGGCGCCCTTGAGCGCACCCAGTTCGGCGCGCATGTCGATTTTCTCTTCATCGCGCCGGGTGGGCAGGTAACGGATGAGCCCGATCAGTGCGAGCACACCGATGACGGTCACCGCGAAAAACGTCGACCGCCAGCCGGCGAATTGTCCCAGCGCCGTGCCCAGCGGGACGCCCAGCACGTTGGCCAGGGTCAGACCGGTGAACATCAGCGCCACCGCAGAAGCGCGACGGTTGGCCGGCACCAGGCCTGCCGCCACCACCGATCCGATGCCGAAGAAGGCGCCATGACACAGGGCGGTCACGATCCGCGCAAACATCAGGATGTTGTAGTCGGCGGCCACTGCGCACAGCAGATTGCCAATGATGAAAATGGCCATCAACGTGATCAGCGCGGTTTTGCGCGCAAGCCTGGAGGTGGCCATGGCCATGAACGGCGCACCGATCGCTACACCCAGGGCGTAACCGGTGACCAGCCAGCCGGCACCGGGAATCGAGACGCCCAGGTCGGTGGCCACTTCGGGCAGCAGGCCCATGATGACGAACTCGGTGGTCCCGATGGCGAACGCGCTCAGGGCCAAGATAAGAAGCGATAGAGGCACGAAGCGTCTCCTTGAAATGTCGGGGGTCAGAGCTGCTCGGACAGGGCTTTCAAAAACGCCTGGATGGCGTCTTCGTCGCGTCGGAAGAAGTGCCACTGGCCGTACTTTTTGCTGCTGATCAGGCCGGCGCGTTGCAGGGTCGCCAGGTGAGCGGAAATCGTCGACTGGGACAGCCCGGCGCGCTGGTCGATCTGACCGGCGCAGACACCGTTTTCCAGCGAGTGCTCCTGATCGGGAAAACACGCTTGCGGGTCTTTGAGCCACCCCAGGATCTGGCGGCGAACCGGATGAGCCAGGGCTTTTATTATTTCGTCGAGGTCGATAGGCATGTCGTTCTCAATAGGGTTCAGCGGTATATCGCGATGGGGCGAACTTTATATTGGTATTTCGCGATATACAAATATGAAAGCGTTCTGAGAACATCGCGAAACGCTATATCGGGTTATAACGATATAGGTGTTTCCGGGAAGTGCACGTAGCCCTGATTTGTTGGAGCGAGGCTTGCCCGCGAAGCTCATCACACGGTATGTCTGACACAACCCGTTCACCTTCTTCGCGGGCAAGCCTCGCTCCAACCTTCAAAACAGGTGATTCCATCCCATGAACTACCTCGCTCACCTTCACCTCGGCGGCCAGCGCCCGGAGCAATTGCTCGGCAGTCTCTACGGCGATTTCGTCAAAGGCCTGTTGCCGGGTCGGTTCCCGCTGGAGATTGAAGAAGCGATCCGCCTGCACCGACGCATCGATGCGTTTACCGACGCGCATCCGCTGATCAAGCGCGCCATGGGCCGCTTCCCGGCGGAGCGTCGTCGTTATGCGGGGATCGTGCTGGATGTGTTCTTCGATCATTGTCTGGCGCGAGACTGGCAGCGCTATGCCGATGTGCCGCTGGAGGCGTTCACCGATAATGTTTACCGCGTACTGGCCGACGAGCCTGCGTTGCCTGAACGTCTGGCATTCATCGCGCCGCGTATGGCGGCGCAGGACTGGCTCGGTTCGTATCGGGATTTCGACATGGTGGGCGACGCGTTGGCCGGGATTGCCCGCAGGCTGTCACGGCCCGAAGGGCTGGCAGGCGCCATGCAGGAACTGCGCGGTCTGTACCAGCCGTTGAGCGAGGATTTCGCCGAGTTTTATCCACAGGTCCAAGCGTTCGCTCAAGCGGCTTTGGATTCTCGACGCGGCACCACGGCTTGAGGGATCTCGCCAAACAAGGCCACTTGCACCGCTTGCTGAGCTTCATATGCCAGCGCCGCGCGTTCCTTGCCCAGGGTCTGGATCGGCTTCAGCAGATGGATGTGCACATCCCCTTGCTCGTTGGCGAACAACCGGCGCAAGTGCGACAGCAGATCGTCATCGCCAATGAACGGCGCAATCGGATCGGGTTTGCCGTTACGCAGGTACTGAATCGCCACCGGTTGCAGCGGCACGCCGGTTTCCACCGCGCTCGACAGCAGACGCCCGTGGAAGGTGCGCAGGCTGCGCCCATCAGTGGTGGTGCCCTCGGGGAAGATCATCAGCGGATGATTGCCCAGCAGGTGTTGCCCGATCTGTTTCTGGATCAGCTTGCTGTCGCCCGAACCGCGACGAATGAACAGCGTGCCCGCTTTCAGTGCCAGCCAACCGGCCACCGGCCACGTGCGCACCTCGGCCTTGGACAGAAACGACAGCGGCGCCAGCATGCCCAGCAGCGGAATATCAGTCCAGGACACGTGATTGCTGACCCACAGCATGGGCGTGGTGGGCAGTTGGCCGCTGACCGTGACGCGGAAGGGCAGGGCGCCGGTCAGGTGCGCCATGAACCAGCTGCTCCAGCGCTGACGGCGGGCCATCGAGTGGCCGATGCGCAAGCGCTCCATGAGGGTAAAGGTGCCGGCGATGGTCAGCCCCAGCGCGATCACCGCCAGCACCCGAGCGACGCGCGCATAGCTGCGCAACCGGCTCATTACACTGCTGCCTTGAAGTGGCGGGCGTAGCGTGGGCACAGCTCGTCGCGCTTGAGCAGGATGAATACGTCGGCCACCTGGAAATCCTCGTCCCAGCACGGCTCGCCGCAGATCTTCGCGCCCAGGCGCATGTAGGCCTTGAGCAGTGGCGGCATTTCGCAGATCACGTTGTTGGGCAGATCAAGGGTGGGCAGCGGGTTTTTCGGTTCGGCCCGCAGGTTTTCGGTGCACAGGTAACGTTCGCGCAGGCGCTGCATGATGGCGTGGGCCTGGATGCCGCCGTCCTGCATCGGGATGCTGGCGCAGCCCATGAGGTAGCTGTAGGCGCCCTCGTTGAGGATCTCGGCCAGCTCGCTCCACAACACCGCAATGGTGCCGCCGTTGCGGTAGGCCGGGTCCACGCAGGTGCGGCCCAATTCCAGGATCGGGCCCTGTAAATGGCCCAGGCCGTGGAGGCTGAATTCTTCTTCGCTGTAGAACTTGCCCAGTGTGCTGGCGGCCTTGTGGTCCAGCAGGCGGGTGGTCGCCACCAATTGCCCGGTGGCCAGGTCGCGCACGCCGATGTGTGCGCAATGGACGTCGTAGTCGTCGATGTCCAGACCCAGCTCGGCACCCTTGAGTTTTGCGTTGAATTCGCCACTGAAGACGCTGAAACGTAAAGCCTGGGCTTCCTGCAGGGCTTTGCTGCCAACCAGGCGTTCAGCCTGAAGTCGTCGGTCTGCGCGGGTGTCTCGAATGCTGGCGATCTGAGTCATGCGTCGTCTCCGTGGGCCAGCCTGGATAAAGGCCGGTCGACTGTATGGTTTGAACCATTGCTTCACAGATGCAGGCTATTTAGGGGCGATGTCACGACTATTAAGCTTTGGTGATGGTTGCGTGACAGGGCACGACGGGAGAAAAAGCATCAGGCGCGACGCAGGACCTGTAGGAGCGAACTTGTTCGCGAAAGCAGGTGTTCAGCCAACGAAAATGGCCTGAATGTACTGACCTCATCGCGGGCAAGCGCGCTCCTACAGATCGGTGGTGCTCCGCCAGTTTGGGAGGCACCGCAGCATTGCTTCTGCCCGGAGGGCGTGGGAGTTGACTTGTCGACGATGGGTTGCGCAGCAGCCCCAAAGCCAAACGCCTCGGTG